>JAKSOW010000013.1 GCA_024405395.1 Kiritimatiellia bacterium | reverse complement strand
CCCGGCGGGTCCACCAATTTGTGCAGGAGAGATGTATCGGAATGAAAGTGCGGAAAGTTGAAGTTGATAAGGGCATCGCCTTTGGCGATGGCCAGCTTGTCTTCATCGCCGGACCGTGCGTGATCGAATCACGCGCGATGGCACTTGATTTGGCCAAGAGGCTGGTGGCCGTAGCCGCCGAGCTTAAGGTACCGTACATCTTCAAGGCCAGCTTCGACAAGGCCAATCGCACGAGCGTCGATTCCTTCCGCGGTCCGGGGCTTGAGAAGGGCTTGGATATCCTGGCCGAAATCCGTGAGACGTTCAACGTGCCCGTGTTGACGGACGTGCATGAACCCTGGCAGTGCGCGCGCGTCGCCGAAGTGTGTGATGTGCTGCAGATTCCGGCTTTCCTGGCACGCCAGACCGACTTGGTTGTGGCCGCGGGTGAGACGGGGGCCGTGATCAACGTCAAAAAGGGCCAGTTCATGGCGCCGGAGGACATGGTCAACGTGATCAAGAAGATCGAGTCCACCGGGAACAGACGTATCGTGTTGTGCGAACGTGGCGCAAGCTTCGGGTATCGGAATCTGGTGGCTGACATGCGCTCGCTGCTCATCATGCGCGAGTTGGGCTATCCTGTCGTATTCGACGCCACGCATTCCGTCCAGCGCCCCGGCGGATTGGGCAAAGGATCTGGCGGCGATGGCAAGTATGCGCCGGCGTTGGCGCGGGCGGCTGTGGCCACGGGGGTGGACGGCGTCTTCATGGAGACGCACCGCAATCCTGCCAAGGCACTGTCGGACGGGGCGAATGCGCTGGCCTTCAAAGAAGTCAAGGGGCTTTGGCAGAAGCTCGTTGCGATTGACGGTCTGGTGAAATAGGGGAGTTTCTTTTGAGGTTGTTGGTGGCCATAGGTGCGGCAATCGCAGGCGTGAACGCGTGGGCGTTCTCCAGTCAGTTATGGCTGGAGGAACGCAATGACGACTCCGACGCTCTGCGCCTCCAGAGCGCCTACACCAACTGCCTGGCCCATCTGCTGCAGCCTGCCGAGAATGTCACGTTTCCGCTGGAGAACCATCCCGATGGCACCGTGAAGAGCCGCCTGAAAGCCAGGCGCGCACAGCTTTTCCTGGACACCGGCCTCATCTGGGGCGAGGGTGTGCGCGTGGAGGAATATGACCGCAAGGGCGCCGTCAAGAATACGCTGGAGGCCGACAATTGTGTGGTCGACCGCAATGCGAGAACTGGCTGGGTGCAAGGCAGCGCGAAGCTGTGCTACGGCGACACCACGGTGTCCGGACGCGGCATCTATTTTTCCTTCAACCGTGAGTTCATCAAAATCTTTTCGCAGTCCACAATCAGGTCCAAGGGCCTGAAGACCGATCCCAGGAGCATCTTGTGAGCATGCCGAAGTTCCATCTCTTGCTTGTTGTCGCGCTCTCGTCGCTGGCGGTGCCGGCGGTCGATTTGTCGGATCTGATGAATCCCGACAGCGTGATGCTGCGCCGCCCGGCGGCCGCAAAGGCGGCTACGCCCGCATCTGCGTCTGTGCCAGCATCTGCACCTGTACCGAAGGCTGTCGCCGAACCGTCGCGCGTTGTCGTGGTCGAGACGAATGTCGTGACCGACATCGTGGTTCAGACGAACGTCGTGACTGACGTTGTCACCCAGACGAATGTGGTGACGCAGACCGACATCGTGGTGCAGACGAATGTCGTCACGCAGACGGACATCGTCGTCTTGACGAACGTGGTGACGGACACGCGCCTCGACGACAGCGAGAAGAAGGCTCTTGAGGAGCAGCGTAACCAGGCCGTACGTGATGCGGTGGTGGAGCGTTCGGCGCGCGTGACGGCGGAGGAGGCGCGTGGCGCCGCAGAGAAGAAGGCCGTTGAGGAAAAGGCCGCGCGTGCGCAGGCGGAAGCCGAAATGCAGCGCATGAAGGCCGAGCTGGCCAAGGCGGAGGAGGCGCGTCGTCTGGCCGAGGCCAAGCTCAAGGCCGCCGAAACGAAGGCTGCAGTGGCGGAGAAGAAAGCGGCAGCGGCGGAGACGGCGCGCGAGGAAGTGGCTTCACAGGTGGATGGCGTGGCGCGTCAGGCACTGGATGAGCGCAAGGCCCGCGAACGGGCCGAGGCCGAGATGCGCGCCGCCGAAAGGCGCGCGGAGAATGAGCGCGCTGCAGCGTTGGCGGTCGCGCAGAAGCTGGATGCCATCACCAACGTGCCGCCGCCCACGATCGAGACGCCGGACTATGCGCCAGACCGCCAGCCCGCCGCCACGGTGACGAAGAAGGCCAGCAAGGACGCCAAGGCCGGCAAGGATGCCGCACAGGCGCCCAAGAAGGAGCTTACGGGACGCGACGCGGTGATTACCGCCGATCGGATGGACTTTGACCGCAAGGAAGGTGTCATCCTCTTCGACCGAAATGTGTACGTGGACGATGAGCAGTACCAGATGCATGCGGATCGCCTCTTCGTGTTCCTGGAGACGAATGCCGTCACCAAGGCCGAGGGCGAGAAGAAGTCCAAGAAAGCCGAAAAGGTCGGCAAGGCCGAGAAGAGCGGCATCGCCGGGCTGGGCGGCGGCAGCACGGCACTCAAGCGTCTGGTCGCAATCGGCAACGTCTCCATCACGAACGACCAGCGCTCGGCCTTCTGCGCGCGTGCGACGTACGCCAAGAGCACGGGCAAGATCGTGATGTACGGCAGTGACGCGATCACGCCGTGGATTCTCGATCCTCAGCAAAGCAAGACGCCGCAGTATGGCGAGAAGATTACCTTCTGGACCATCTCGCAGCAGATTGAGATTGAAAAGCCCGTGCTTTCCGGCGCGGCCCTGGGCAAGGGAAAAGGCGGCAGCCCGTTGGATGCCCTGAAGAAGTGACGAGGCAAACCATGGACGATCTGGTGATGAAGGAGATGGCCGCTCTGGCGGCCGAGAAGCAGGCCGCAGCCGCGCGGCCCGCTGACCTTGTGGCCAAAAATCTGGTCAAGGTATATGGTGACCGTACGGTCGTCAACGGCATGAACATGGAGGTGCGCTGCGGCGAGATCGTAGGCCTGCTGGGGCCCAATGGCGCAGGCAAGACAACCACGTTCTACATGATCGTCGGTCTGGTGAAGCCGAATGAGGGCTCTGTGACGTTCCGCGGGCACGATCTCACCCATCTGCCGGTGTTCATGCGGGCGCGTCATGGCCTGGGCTATCTGGCGCAGGAGGCCTCGATCTTCCGCAAGCTGAGCGTGTGGAACAACGTGATGGCGATTCTCGAGACGATCGACCTGCCGCGGCGTCAGCGGAAGGCGCGCTGCGAGGAACTGCTGGCGACGTTTGATCTCATGAAGGTGGCCAAGCAGCCGGCCTACACGTTGTCCGGCGGCGAGCGCCGTAAGCTGGAGATCGCCCGTGCGCTCGTGCGCAAGCCGTCGATTCTCATGCTGGACGAGCCCTTCGCTGGCGTCGACCCGCTTTCGGTCAACGAGATCCAGGATATCGTCCGCAAACTGGCGGGGCAGGGCCTTGGTGTGATCATCACCGACCACAACGTGCGCGAGACGCTGTCGGTTGTGGACCGCGCCTATCTCGTGTACAACGGTCGCCTGCTGTCGGAAGGCACGAGCGAGCATCTGGTGAACGACGAAGAGGCCAGACGGCTCTACCTCGGCGAAGATTTCAGAATGTAGTCAGAAACAAACAAGCAAAAACAAGGAGGCATAACATGTCCATTGAAGTCACCATGCGCCACAGCGACGTGAAAATTGAGTCGATGAAGGAATATGCGCAGCAGAGAATGGAGAAGCTCCAGGCCGCTTTCCCGAAGGTCACGAAGATCAACATCGTGATCGACATCGACGTCAAGAAGCACATGTACATGGCGGAAGTCGTCGCCAACCGTCTCGGCGAAGTCGCCGTGGGCGCGAAGGAGTTCAGCGAGTCCGCCAAGAGCGTGATTGACGCCGCGGCTGCACGCGCCGAGCGCCAGCTGCTCAAGATGCGCGTGAAGGCCCGCAAGGGCAATGTGCGCGCGGCGCGCGCCGGTTCGCCCCGCAACTAAGGGTAGCCGAACATGGGTGAGATCATCGCCAACGAGACCGCCAAGCCAAGTCGGTTCACCGTGCGCGACTTCGTCGCGGCAGGGTCCGAACGCCTTCACATGAAGGTCGTGGTGGATGTTGGCCTTGAGCATGAGGTGGTCGAGCCCATGTGCAATCGACCAGGCCTTGCCCTCACAGGCTTCTACGGCCATTTTGCGTGGCCGCGGCTGCAGGTGATGGGCATGGCCGAACGTTCGTATCTCGAGAGTCTGTCGGTGGGCGAAAGGCGCGCGCGCGTGAAGGCGCTGTTCGACCGGCAGGCCTATTGCCTGATCTTCACCTGCGGATTCGACCTCCCCGAGGAGGTGCTCGACATCGCCCGCAGCGCGGGCGCCGCGGTGATCGCCACCGATCTTGAGACGCGCATTTTCTTCCACCTGGCAACTTTCGTCCTTGAGACGCTGTTGGCCCCCAAGGCAAAGCTCTACGCCACCACGGTGGAGGTGGCCGGACTTGGCGTCATGATGGAAGGGGCGCCGGGGCTTGGCAAGAGCGAGACCGCATTGGGTCTCATCAAGCACGGAAACGCGCTTGTGGCAGACGACCTCACCTGCCTGCGCCGTGACATGGCGGAGAATGTGCTCTATGCCTCCGCTTCCGAGGTTACGCGCAACTACATGGAAATCCGCGGCATTGGCATCATTCATGTGCCCAGCATCTTCGGCGTTACGGCCGTGCGCGGAGAGAAGAAGCTTGATTTGGTCATCACGTTCCGCAGAATCGAGGACGTGTCGGGAGAAATCGACCGTGTGGGGGAGGATCGCAACATGCGCACGATCCTCGGCGTTGAGGTGCCCCAGGTCGTCATCCCCGTCTCTGCGGGACGGGACCTCGTGAATCTTGTGGAGACGGCGGCACAGCAGCAGAAACTGCGGGCCTCCGGCCACGACGCCGTAAGGGATCTTGATGCGCGCCTGTGCGCGCACGCGACTGCCCGCGGCAACTAGGGAGAACAAACAAATGCCCGAACAGAAGGAAACACGCGAAATTACGCTGGTCAACAAATACGGTCTGCACGTCAGGCCGGCTGGTCTCTTCGCCAAGATCGCCTCGCGCTATGACGCGGACGTCGAGGTGGAGAAGGACGGCAATGTCGTCAGCGGAAAGTCCATCATGGCGCTTATGACGCTCGAGGCCGTGCACGGCACGGTGCTGAAGGTGAGCGCCACCGGCCCCGAAGCCAAGGAAGTGCTGGACGAACTCGAGGCGCTGGCCGCGAGGAAGTTTGACATTCCGGATGAGCAGTGACGCGTCCATAAAAGACCATCGCATGGCGACATTGGCGGGACTCGCGACTTCGCGCGGGTTCGTGTCGGGTCCTGTCTTCCTGAATGTGGGAGACAGGGACTTGGCCGTTCCCGAATACGAAGTGCCGGCCGAGAAGGCTGCGGCCGAGTTCAACCGCTATCATGTCGCAAGAGATGAAACGCGTCGCCAGATCAAGGCGCTTGCGGAACATGTGGGGGAGATCTCCACAGAAGCCAACATCTTCGACAATCATCTGGCCATTCTGGATGATGCTCTGATCGTCGACCAGGTCATCAAGGCCATCCGCGAGGATCACATCAATGCCGAGGCAGCCATTCACCGGGTGGTTGGGCGTTTTCGTGAGATGTTTGGTCAGATGGACGATCCATATCTGCGGGAGCGCATTCGCGACCTGGATGACATCGAACGTCGCATCCTGCGTATTCTGTTGGGGTGCGAAGAAACGGCACTCTCCGCCATCACCTCGCCTGTGGTGATTGTGGCTGACGATCTCACACCGTCGGAAACGGTAATGCTGCCACGCGAGCTCGTGTTGGGCATTGCCACCGATCGTGGCTCGGCCACATCGCATGTGGCGCTGTTGGCGCGCGCACTCGGCATTCCTGCTGTTGTGGGGCTGGGTGACGTCACCCGACGTGTGCGGCCCGGCGACATGGTGTTGCTGGACGGGTCTAATGGATCGATAACCGTCAATCCCGATGCCGAGACCATTGCCGACTTTGAGCGTCTGACGCGACGCGAAAAAGAGCTTCAGGCCCTTGTTGACGAAGACAAGCAGAAGCCCGGCGCCATGAAGGATGGCACGCCGCTGAAGATTGTTGCAAACATTCAGCCTGGCGTACCGTTTGCCTCGCTCGCGGCGTTTGGCGCACAAGGCGTCGGGCTCTACCGCACAGAATACCTCTGGCTGGGATCCGATCATGAACCCACGGAGGAGGAACAGTTCGAGGCTTATGCCGAGGCCGTCAAGGCGGCGCTGCCCGTGATGGGGCCTGAAGCCCGTATCACGTTCCGCTGTCTGGATCTTGGCGGCGACAAACTGATGCGTGGCGTCAAGACCATTGAGGCCAATCCATTTCTAGGCAACAGATCGGTTCGTTGGTTGCTGAGTCATCGCAGCGTCTTCCGCACGCAGCTTAGGGCCATTCTCCGTGCCAGCGCGTTCGGGAAAGCCGCGATCATGTTCCCCATGATCGCCACGCTCGCCGAGCTTCGCGAGTGCAACCGCGAGCTGGAGCAGGTCAAGACCGCGCTGCGTGCCGAGGGCCTTGCTTTCGACGAGCACATCATGCGCGGGGCGATGGTGGAGACGCCTGCCGCCGCGCTCTGCGCCGATCAGCTGGCGCGCGAAGTCGACTTCTTCTCGATGGGCACGAATGACCTCGTGCAGTACACGCTGGCCGCAGACCGCGGCAATGAGCAGGTGGCCTATCTCTCCCATGCCTCGGATCCTTCGGTCATCCGGCTCGTGGAGATGACCTGTCGCCTCTCGCGCGAAGGGGGCATCTACACCTGCGTCTGCGGCGAGTCGGCCTCGGATCCCGTTTTGGCTGTCCTTTGGGTGGGCTTGGGCGTCAAGGTGCTCTCCATGAGCCCAAGTTGCGTGCCGGTCATCAAGAAGGTGCTGCGGGGCGTCACTTTGGCGGAGGCGAAAATCCTGGCGGCAGAGGTCCTTGCGGCGTGTTCGACCGACACGGCGCTTGAGCTGTATGACCGCTGCAGACGATTCCTCCTGGAAAAGGTGCCTGACTTCGAGACCATACAGACCTTCTTCACGGCCAATTGACCGATTGATCTTCAAGGAAAAGCAATGGCAGTAAAAATACTCGGAACAGGAAGCTATCTTCCGCCCAAGGTCGTCACCAATGACGATCTCGCCAAGACGTTGGACACTTCCGACGAGTGGATCTATTCCCATACGGGCATCCATTCCCGTCATGTGGCCGAAGAGGGCGAGTGCACGTCGACGATGGCGGCGAAGGCTGGGCGTGCGGCGATGGACGCCGCGGGCGTGACGCCCGAGGAGATCGGTCTGATCGTCGTCGCGACGTCCTCGCCCGACTACAATACGTTTCCCTCCACGGCCTGTTTGGTGCAGGCGCTTCTCGAGTGCCCTGCGACTGGTGCCTACGATCTGCAGGCCGCCTGTGCGGGATTTGTCTATGCGCTTGATCAGGCGCGCGGCTGGGTGAAGATGAATCCCGACCGCAAGGCCCTGGTGATTGGCGCGGAGACGCTGTCGCGCGTTGTGGACTGGCGTGACCGCGCCAGCTGCATCCTCTTTGGCGACGGCGCTGGCGCCGTGGTGCTTGGCGATGACCCGGCGGCCACTGACGCGCCCGAGGCACATACGGTGCTTTGGGCTGACGGCAAGGGCGCCGGCTTCATCTACCGCGATGGCGGCACGCGCCTCCCCGCGCCGGCCGGAACCATTCCGATTCCCTATCTGGTGCTGCAGGGGCATGACGTCTTTGCCTTTGCCGTCCGTTCGCTGTCGCAAGTCACCAATCAGCTGTGCGATAAGCTCGGCACGACGCCGGCTGACCTCGACCGCGTCTTCGCGCATCAGGCGAACGGGCGCATCATCGAGGCCGTGGCACGCCGCATGAAGTTGCCGCTGGAGAAGTTCTATCTCAATCTGGACACCACCGGCAACACGTCGGCGGCATCCATCCCCATCGCCCTGGACGAGGCCGTTCGCAAGGGCGTGCTTTCGGACGGCATGAAGATCGTGCTTTGTGGTTTCGGCTCAGGCCTGACCTACGCCGGTACCTATCTGCAGTGGCCCTACCTGTAACTTTCCGTTCCACACTTAAGCAAATTTAATTTAAGGAGAAAACCAATGAGCAAGACAAAAGTAGTCGTCACGGGCATCGGTATGGTCACCGCATGCGGAAATGGCAAAGAGGCCTCCTGGGCCGCCGTTAAGGCCGGCAAGACCGGCATTGGCCGCATCACGAAGTTCGACTGCTCGCGGTGCACCAGCCAGGTCGCCGGCGAAGTGAAGGACTTCGATGCCTACGCCGAAGCCAACGGACTCCTGGACCGCAAGGCCGCGCGTCACATGGCCCAGTTCACCCGCTACGCCGTGGCAGCGGCGGTTGAGGCCTGGCGTGATGCTGGCTACACCGAAGAGAACAAGCCGGACATGGACCGCGTCGGCACCTTGATCGGCAATGGCGTGGGTGGCCTTGACGTCACGGGCGACGCCTACAAGACGCTTTTCGACCGCGGCCCCGACCGCCTGTCTCCGCTTGCGGTGCCGGAGCTCATTCCGAACGAGGCGGCCGGCAACGTCGCCATTGCGCTGGGCGCCAAGGGCCCGTCGCAGGTGGTGGTGACGGCGTGCGCCTCCTCCACGGACTCCCTCGGTTTTGCGCTGGACATGATCCGCGCCGGTCGCGCCGACGTCATGATCGCCGGCGGCACTGAGGCGGCCATCCTTGAGTTCTGCGTGGGTGGCTTCATGAAGATGAAGGCGCTCTCGACCAAGTTCAACGAGACGCCCGAGAAGGCCTGCCGCCCGTTCAATGCGGATCGCGACGGTTTTGTCATGGGCGAGGGCTCGGCGGTGCTCATCCTCGAATCCGAGGAGCATGCCAAGGCGCGCAATGCCAACATCTACTGCGAGCTGGCCGGATATGGCGCCACCTGTGACGCCTACCACATCACCGCTCCCGATCCTTCGGCCGAAGGCGCCATCAAGGCGATCAAGATTGCCTTGGCCGATGCCGACGTCTCGGATCTCACCACGGTTGACTACATCAATGCGCATGGCACTTCCACGCACCTGAACGACCAGATGGAGACCAAGGCCTTCAAGGTCATCTTCGGCGACGAACAGGCCAAGAAGATCAACGTGTCCTCCACCAAGTCCATGACGGGCCATCTGCTCGGCGGCACTGGCGCCGTCGAGGCTGCTTTCTGCGCGCTGGCCATCAAGGAGGGCTTCTGCCCGCCCACCATCAACTACGAGAATCCCGACCTCAACGTGGATGTCGAGAAGGGTGAAGTTCCTCTTGATCTCAACTACACCCCCAACCAGGGTGTGGCGCGCGACATCAAGGTGGCGCTTTCCACCTCGCTTGGCTTTGGCGGCCACAATGGTGTGCTCGTCTTCAAGAAGGCCTAAGTCCAGAAGGAGATAATCATGGAGTTTCCGCAGTTCAAACAGGAAGTCCACAAGACCGGGCTTGAGCTTCTGCCGCATCGCGATCCGTTCCTTTTCGTGGATGAGCTGATCTCGTGCGACGAGACGGGCTGCCTTGGGCGCTATACGTTCACGGACAAGGACACGGCCATCGAGGGCAAGACGGTCAATGCCTTCTTCGAAGGCCATTTCCCGTTCTTCCCCGTCGTGCCGGGCGTGGTGCTCATCGAGGCGATGGCCCAGGTGGCCGGGTGTGCGGTTGTGGAACGCAATATCGCCCCGGCCGGTAACGCCGCGTTTCTCCTCGCCGCCGTGGACAAGGTGCGGTTCCGTCGTCCTGTGCGCCCTGGCGATACGCTCTATACCGTGGCGACCAATCTCCGCATCATGTCCAAGCTCGGCATCTTCGGCCTCAAGGGCTATGTTGGCGACACCTTGGCGGTTGAGGCGGAAGTCAAGTGCGTGATCAGCACGAAGGACAAGCTGGGCATCTGAGGAATCCGCGTGGGAGGTACAGTAGCCTGGCGTGAACGCCCCTTTGATCCCGCCGCGGTGGCGGCGTTGGAGCGGGCTGGCGTTTCGCCTACTCTTGCTCGGCTATTGGCCTCCCGCGGAATCTTTCCCGAAGGTCTCGATTTCTTCTTTGAGCCTTCGTTGAGGAATCTGGCTTCTGCGGACTGTCTGCCGGGTGTCGCAGAAGCCGTTGCCGTCATTGCGCCATTCGTCCGCACGGGACGAAAGATCGTGGTGTTCGGCGACTATGACGCGGATGGCGTATGCGCTTCGGCCATCTTGGTCTCCACCTTGAAGAAACTCGGCGGGAACGCCGATGCCTTCATCCCGGAACGCTTTGGTGAAGGCTATGGCATGACAGGCGCGTCGCTGGAGCGTCTGCATCGCGAGCATCCAGACCTGGCGCTTGTCATCACGGTGGACAATGGCATCACCGCGGCCGATGAAGTGGCGCAGCTGCGCGCGGAAGGCATCGCGGTCGTGGTGACGGACCATCACTTGCCGCCTGCACCGCTGACGCCCGATGGGGCGCCGCCCATTCCGCAGGCAGATGCCCTGATCGACCCCAAGGTCCAGACGGCGCCTGGGTATGAGGATTTGTGTGGTGCCGGTGTGGCGTTCTTCCTCGCGAATGCGCTGGTCGGCGTCCTGCGGCATGAAGCCGAAGAGAAGGGACTGCTGGAGAAGAACGAGCGGCTTGCGGGGCCGCTGATCGTCCTGGCCGGCTTGGCGACCGTTGCGGACCTTATGCCCCTGCGTGGGCAGAACCGCATTCTGGTCGCGGCGGCGGTGGCTTCGTTCCGCGCGTGCGCCCCGATTGGCCTGAGGGAACTTCTGGATCATGCGGCCCGCAAGGCGGATACGCTTGTCGCGCGTGACTTCGCGTTTCAGCTTGCTCCCCGCCTGAATGCCGCCGGTCGCATGGCCTCCGCCCGTCTGGCGTATGATCTGCTGATGACGGGTGATCGCGAAGCGGCGCGGCTACTGGCGGTTGAGATCGATGCCAAGAATGCCGAGCGCAAGACCGAGGAAGCGCGCATGGACAAGGAGGCGCGTGCTCAGGTGCCGTCCTTTGAGGGCCTTGAGGCGGTGGTTGTCGCCGAATCGCGCAGGCCTGAAGGTGCGCCGCCCTGGCATTCGGGCATTGCCGGCATTGTGGCGTCTCGTCTTCTGGAGGATGCGCACATGCCCGTGGCCGTCGTGGTTGGCGATCACGGCAGCTGCCGTGCGCCAGAGGGGTACAATGTGCGGGAGGCGCTGGACGCGGCCTCCGAAACCCTTGTGCGCTATGGCGGACATGCTGCGGCGGGTGGCTTCACCGTCAAGGACGGGAGGCTGGATGACTTTCAGCGCTTGTTCACGGCTGCTTGTGCCGCCCACAAGGCCGTTGCGCAGGATGCGGCCGCCATCTCATTTGATGGCTGGATTGAGCGCAATGAGCTCACGATGGCCCTCGTTGAGGACATCAAGCGCCTGGAGCCTTTTGGCGAGGCGAACCCCGAGCCGGTGTTTGGACTCAAGGGGGTTTATTTCTCCGATGCGCGTCCCATGGGCATGGATGGCCGCCACGCCTCGTTTTCATTCGCGGGACGCAATGTTCCGCGTGCCGTATGGTGGGGCCATGGGGCTGATGCCGAGATCATACGGGCTCACGCCGCCATGCGATATGATGTGCTTTTCACGCTGACCTCTTCCGATTACGGAACGGAACTGCCGCATGTCGAGCTGCGCATTGTCGCCATTCGCACATCAGTTTAAGGGAGGCTTCATGTCCATCGCCCAGAATCTCGTCGAACTTCTGTCGGCCAAGGGCCTCACCTGCGCCACGGCCGAAAGCTGCACGGGCGGCGGCGTGGGCAGCGCGATCACCGCCATACCCGGATCCAGCGCCGTCTTTGCCGGGGGCGTAATCAGCTATGCCAATGAGGTCAAGGAGAAGGTGCTTGGCGTCTCGCGGGAAACCCTGGCCACGGTTGGCGCCGTCTCATCGGAAACGGCGGCGCAGATGGCGGAAGGGGCCCGACGACTGCTGCAGGTGGATCTGGCCGTGGCCCTCACTGGAATTGCCGGACCGGATGGCGGCAGTGACGAGAAGCCTGTTGGCCTTGTCTGGTTTGGCTTGGCCACCCCAGATGGTGTGCGCACCGAAAAGGCCATTTTCCAGGGGGATCGCGCCCGCGTGCGCGAACAGGCCGTTGTGCATGCCTTGGGCATGCTGATGGCGGCTGCGATCTGAATCGAGGAACATACCATGAAAAGATCAAAAGTCCATTTCGCATCCTTCCGCTGCACCGACGAGGAGAATCTGCAGGCCAAGTTCGCCAGACTGCTGAAAACCGCTGGACTGGGGAAACTGGATTTCGCCGACAAGTTTGTGGCCATCAAGCTGCATTTCGGCGAACCGGGGTGCCTGGCCTATCTGCGTCCCAATTGGGCGCGCACGCTGGTGGACTTCATCAAGGATCGTGGCGGCCATCCGTTCCTCACGGACGCCAACACGCTCTATGTGGGCAGGCGCAAACATGCGCTGGAGCATCTTGAGACGGCGTGGGAGAACGGCTTCACGCCGCTTACGGTTGGTGCGCCTGTCATTATCGCGGATGGCCTCAAGGGCACGGACGATGTCGCGATTACGGTGCCGAACGCCAAATACGCCAAGGAGGCCTACATTGCGCGCGCCATCGTCGACGCCGATATCCTGATTTCACTGTCGCATTTCAAGTGCCATGAAATGGCGGGCATCGGCGGTGCACTGAAGAATCTTGGCATGGGGTGCGGGTCGCGTGCGGGCAAGAAGGCGATGCACTCATCCGTGCATCCTGAAACGGACATCTCCCGTTGCGTGGGCTGCGGCAAATGCACGCGCGAATGCGCGCATGGCGCCTGCACGCTGGTGAAGGGGAAGGTCAACATCGATCCGGCGAAATGCGTGGGGTGCGGGCGCTGTCTCGGGGCCTGCGTCAAGGACGCCATTCTGAGCGATTATGGCGAGCCTTGTCGGGCCATGCACGGCCGCATCGCCGAATACGCCGCCGCAGCCTGCCTCGGCAAGCCGACCTTCCACATCAATTTCATCTGTGACGTGTCGCCGCATTGCGACTGCCATGCCATGAACGATGTGCCGCTTGTGCCGGATATCGGCATCGCCGCCTCTTCGGATCCGGTCGCGCTGGACCAGGCCGCCGCCGACCTCTGCAACGCCGCACCGCTCATGCCCGGCTGCTGTCTGGCGGGCAAGGACGTGAAGGGGGACATATTCAGCGCCATGCACCCCGGCACGAACTGGCACGACGCCATTGCCGAAGGCGAACGCATCGGCCTGGGCACCAGCGCCTACGATCTCGTCAAAATCGGCTAAGACAAGGCTCATCATGCGTATACCTAGATGTTGGCGGGTTGGCATATTCTTGGCGGCAACGCCGTTCCTTGCCTTTGCCGCCTCCCTAAACGGAACGTGGAAACTCGAGTTCCGCCCCCAGCAGGAAGGCGGGGACTGGCGGCAGATTCCGGCTCAGGTCCCCGGTGATACGCATGACGCCCTGTACGCCGCAGGGCTCATCCCCAACCTGGAAGTCGGTACCAACGTGTTCACCGTCTTTCGCTATGAGGCGTATGAATGGCGCTATAGCCGCACATTTAAGGCGCCTGAACTGGCGATGGGTGAAAGGGCCCAGCTGCGCTTTGAGGGCGTCGACACGCGTGCCACCTACAGCCTCAACGGCAAAGTGATCGGCACGAGCGCCAACATGTACATTCCCCATGTGTTCGATGTCACCGATCAGCTGCAGCCGGAGAATGAGCTGGTCGTGCACATCGCCAGCCCGCTGGGCCGCGATCTGCTGCCGGTGCTGGGACGCAGTCGGGTAGGCGGTACGGATGTGGAGGGTATCCGAAAGGCCCAGCACATGTTTGGCTGGGATATCATGCCGCGTCTGGTCTCTTCCGGCATCTGGCGGGATGTGTGCCTGGACGTGGTGTCGCCCGAGCGCTTTGGGGATGTCCACTGGATGGTGGTGCGGACGGACCCCAAGGCCAGGACGGCGTTCGTGCGCGTCGACTGCCAGGTTCTGGTCCCCTGGTCGCGCCTTCATTCGGCCCGACTTCGCCTTTCCCTGTCGCGCAAGGGGCAGACGGCCTTCGCCAAGGAATATACGCTTCGTTATCTTCAGACGCGCGACTCCTTCACCGTGAATGACGCCGAACTCTGGTGGCCGCGTTCGGCGGGCGCACAGCCGCTCTACGATGCGGTGGCCGAACTGGTGGACGAGAAGGGGCAGGTTCTTGCGCGCAATGCGCGCCGCATCGGGTTGCGCAGCATCATACTCGAGCGCGCGGACTACATCGACGAGGCCCATCCGGGCACGTTCCGGTTTGTGGTCAATGGCGAACCCATTTACATGCATGGCACGGATTGGTCGCCCATGAGCGCACTCCACGGACGTGACGCGCAGTTCTTGCCCAAATGCCTGGAGATGCTGAAGGACCTCAACTGCAACATGGTGCGCGTGTGGGGCGGCGGTGTCTACGAGACCGAGTCCTTCTACGATTTCTGCGACGCCAACGGCATTTGCGTTTGGCAGGACTTCATGATGGGGAATGTCGAGCCGGAGCAGAATGACCGCTTTGCGGCGGCCATCAGTGAAGAGGCCCGGGCCATCGTTCTGCGTCTTCGTTCGCATCCGTGTCTGGCGTTGTGGTGCGGCAACAACGAACAGGACCGCTCCGTGGGGGCCTTGTGGCGGGAACGCGCGCCGGATCCGGCCAGGGATCGCATCAGCCGCGAAGTTCTGCCGCGCGTATTGCGCGATTTCGACCCGCTCACGTCCTATCTGCCCTCGTCGCCGCTCTGGAATGCGCAGACGCGTACTGGTGACCCGCTTTCGCAGGATCATCTTTGGGGGCCGCGCGCCATGTACTACAAGGGTGACTTCTGGATGAAGGCGGCGCCTACGTTCGTCAGCGAAACGGGATACCATGGCTGCACGAATCCCGAGTCCCTGCGCCGTATGATGACCCCCGGGGGACTCTATCCCTGGCCCGATAAATCGGACAAGAACCACTTCAACGACGAATGGTCGTGCAAATCCACCATCTCCTGGCCCGAGCAGCTTCCCATGGCCCATGGACGCAATGCGCTCATGTCACGCCAGACGGCCAACCTGTTTGGCGTCTGCCCGGAGGGACTTGAGGATTTCGCCGAAGCCTCGCAGATTGTGCAGGCCGAGGCACTCAAGACCTGGATCGAGCTTTCGCGTACACGCAAAGGCCGCACATGGGGCTTGCTCTGGTGGAATCTGCGCGATGGCTGGCCCATTCTCTCGGATGGCGTTGTCGACTACTATTTCGGACGCAAACGCGCCTATGGCGCCATTCGCAAGTGTTCGCACGATGCGGTGGTGATTGTGCGTGACGATCACAAAGTTTTTGCCGTCAATGACAGGCGCCAGCCCATCGCTGGCACCACACGCATTACCGACAAGGCTTCGGGCCGTGTCGTCTTCGAAAAGACCTTCACCGTACCCGCCAATGGCGTGGCGGAGCTGGGGGAGCTGCCGTGGGAAGGGCAAGGCGTCTTTCGTCTGGAAAGCGAACTGGCGGGGGATAAAATGGAAAACCACTATCTCTATGGCCTGCCGCCATTTGACTTCAGCTCTGTGCGACAGCTGCTGCAGGACGAATACTGAGCGCCTCGCTTGGAACTGCGTGCCGCTTTACCTGATGGGGCGCTTTTGGTATAATGTCGGCAGTGAACAGACGTAATTTACAGACCAGGCGGGGATGATATGGCAAACTTCTCGGTAGACCATCGCGCCCGCAAGCAAGCCGTCATCGCGAAGGCCATCAGGCTCTTCGCGCGTGTTGGGTATCAGGACGTCACGTTTCAGATGTTGGCGGCCAACTGCGGTGTCTCCCGCACCGTGCTGTATCGCTATTTCCGCGACAAGCGGCAGATCTTCGCCAACGCCATTTCCGAGCTCATCGGGCGCATCGCCGCCAAGCATTCCGAGATCGTCCGAAGCGAGACGACGGCCTACATGCGGCTGATGCGCATCTGCGGTGCCGTTACCGCCATGCTGTTCGACAACCGCGAGTTCATGAGCGTGATCATTGACTTTGTGATGACGCAGCGCCGAGCCGGCTATGACATGACGCGCCGCATTCTGCGCTTCACGATGGGCCTCAAGCGCACGCTGCACACGCTCGTCGTGTGGGGTGTGCATCGCGGCGAGTTCCGTGCGGACGTCAATGCGGACGTTGTCACCGAGACCATCTACGCCATCTTCGAATCGGCTGTCATGCGTCTGACGCTTTCCGACGACGCGGTGCAGACGGAAGTGCTGGACCGCATTGATCTCATTTTGAGGGGGCTGCGTCGATGATTCCCGCCTGGAGTGTCCATCCCGATGAGTGGAAGCCGCTGCTCAAGGACCGTGGTCTGCGCGCGTTTCGCGGCGATCAGATTGTGCAGGCGCTCTATCGCGACTACATCTGGGACTGGGATCAAGCGACCACGCTGCCGAAGGATTTCCGCGAAACGCTGAAGGCGGAGTTTCCGCTTGTGCCGCCCACCGTGCTGGAGCGCGCCAAGGCTGAGGACGGCACCGAGAAGCTGCTTCTGGGCCTTCAGGACGGCAACAGCATAGAGACCGTGGTCATTCCCGCGTATGGCAGGGCCGCCTCCGGCGAGAATGCCTTGACGCGCCTCACGCAGTGCGTCTCCTCGCAGGTGGGCTGCGCCATGGGGTGTGCGTTCTGCGCGAGCGGCAGTCGGGGGCTCGTGCGTTCGCTCACGGCAGACGAAATCGTCGGCGAGGTGATGACGGCGCAGCATCTCTTCGCCACGCCGGAGAATAAGCGCCAGGGATCGGGGCTTTGCCTCACCAACCTGGTGGTGATGGGCATGGGCGAGCCGTTCGCCAACTACGACGAGACGCTGAAGGCGCTCAAGATCCTCAATGCGGGGAAAGGCCCCAATCTGGGCGCGCGCCACATCACGCTTTCCACCTGCGGCATCGTGCCGGGCTTCGCAAAGCTCGCGGCCGAGGGGCTGCAGTTCGAGCTTTCCGTCTCGCTTCATGCGCCGAACGACGAGCTGCGTTCGCAGCTGATGCCGGTAAACAAACGCTGGCCCATCGACGAGCTGCTGGATGCCTGTGCCGCCTACACGCGCCAAACCGGACGGGTGATCACCTTTGAATACACGATGGTCAAGGACTTCAACGATTCGCGCGCCTGCGCTGAGGAGCTGGTGCGCCGCCTCAAGCGTCTGCCGTCGTGCAAGGTGAACCTCATCCCTCTCTCTCCGGTTGATCATCGGCCGGACATGAAGACGCCGTCCGAAGCCACCCAGCTTGCGTTCCTCGACGTGCTTATGAAGGCGCATATCCAGACGATGCTGCGCCGTAGCCGCGGCAAGGACGCCAATGCCGCCTGCGGGCAGCTGCGTCTGCGCAATCTCAACGATAAGACATCCTCTCAACAAGGAGCTCCGCAATGAAAAAAGTCGCGATTGTCGGGTTTGGCTTCATGGGCCGCACCCATTATGGGAATTGGAAGAAGATCAAGGGGGCGAAGGTCGCGGCGATCTGCGATTCCAACCTGGCCCAGCTGACGAACAAGGTCCAGGGCAACGGCAAGTGCGCCGACCAGTCCACGGACTTCACGGGCATCGCCATCTACGACAGCTTCGACAAGATGCTGGCCGAGGCGGATGTCGACATCGTGGACATCACGCTGCCTACGCCGCTCCACCCCACCATGACGGCCGCCGCGCTCAAGGCCGGCAAGGACGTCCTCTGCGAGAAGCCCATGGCCGTTGACGCCAAGACCTGCGACATGATGCTCACCGCCGCGAAGAAGGCGGGGCGCAAGCTCATGATCGCCCAGTGCCTCCGCTTCCAGAACGAGCACGTCTGGGTGAAGGACGTCATCGACTCCGGCAAGTACGGGAAAGTCAAGGCCGCGGAATTCGGCCGCTATTCGATGACGCCGGGCTGGAGCGCGGGCGGCGGGAAGTCCTGGTTCCTCGACGAATCCAAGTCGGGCGGCGTTGCGCTTGATCTCCACATCCATGACACGGATCTCGTCCATTGGTGGTTTGGCATGCCCAAGGCCGTCTGCAGCCGTGCGCACCTGATGGCGGATGGGGTGATGGACCACATCTCCACGACTTACCTCTACGACGACAAGGTGGTCACGGGCATCGGCGATTGGGGATGCTCGCCCACGTTCGTCTTCGAGGCCAATATGCGTCTTGTCTTCGAGAAGGCCACCATTGTGCTGGACACGCGCCGCAAGGACGCGTTCCTGGTCTATCCCGAGAAGGGCAAGCCCTTTACGCCGAAGTTCTCGGCTGAAGATGGCTATATGCGCGAGCTCAAGGCTTTCCTGGCCTGGACAAACGGAAAGGGCGAAGCTCCTTTCTGCGCCAAGGAGGCACGTGATTCCGTGGCGATTGTCGACGCGGAGAAGAAGAGCGCCAAGCAGAATGGAAAGGCGGTGAAGGCATGAAGAACGTTTCGGTTTGCAGTTGGAGCTATCGCAAGTCCGTCAAGGACGTGGCGGCGGAGATGAAGAAGATCGGCGTGGACCACATTCAGCTGGCCCTCACGCCGTTCATCGACCCCAACGCCGTGGTGCCGGGCGCGGCCGGCGAGACTTCTGGCGGCTCCGAGGCCGTTGACCCCATTGACGTGCAGCGCGCGCAGGTTGAGGCGCTGCTCGCCTCGGGCGAATGGACGCTCTGCTCGTCCATGTTCAACTCGCGCTATGAGGACTACACGACGCTCGAGACCATCCGCCAGACGGGCGGCATCATGCCGGATGCGCACTGGGAGGAGAACAAGGGCCTCATCGTGAAGGCCATCAGGCTCTCCGCCGAATGGAAGGCGCCGTATTTCATGCTGCATGCGGGCTTCCTGGACGAGAGCGACCCCGCGCTGCTGGCGAAGTTCGTCGATCGCGTGTCGTTCATCCGCGACACCTGCGGCGAGAATGGCGTGCAGCTCATCCTCGAGACCGGACAGGAGAAGCCCGAGCATCTTGCCGAGTTCCTCTCCAAGCATGAGGGCATCTACGTCAACCTGGACCCCGCCAACATCATCCTCTACGGCATGGGCGAACCTGTCTCCGCCGTCAAGACGCTGGCGCCGTGGATCAAGCATCTTCACTACAAGGACGGCAATTATGCCGCCAAGCCCGGGGAGTGGGGCGCGGAAGTGCCCTGGGGCGAAGGCCAGGTGAATGCGCCTGCCTTCCTGAAGGCGCTGGACGAGATCGGCTTCACGGGCTATGGCGCCGTCGAGCGCGAAGCCGGCAACGACCGCGCCGGCGACATCGCATTGGCCGTACAGCGCATCCGTGCCATCGGTTAAGGGAAGATGGAGCTCGAAGAGGCCTATACGCTTGTTTCACGCGCCCTGGATGAAGGGCGTGCCGCCCATGGCTATTTGGTCGTGGGCGACATTCGCGGCGAGGCGCTGGAATTCGCCTATCGGGTTCTTGAGAAGCTCTTCGGCGAAGAACGGGTGCGGGATCGTGCGCATCCGGACATCCATTGGCTGTTGCCCGAACTCAAAAGCCGCGTGATTTCCGTGGAGGCGATGCGTACCCGCATTGTCGACCCCATGACGCAGACGGCCTTTGCCGGGGGCTGGAAGGCGGGCGTGATCGTGGGCGCGGATCGTCTGAAGAAGGAAGGGGCCAATGCCTTTCTGAAGACGCTGGAGGAGCCCACCCCCAACACCATCTTCCTGCTGCTCACGGATTCCTGCGAACAGCTTCTGCCGACCATCGTCTCCCGCTGCCAGCGGATTGACCTGGCCCGTATGGGCGGGCGCCGTCTGCGTGACCCCTGGCAGTCGCGCGTGCTGAAGATTCTTTCGGCGGAGCGTCTCAATGGCGTTACCGCGAAGGCCGCTGCGGCCATGCGGCTGGCGGAGCTGCTCAAGGAACTTGGCGAAAAGGCCGAAGAGCTCGTCAAGGAGGAAGTGGGGGCCGCGGAGGAGGAGACGGCCGGCGAGGAGACGACCAAGGACCAGTTCCAGGCGCTTGTCGCCGCACGTTATCGCGAATTCCGCGCCGATTTCTGCCTGTCGGTGCTGAGCTGGTTTCGCGATCTGGCTGTGATTCGGTGTGCCGGAGAAGAGGCGCCCCTTGCCAATGCGCCCTACAAAACCCTGTTGGCGGCACGCGCGGCCCGGCTTTCGCGCGCCCAGGCTCTGCGCAATGTCGAGGCCGTTGAGGCCCTGGCGGCTTCATTTGAGCGAAACATGAACGAGGCCGCCGTGCTTTTCGCCTTCACTGACCGTGTGGAATTCGGCACGGAGGCGAAATGAGCGATATCCCCGAAGTGGCCCGCGTGATGATGCCCGAGAAGGGTGTCTTTCTGGTGGGACTTCCCGAAGGCTATGACTCGCCGGCTGGCACCAAGTGCCTGGTCAAGCTCGACTACGGCGAAGATGTCGCGGAAGTGAAGATGGCGCAGGCCTATGACCCGAGCCTGCATGGCGAGCGCATTCCGGGTTTTCGCCTCATCCGGCCGCTGATGGCGGCAGACGAGGCCCGTCTGCAGGCCAATGCGGAGTTGGCGGAGTCCATGTGCGTGACATTCCTGAAGCTGGCCACGGCGGAGGGCGCTCAGCTGGAGATTCTGCACAAGCGCCTCTCGTTTGGCCGCGAACGCCTTTTCATCCGATTCACCTCACCCGTCTTGCGGCCGGATCTTTCGCGTCCGTGCGCGGAATTGCGGCGCCTGTTCGGCGTTACGGTGAATGCCTGGCAGCTGGGGCCGCGCGATGAGGTCGCCCTGACTGGAGCCTTGGGGCCCTGTGGCAGAGCCTGTTGCTGCACCTGCTGGCAGACGCGCTATCCCCAGGGACTTACGGCCGAACGGGTGCGGGGCCTTGGCGTCTCACCCGGGAGCCAGAATGGCATTTGCGGACGTTTCAAGTGCTGTCTGGCGTTTGAGGATCCGAAAACGTGCGAGCAGAACTGCCAAAACAGGAACTGAAGATTTGCGCAAGGAAAAAGTCAAATACGTGGAGCGCCTGGAACACGCGCTCGTGAAGGTGATCCAGCAAAAGGGGGCGGACCAGAATCAGCCCCTGCCGATGCGGCTGCTGCTGGGATTCCTGTGGGGCGTCTCGCAGATATTCCGCGCCGTCGTCAAGGTGCGCTATTTCCTCTACGACATCGGCGTGCTGCGCCGCTTCCCGCTGGGGTGCCAGGTCATCTCCATCGGCAACGTCACGGCGGGCGGCACGGGCAAGACGCCCGTTACCGAGATCTTCGCGCGCGAGCTCACCAAGGCCGGACGCAAAGTGGCCATCCTCTCGCGCGGTTATCGCCGAAAGGAAGCGCCCTGGTGGGAGCGTGCCTTCAAGCAGGTGATCGAGAAGCCCGTGATCGTCTCGAATGGACGCCAGATTCTGGTGGACTCCGCCGTGGGCGGCGACGAACCCTACATGCTCGCCTCCAATCTGCCGGGCGTCTGCGTGCTGGTGGACCGCAATCGCGTCAAGTCCGGCCGCTACGCCATTTCGCATTTCGGATGCGATACGCTCATTCTCGATGACGGCTTCCAGTATCAGCGGCTCAAGCATTCGCTTGAGGTTGTGCTGGTCGACCGCACGAATCCCGTGGGCAACGGCCACATGCTGCCGCGCGGCGTGCTGCGCGAGCCGGCAAAGCATCTGGCGCGCGCGGACGTGATTTTCCTCACCAAATGCGGAGAGGACAACTCGGAAGTCGTCAAGGAAGTGCGCGAGTACAACACCAAGGCCGAGATCATCGAATGCCGCCATGCGCCGCGTGTGCTCAAGGACGTGTGGAGCCGCGAAGAGCTCCCGCTGTCCTGGCTCAAGGGCAAGACGTTGGCCACGCTTTCGGGCATTGCCGTGCCGCAGGGATTCGAGGATTCCCTGCGCCGTCTGGGCGCGAAGGTGATCTGGTGCGAACGCTATGCCGACCACCACCGCTATGACGCCTCCGAGATCATCTACGCCCTGAACCGGTCCGCCAACCTCAAGTGTGACGCGCTCATCACCACCGAAAAGGACGCCGTGCGTTTTCCGCGCCTGGAGTCGACGGCCGTGCCGTGCTACTACCTGCGCGTGGACATCGAGATCCTCAAGGGCTCCGGCAACTTCACGGAAGCCGTCAACCACATCTGCAACTACGCAGGCCATTCCAGGGCAAGAAGGTGATATGGCCAAGGCGGGTTCCATTCTGCGTTCCACGGCCGTCGTGGGGGCGGCCACGGCGCTTTCGCGCGTGCTGGGCCTTGGGCGCGAGATGCTGCAGTCACGTCTGATTGGCGCTGGCTGGGAGCAGAGCGCCTTTGCGCTGGCCTTTGCGATCCCCAACATGGCGCGGAAGCTGTTTGGAGAAGGGGCGCTCACCGCCGCATTTGTTCCCGTGTTCAAGGGCGAACTCGAGACGGTCGGACGCGAAAAGGCTGAACGTCTGGCGCGGGCCGTGCTCAGCATGATGCTGCTGATGGTGGGGACGATCATCTGCCTGGGGCTTGTGGGACTTTCAGCCTGGTTGGCCGCATCCGAGGGGGGCGGGGCTCCCGACGTCTCGGGACAACGCTTTGTCCTCACCCTGAAGACAACGCAGATTCTGCTGCCCTACATGCTCTTCATCTGCGGCGCGGCCTTTGGCATGGGCGTGCTCAATGCGATGGGCAGGTTTGCGGCCCCGTCGCTGATGCCATGCCTGCTCAATGTGGGGTGGATCCTCGCGTTGGGCTATCTGGCGTTTTTCGGCGCGGATCTTGATTTGGCCACCCGCGTGCAGCGTGTGGCCGCGGCCATCCTGGCGGCGGGCGGTCTGCAGATGGGGTTCATGTTCTTCTGCATGCGTCGCCAGGGCATTCGCCCCGGGTTCACCTTCACCGGCTGGTTTGACGAGAATACCAGACGGGTTTGGCGCAACACGCTTCTGGCGGCGCTGGGCGCCGGCGCCGTGCAGATCAACTATGCGCTGGACCAGGTGCTGGCGCAGTGCGCGGCCCCCTGGGCGGCCGGCGTGGTGGGGTATGCGGAACGGCTGATGGACCTGCCGCTCGGCGTGGTTGGCGTCGCTTTTGGCACCGTGCTCCTGCCGACTTTCGCGGGGCTGTTCGCCAAAGACGATCTGGCGGGGGCGCGCGAGGCCTTTTCCGGTTCCACGCGCAATATGCTTTTCGTGATGTTGCCGGCAGCCGTCGGATTGGGGGTCTTGGCACCCGATGTGACCGCCGCCATCTACAAGGGGGGCGCCTTTGACGCCATGGCCACCACACGTGTTGCGCGTGCGGTGGCGTGCTATGCGCTGGGACTGGGCTTTTTCGGACTGCAAAAGTCCCTGGTGCCGTGGTTCCAGGCTCAGAACGACATGAAGACGCCGCTCAAGGTGTCCACGTGCGCCGTTTTCCTCAACGCCACGCTCAACATTCTCGCCGTTGTCTGCCTGCCCATCGAGTGGCGCCATGTGGGCCTGGCTGCGTCAACGGTGCTCTGTGCCGGCGCCAGTTGCCTCTGGTTGGGTCTGGCGGCCGTGCGCAAGAATGGTGAACTGGGTTTCCGCAGCCTGACCAGACCGGTTGCGCTGATTCTCTCTTCGGCGCTTATGATGGGCGGCTGCCTCGCGGTGGTGCGTCCCTGGTTGGGGGCGAATTCCATCTTGGCGCTTCTGGTGCTTATACCAACAGGCGGTCTCGTGTATTTCGTGCTCACGTGGCTGCTGCTCCCTGAGATGCGCGGCTTCCGCCTGCGCCGCCGTGGCGCTCTTGCCAGACGATAAACACTGGCGGGAAGAGCGCTTTTGCCGTGTTCTGATCTGCGTGCGCGAGGTGAATGAGGAAAGTTTGCGGAGGAACATTCATATCTCCCACTTTGTGTCTATGTTGTTCGGAAATGGTCGTTAGGCCGTTTTGTAGATTCACCGAAAGTTCACCGGGAATTCACATTCGATTCACCAGCGATTCACAAGAATCGTCTGTTTTTTGTGAATCCCCGGTGAATCGGAGGTGAATCGAATGTGAATTCCCGGTGAACTTTCGGTGAATCGTCAAGATGCTGTAATGCTGAAAATCTCCATGCAAGTGTATGAAATCTAAGATAGCTTGATCTGCGTGGCGTTTTATGCCAGGAGGCGTCACATACGCCAACGGAGGAAGGCATTTGCCGCCAAGGACGAGTGCACTGAGGCCTTCCCGATATCCAGTAAGTTGCTACGACCAATTCGGTAATTCGTGCGCACGAATTTGCATTCCCCCTACAGTCGATTCGCGAAGTCCCCCCAGTCGGCAAATCGATTCGTGCGCACGAATTTCAGGTCCTATAACTGAGGAAGAAATCCGTGTGCACAACGGATAATTTTATGGCCTTGGGTTGTATTGGGTCTCAAACAAAGGTATAATAGGGCCCATGTACATGGAATCATTCAGATTCGCAATCGGCCGTTGCGTGCGTCATTCGCTGGTTGGCCTTGTCGCGGTGGGGCTTTCCTGGGGGCTCTGGGCGGCTGAGGCCGTGAATCTGCTGCAGGCGCCTGTCTGTTTTCGTGGGTCAAGTTTTCGCGCTACCCCCAAATATGTCGCCACTGTTACGACCAACTACTACACAATGGTGGCGGATGGCAAGCCTTCCACCCATTGGGAGCCGTTGGAGGAGAAGGGCCCGCATTTTCTTGAGATGATCTGGCAGCAGCCGGTACGCATCCACACGGCGAAGTGGCAGACCGAAGGGGTGAAGCAGGCCAAGCTGTCGCGTTGGACCAAGGGAACCTGGCAGCCCGTTGTCCCGGTTGTGGGGGCACGTGGAGAGTCGACTTTCCCTGAGGCCGAAAGCGCGCGGTGGCGTCTGGATCTTACGGAGGCCGTGGGGGTGCCCAAGATCTTCGAGCTGGAGATGCTGGGCCCCGAACAGTATCTGCTGCCGCAGAAGATCGGGCGGGGGCGCGGACGGGGCGAGGTGACCTTTTCGCGTGTGCAGCTGCCTGACGCCCCGCTTCATCCGGGTGATCGGGTGACGGTGTCCTTTTCCGTTGCCGCCGCCCCGAATACGGTGCCCTACGGACTGATGATCGAACTGAGCGACCGGGACGCCCTGGAGGATGAGAATGTTCCGTACGGATCGATTCTGGGCGGAGGTTCGGATTATGCCTCAGGGCGCTGGGACGCTCGCCCGGATGCGCAGGGGCGCGTGTCGGTGGAGATGGAGCTGCCGCCCTGGACGCCGCATGGCCGCAGCGATCTGTTGATCACGGCCCTTGCCGACGGTTCCAATCAGATCATTGCCATGCCCAAGCGTGTGCTGGGAAGCGTCGACGTGGAGCGTCCGGACTTTCCCGAGATGCTGCCGCCCGTACACGAGGTGAAGATTGGCGACAATGCCGCCGGTCAGCGGGGATTCATCATCAACGGCAATTGGCACCCGGCCTTCTTCAACCGCTTCTACGGGCATCCCGACCCCGAACGGATCGCGGCCTTTGGCGAGAATGGGCTCAAGATTCTCTATTGGCAGAATCGGGATGTCTTTCCGCTTGAGACGGAAGAGGAGATGGACAGGCGCATCAGATGGTTTGATCGGCGCATCCGCATGGCGCTGCGCGTCAATCCCCGCAACTATTTCATCCTCAGTCAACGGGCCAAGGCTTCGCCGCAATGGTGTGATCGGCATCCGGAGGAGCTGATGCGTCTGGCGAACGGCCAGGTGAATCCCGAGAAGCTGGTCTCGTTCGGATCCGAGCTTTACCTGCGGCAGGCCGAGGCTTTTGCCGCCCGCCTGGTCCGCTTTGTCGCCCGGCAGCCCTATGCCGGACGCGTCATCGGCTATCACTACTGGACCTGCACCAAGAACGACGGCTTCATCGGCGGCACGCGCGGCAACCGAAAAATCACGCGGCGTGAGGATTTCGTCTTCGGCGACTACCATCCGGGGGCATTGCAGCTGTTTCGTGCGTTTCTGAGGCGAAAGTACGCGAACGACGTGGCCAAACTGCGCGCCGCCTGGCAGAATGGGCTGGTGGACTTTGACACGGCGCGCGTGGAGCCTGCCGAAATCCTGCGCGAGGATTTCCCCAAGGGCGCTTTCCGTGATCCTGCGCGGACGCAGTCGGTACGCGACTATCTCGAGTTCTTCCCCTCGATGCTCAGCCGCTGGTTGAGCCGAACGGGGGCCGTCTTCAAGCGCGAGAGCGGCAACAAGGCCCTCGTGTTGGCGCATTATGGCGCCGTGAAGTCTTATCTTTCCGCCTCGTGGGGGGAACAGCTGCACAGCAGCAACAGCGACTTCGAGTCGGTGCTGGACGATCCGAACATCGATGCCTTTGTGCAGGCGCAGCCCTACAATACGCGTGAAGCCGGCTGTTCGATGCAGGTCTATCAGCCGCTGAAGGACGTTGAGCTCCATGGCAAGCTGTTCCTCTTCGATCACGACCACCGCACGCTCGGCAGCGGCTATCTGCGCCATGGGCGGCACCGCAGCCAACATGAAAGCGCGGCCGTGTACGCACGGGATTTTGCGCACCAGTGGATTCGCAATGCGGGGGCGTGGATTTCCGACATGTCCATTTCGCCGTGGAGCAGTTTCGAACAGGAGCGGCTGCCCTGGTACACCATGCCCGAGGTCGTCACGCCCATCCGCGACACGTTGCGTGCGCTGCAGACACTACAGACGAAGCGGCAGAACGTCGCGGAAATCGCCGTGGTGACGAGCCTCAACAGCCCGCGCTACGAAGACGTCAACCGGATGAATCCGCACTACAAGGGCCTTGTCACCGAGTTGATGCTGCGTGAGGGCCTGCCGTTGCTTGGCGCACCCTATGACGAACTCCTTTCCGGCGACCTCTGCCGCCCCAATCTGCCGGACTACAAGCTCTACATCTTTGTGAACCCCACCTATTTCACGACGGCCGAACGCGAGGCGATCGCGCGTCTGAAGGGGAGGGGCCGCACCTTGGCCTGGTTCCATGCGCCCGGCTATGCCACCGATCAGGGGCTGAGCGTCGAGGCCGCGTCCAGACTCTGCGGCATTGACCTGAAGATCAAGAAGGGCGTATGCGAGATCCCCGAGTTCACCTTCGATGTGCCCGAGACGCCGCTGGGACGGGGATTGGGCGGCCAGCTCCTGACGACGACCACCTGGGGCGGACTTGATAAGACCTTTGCGCCACGCGAGATGTCGCCGGTGTTCTACGCCGATGACGCGTCCGCACAGCCCAGTGGGCACTATGCGGACGGCAAGGTGGCCTATTGCGCCAAAGACATGGGCGACTGGAGGTCGGTGTGGTGCGGCGTGCCCAATTACAGTCTGGCCGCCCTTGTCAACTTGGCGCGTTTCGCCGGTGTGCACCTGTACGCGTCCGCGCCGATCGTGCTGGCCGCGGACAATCGTCTGCTGATGGTGCACAATGGATATGACGGGCGGCGTACCGAGACCATCCGGCTGCCGAAGCCGGCACGGGTGACGGATCTGTTCACGGGGGCGCCCGTGGCGAAGGGCGCTTCGTTTGAGTTGACGCTGGAATCTCCGCAGACGCGCTTGCTGCGTTTGGATTATGAGGGCTATTGAGGCACAGGACTGTGCGAAAGGAACGGATCATGACAGGTGTGTTGAGACTTTTGGCGATTGGGGTTGCCGGGCTCTCCTTGGGACTGCAGGCCGCGCCAGTGGCGAATCGCACGGCAGTGCATCGTGGTGATGGCGTGCTGCGCTGGGCTGACGACGGCAGCGAAGTGGCGGTGTTCGGCGTGAACTACTACACGCCGTTCCATGTCGAGTACGAGGAAACCGCCAAGCGCGGTTTCGACCACAAGGACGTCATCCGCCGCGATGTGGCACATTTGCGCCGTTTGGGCTTCAACGCGGTGCGTCTGCACTGCTTTGACCGGGAAATCTCGGATCGGCAGGGCAATCTCATCGACAATCATCGGCTGGAGCTCCTGGACTACCTCATTGCCGAGTGCGCGTCCAACGGCATGTGGACGGTTTTGACGCCCATTGCCGGATGGGGTCTGCAGCGGGATGTCGCCACAAATGGCTTCAGTTCTGCCGCCAATCGCGCCCGTTTGGCGTCTGAACCTCAGTTGATCGCGATTCAACAGCGTTACGAGGAGGCCTTTGCGCGCCATGTGAACCGCTTCACGGGGCTTCGTTACGCCGATGATCCGGCGGTTCTCTGCTTTGAGCTGATAAATGAGCCGGCCTATCCCGAAGGCTACACCGGGGAGCAGATTGCGGCCTATGCGAACGCCCTCCTGGAGGGCATTCGCCGCAGCGGCACCACCAAGCCCGTGTTCTACAGCGCCTTGTGGAACCAGAAAAGCGGCGCCGCCTGTGTGCCGTTCCTCAAGACGGACGGCGTCTCGGCCGTATGCTACTGCACGGGCCTGCGTGCCGGCCATGCGCTGGAAGGTCCGCAGCTGGGGAAGGTGAAGACCTGCCACATCGACACGGCCGATCCCCATCTGGCGCGCCTGGCGAAAATCGTCTACGAATTTGACGCCGCAGACATGACGGGTGCCTACATGTATCCCGCCATGGCCAAGATGTTCCGCAGCTGCGGCGTGCAGAGCGCAACTCAGTTCCAGTACGAGAGCACGCCGGTCGCCCCCGACAATCCGTGCTACAAGACGCATTATATGCATTTGATCTACACCCCGGCCAAGGCCATTTCGCTGGCGATTGCCGCCGAGGCGTTTCGCCGCCTGCCACGTGGCGGGACCTTTACGCCCAATGATGCGGAAATCCTGTTCCCGCCGTTCCGCGTCAACGTGGCCGCCGATCTCTCGGAGATGGCCACGGAAACGGATTACCTCTATTCGGCGCGTCCCCTGACGCCGCCGCCAGATCCGACGAAGCTGCAGCGCGTGTGGGGCTGCGGCAAGTCGTCCGTGGTGGCCTCCGAAGGAACGGGAGCCTACTTCCTGGATAAGGTGTCTGCCGGCGTGTGGCGGCTGCAGGTTTTCCCAAGCGTGCTGCCGATTGCCGATCCGCACACGGGCTTGCCCTGTCCGAAAGTGGCGATACTGCCGGATGAGGTCGCGTTCACGGTGGCGCTGCCGGATCTGGGCGAACGTTTTGACGTGCGGCGTCAGGGCGATGCGAGCTTGGCGGGGACGGCCGTTGCGGGGCGGTTTCGTGTGATGCCGGGCGATTATGTTCTGACGCGCGAGGGCCTTTCGGGTGCTGACGTCGCCAAGGGACAGGCCTATGACCTGCCGACCTATTGGGCGCCGGCTGCGGACAAGCCCGATCCGTCCTGGCGGCGTTGGCCGCCCACATGGGAGGATATCGTGGCCGAGGCCCGCACGCGCGCCACCACGGCGGACCAATGGAATTTCTTCGACCGCACGGTCGCGGCCTGTGCCGGCGGCTGGCTGGTCAAGGAGAAGGACGGCGTCGAGGCCTGCCGTTACCGAGTGGACAATTTCGTCGACCGCAACACCATCTCGTCGCGCGTTTCGTCAAAGGGCAAGCTCTGGGCCGCCTTGTTCCCGGACGCGCCTGAAGCCGTTGCCGTGATCCTATCCGGCCGTTCCGCCACCGCCTATCCCGAACCCGTGGAAGTGGCGTTCAAGTTCGAGGATGGCCAGGTGTGGGGCACGGATGTCACATTTACGCCCGAGGGTACGCCGATACGGCTCGACTTCGACAAGCTGCGCTACTTCAGCCACTGGCCGCAGGTGCCGCCGCGTCAGAAGGGGATGCGGCCTGATCTGCGCCGTCTCGTCGAGATCAACCTCTGCACCGGCCGTTGGCTCAACCCCACGTCGCTTGATCGCGCGCATAGCTTCCAGATCACTTCCGTCCTGCCCGTGCTTCAGGATCGCTGAAACGGAATTCGAAAGAGCATTTGACGCAACGCGTCCTAGGTTTGGTATAATGAACGCCATGGAAAAAGATCCGATCATGAGTGACGATGGTGCGAATGCATCTGTGGCAAGCGATGAAAACGCCTTGCGCAAGCGCGTGTGGGAACGTCGCGATGCGGTTGACGCGAAATTGGCGGAAGAGGGATTCGCGGCGCTCTCGCCTGATGAGCGCGATGCCTGGGTGGTGAGCCTGCAGCTGGAGGTCCCCCTGGAAGTTGCCCTGCACGGCATTGCCGGATCGGCCCAGCCAGACGAAAAGGCGCAATTGCACGCCGCCCTGGAGACAACTTTCAAATACGGAAAACGCAAGGCCCTGCGTGCGCTCAAGGACGTCTTGGCGCGTCACAGGGAACTTCAGAAACTGACGGTGCGAACATGAAAAGTTTGACTCTGTTTGTTGCCTGCGCGGGACTGTTCGCCGCGGGACGGGCGGCCGAAACCTATGTTGTGCAGGACGTGCCCGGATACAATTCCTGGCCCATGATCGAAACCCTGGGCGACAAGCTGGTCTGCGTCTACAGCCGCGGTTCGGCGCATACGATCAGCGAGGGCAAGCGCGGGGTCTGGGCACGGACCTCGTCGGACGGCGGCAAGACCTGGACGCCTGAGACGTTGGTCGTGAATGACCCCAAGCGCGGTGAGGTCACGGAAGGGGCCGGGCGCGACAACACCGGCGCTGTCCTTTTCTGGGTGCGCAGCTGGGGCGGCGGCAAGCCGCGACACGACCTCTACCGCTCGGAAGACGGCATTGCCTTCAAGCAGATTGCCGCCTTGCAGCTAGATCCGGCCCCCATGCAGATCACGGACATCTTCCGCACGCCCAAGGGGCTGATGGCGCTTTGGTTCCAGGGAAAATACCGTCCGGCAGACGCACCGAAATGCTGGGGCACGGTGGTCAGCGTCGACGAAGGCCGCACGTGGACACAACGCACGGTGGAGAAGGATTTGCCCGCGGCGGAATGGCCCACCGAACAGGCGGCATTGGCGCTGGACGGCGGGCGGCGCATTCTCGTGGTGGCGCGTTCGGAATCCGGCAGCGGGCGTGGCCAGTTTCAGCTCGTCTCGGAAGATGGCGGCGAAACCTGGAGGAAATCCTACACGAACATCCGTGACGTGGCCGAATCCACGCCGTCGCTGATCTTCGACGCGACGACGGGGCTGGTGTCCAACTACTACTATCAGCGCGGGCCAGGCCTGCTGAAGCGGCGCGTGGCGCGTCTGGAGGACATCTTCTCGCATCCCGAGGCCTGGCCAGAGCCGGAAGTTCTGGCAAAGGGCGGTCGGTTCAGGCCCTACGATTCGGGAAATGTGAATGCCGTGGCGCTGAAGGACGCACATTACGCGGCCTGGTATACGGGTGATCCCACCAATACGAGCGTTGTGGTGACACGCGTGGGTAAATAGGGCAGACCATGTCGAATATTTCGCTCAAGCATACGCCTGTGCCGTTGGCCATCATCGGAGGTGGCGCGGCTGGACTCTTCGCCGCGTCTGCCGCGGCGAATCGCGGCCTTGGCTGCCTCGTCTTCGAACGGAAGGCGCGCATCGGCGCAAAGATGCTCATGACGGCCAACGGCCGCTGCAATTTCACCAAGGACATCTCCGCCGAGCGCATGCTGGCGGACATCGGCGAACCTGTGGCGTCATTTGTGCGTCCGGCGCTGATGCAGTGTCCGCCGGCCAATGTGCTGGGAGGCTTCAAGGCGCAGGGACTGCGCGTGAAGCGCATGCAGGACGGGCGCATGTTCCCGGCCAGCGAGAAGGCCGCCGATGTGGTGCATGTCTTCGGCGATCTCCTGCGTGATGCCGAAGTGCCGCTGCTGACGAACTGTCCCGTGACGGGCGTGCAGCCGATGAAGAACGGCTTCATCGTGGCGACGCGCCATTTCACCGTGTGGGCCGAAAAAGTCCTGGTGGCGACGGGCGGCGTCTCCTTCCCCAAGACGGGCAGCGTTGGTGACGGTCAGAAATTCGCCGCGCAGCTGGGGGTGCGCGTGACGCCGCTTTCGGCAGGTCTGGTGGGGGTGAACACGAATGACCGGGCGGTGCTGCAGCGCGCGGGTCTTGTCTGCGAGACGGCGGCGGCGGCCGTGCTGGTGAAGGGCGAAGAGGTTTTCCGTGCCGAGGGCGAAATAGATTTCGAGTCCACAGGGCTCTCGGGCGCGGCCGTCTACAACTGCACACGCTATGCGGCGCGACACCATCTGACGGGGTGGGATCTGGCCCTGGATACGCCGGAAGGGCGGCATGTGGTGGTGCGGCCCCAGGTGCGTCCGATCAAGGAAGCAATTGTGACGATGGGCGGCATTGACCTTGATGCCGTCAATCCGGAGACCATGGAGGCGCGTCACGTGCCGGGCCTCTACTTCGCCGGCGAAGTGCTGGACATTGATGGCCCAACAGGCGGCTACAATCTGACGCTCGCCTTTGCGACCGCGCGCCTGGCCGTGGCTTCAGCCCACGCGGCCATGTCCCGCAGGCATTGATTCGCCCAGCAGATCCAAATCGGCGGCACGCGACTCAAAGCCCTGAATCCAGCCATTCCCAAAACCGAAGTCGGCGGCCGCCTCGGTCACGGCGGCGTATTCCTCTTCGGTGACCACGCGGTCGAAGGGGGGCGTGTGGCAGGCCTTGTAGACGGGGGTGTACTGGCTCATCACGGAGATGTGGACATCGCTGGAGCAGTTGGTCGCGAGCCAAGCCAGGTTCTCGATGGCCTCATCCGCGTGGCCGGGCAGCACCAGCAACCTCACGATGACGCCACGGGTGGCTTTCCCCGGTTCTTCGGAATCCAGTGGCCCAAGCGTTTCCCACAGATACTTCACGGCGGCGCGGCTGGCGGCCACATATCCGGGCGCGGCGGAGGCTGTGCGTGCAGTCTGGTCGGAGGCATAGCGCAGATCGACGAGCGCCACGTCGCAGAGGCTGCGGTATTCCCGGAGCGTCGTCACCGACTCGAAGCCGCTCGAGTTCCACACGAACGGCAGATGAATGCCTTCGGCGGCGAGAGGACGGGCGGCCTCCCGGATGAAGGGCAGATAGGGAGTGGGCGAGACGAGGTTGAAGTTGTGGCACTTGTCCTTGAGCGCCAGCTCGCGGAAGATCTCCGTAAGCCGAGCCGCCGAAATGTCTTCGCCTTCGCCTTGCCAGCTCCAGGGCGAGTTCTGGCAATAGAGGCATTTCATCGTGCAACGCGAAAAAAAGACCGCGCCCGACCCTTGCGGACCGCAGATGGGCGGCTCCTCGCCGAAATGGGGGCCCCAGCGGAAGACGCGCACGGCGTCACCCGCGCCGCAGAAGCCGGGCTTAGCTTTGCACTGTCTGGGGCAGAGGCTGCATCCGCTCATATTTGGCCCGAGCTTGCGTGAAGCAGAAACAGGTGACCGGCACGGTGAAGATGTAGCCGATGCCGATGACGCCCAAGGTAAGCCAGAAGTTGGAGACCAGCAAGGCCACCAGCAGCAGCAACGCGGCCATCAGCGGCAGCTGCGCCCGCTTGGAGATGTGCAGGTGCTTGAGGGAGATGGTGGGGAGACGGCTGGCCATCAGCGCGCCCACGAAAAGCAGCATGAACATGCCGAAGTAGGGGTTCTGGAAGAACTCCGCGCACACGGGGTTCTTGCCTTTCGCATCCAGCGCCAACGAGACGATCGCCGGCGAGAGCACCATCCAGCAACCACCCGGCGCGGGCACGCCGAGGAAGTAGTTGAGCCAATAGGGAAGGGTGGGCTGTTCCAGCATCGTGTTGAAGCGCGCGAGGCGGAAGCAGTCGCACATGGCGTAGAAAAGGGCACATCCCAGCACCAGACGCGTGAGCTGGGGGGAGACGCCGATATGGTCCGGACCGCCCGTGAGCCAGTAGTACATGAACATCGCCGGCGCCACGCCGAAGTTCACGAAATCCGCCAACGAATCGAGCTCGGCGCCCAGCTTCGAGCTGCACTTGAGCAGGCGGGCCACACGACCGTCAATGCCGTCGCAGAGGCAGGCCACCAAGAGGGCCACCAGCGCCTCCGTCCACCGACCTTCCGAGGAGAGCGAAATCGACGTGATGCCTGCGCAGGCGGCCAGCGAAGTGATGAGATTCGGCACAATCGCGCGCAAGGGGATCCGCTCGCGCTTCTCAACGCGATTCTTGCGGCGACGCCCACGTAGACGGAATTTTTTCATGGGGCATATTATCTCATTTCGTTTGCTTTTATGCAAGAGGTAAGGTATACTATTCCCAACAAAACACACCTAGGAGTCTGACATGTCCAATAACGTGATTTCCCTTTCTTCGCTTCTTCTCATGGCGGTGTCCGGCATCGCCGCGCCCGTGCCGAATGCCGTGGTCGAAAAGGCCGGTGCCGAGCGCATTACGGTGGCGGTGACGACGCCGGCCGGCGCCTACACGACGGCCCTCAAGCGCAACCTCTCCATTTCCGGCTGGTTCACGGTCGCCAACGAGGGCTCGATCCAGGTGTCGGGCACGCCCGGCGCCGCCGTGACGGCCACGGGCCGCGGCAAGACGATCAACGCGACGACGGCGTTTGCCGATGACTATGGCGCGCGCATGGCGGCGCGTCGTCTTGTCGACGCCATGGTGAAGACGTTCACCGAGGGCGGCAAGGGCTTCGCCACCACCCGTGTGGCGTTCATCGACCGCAAGGGCAAGGACAACGCCGAGCTCTACACCTGCTATCCTGACGGCTATGACATCCGCCAGCTGACGTCCGACCGCTGCGCGGCCGTGGGGCCGCGCTGGGCGCCCAATGGCGAAGACATCTACTACACGAGCTTCCTGCAGAAGTTCGGCAACATCTTCCGCATCAACGCCACCACGGGTCAGCGCGGGCCCCTGGCGCCGTTCAAGGGAACGGCCACGGGTGCGGCCGTGGCGCCGGATGGCCGCCGCTGCGCCTGTATCCTCTCCTATCAGGGCAATCCTGAGCTCTATGTGTTGGACTTCGGCACGAAGATGGTCAAGCGCATGACGGCCACCGTCAATGCGGCCGAGGCTTCGCCGTGCTGGAGCCCTGACGGCACGAAGATCGCCTACGTCTCCGACCAGAGCCGCCACCCGCAGATCTACATTCTGGACGTGGCCACGCAGAAGACGCAGCGCTTCACCAACAAGGGCACCGAGAACACGAATCCGGACTGGAGCGCGGATGGGCAGCTCGTGTGGGCGTCCAAGCGTCAGGGCCAGACCGTGCTGATGGTGGCCGATCCCGCCAAGGGCGAAGGTTCGGCGCGCGAAGTCTCCAAGCCCGGCAGCTGGGAGCATCCGTCTTGGGCGGCGGACAACCGTCATGTGGTCGCCTCGCGCGATCAGGCCATCTTCCTGGTCGATACCGACCCCGAAGCCGATCCGCCCGTGCAGATCTTCCGCAACAAGGGCAATTGGATGAATCCGGCCTTCAGCCGTTGATTGCTTCCCGTCAGGCGCATGTGAGAGAGGGGCAGTCCATGGATGTCGGTTTCTTTGACCGTGTGGCGGCCGTTTTCCCGGATGTCTGCTTTGAGCAGCCGCCGGACTTGGGGGTTGTGCTTGGCAGCGGCTGGGGCGAGGCGCTCGTCAAGGATCGTGTGCTTCTGCGTCTGTCCTACGCCGATTTGCCCGGCATAGGCGCCTCCACGGTGCCGGGGCATGCGGGCGAGTTCGTGCTCTACGAGCGTCTGGGCAAGCGCATTGCCGCTTTCTGCGGCCGTCGTCACTGGTATGAGGGCGTCGGCTGGGAGACGGTGGTGGCGCCGGTTGAACTCTGCCGTCGGATGGGGTGCGGGAAGATGCTGCTCACCAATGCGGTGGGGGGCATCAATCCGGCGCTCAAGGCCGGCGACTTCGTGGTGCTCAAGGATCACATCAACACCGTGGGCGCCAATCCGCTTTTCGGCGCACATAATGCCAGCGGCGAATGGGGCCCGCGCTTTCCCGACATGACGGAGGTCTACACGAAACATCTTCGCGACCTGCTGCATGCGGCGGCCAAGAAATTGGAACTCCGCGTCATGGAGGGCGTCTACGCCTTCACGGCGGGCCCTGTCTTCGAGACGCCGGCCGAAGTACGCGCCTATTCGCACATGGGGGCGGACGTCGTGGGCATGAGCACGGTCCCGGAAGCCGTCTTCGCCCATGCGTGCGGCCTTCAGGTGGCAGGGCTTGCGCTTGTGTCCAACCTTGCGGCCGGCATTTCGCCGGTCCCGCTGTCGCATCAGGACGTCATGCAGGCCTCCGCGCAGGCGAAGCCCCTGATGGCGGCCATCTGCGATGCGTTCATTGATCAGGTGTGACGATTTACGAAAGGCAATATGATGAACAAGACGACGATGATTCTGGGCGGCGTGCTGATGGCCGCGGTTGTGACGGGTGGCTGTCTGTGCACATGCACATGTGCGCAGGACCGGAAATTCTTCCCCGGTGACCCCACGCCGATTGCCCCCACGGAGAAGATTGCGCTTTTCAACGGCAAGGACTACGACGGGTGGGACCTTTGGATGAAGGAAGCGCCCTATGCCAAGTCGGCGCAGGAGGTCTTCACCGTCAAGGACGGCGCCATGCACGTCACGGGTGAAGGCTACGGCGGCTGCACCACGAAGCAGGCCTACAAGGACTACCATCTCAAGATGCAGTTCCGCTATGTGGGCCAGGGGTTTGCCAATCGTGCGGAAAAGGCTGCCGATGGCGGTCTCCTGTTCCACTGCGTCGGACCCGAGGGTCTTTATGGTGGGATCTGGCACCTTTCCTTTGAGTGCAACATCATCCAGGGCCGCACGGGCGATCTGATTTTGGTGGGCAACATGCAGGACTACCCCACGTTGCTGCGCGCCAAGGCCTTCGTGAACGACAAGGACCGCTGGGAACCGCGCCCCAACGGGAAGACGGCGGTCCGTTCTTTGGTGGGCTGTGGTCGGGTGAACAACCTCTCCTACGATGGTACGTGGAAGGGCGACAAGGATCAGCCAGTTGTGGCGCCTGAGCGCCCCTATGGCGAATGGAACGACCTGGAGCTCATCTGCAAGGGTGACACGGCTGAGTACATCTTCAACGGCAAGACCGTGATGAAGCTCTTTGATCTTGTTCCGGCGGCGGGCCGCATTCAGCTCCAGAGCGAATGCCACGGTATCGAGTACCGCAACATCACCATCGAGCCCATCCGCTAATAGGCGTTTCCGCCAATGTGGATCCGGATGCCCCGTGCACGCGGCATCCGTTGGATCAAGACCACCGCATTCACAAAGATGCGGTGGTTTTTTCTTGCCTGCCGAGCACGATGGTGAAGGCAGGTGAGATCACGAACAAGAGAACCGATGAAAATCGCGGTTTGTTGTGGTATAATATCCGCATTTGGAGGCATTATGATTCAGTTGGACAAAGTTCACCGCAGGTTGTTTGATGGGGTTGGCCCGCTGTTGCTCGCCCTGTTTTTCGCACTTCCCGCTTCGGCACGTGATGTGGATGATCAGATTCGCTACACGAACTATATGCCGGGGCATCATGACATGCTGATGGAGATGGGGTTCAACTTCTTCTCCTGGGGACGTGGCGCGTATGACTTTCGGCAGGGGACGGTGGGCATCCCGGATGCCGCCTACGAACAGGCCGTGTTGAAGCGTCTGGAGCAGGAAGGCTGTGAGGTGATTGTGGCCTACTCGGGCGGTAAGCATTCCCTCGCCGAAAAGTTTCCGCGCATGGACCAGAAGGGCAAGCCCTTCATCCGTCGCCAAAAGAAGCTTGTTGATCCCGCGGCGCCGGGTTGCATGACGGAACTGGCCAAGGGCGCCAAGGCCCTGGCTTCCGAATACAAGGCGCTCGGCTCGAAGGCTGTTGTGGGCTTCCGCGGTCTGGAGGAGGTGCGGCTGTCCACCCGGCCTTCATTCACCGAAGCGAACAACGCCGCCTACAAGGCCTATGCCGGTGTGGACATTCCTGCGGAGGTCAAGGGGCGTGAGTGTCCCGCCTGGTCGAAGATCAAGGACTTCCCCGCCGACCGCATCGTGGACGAGGATCATCCGCTGCTCAAGTACTATCGCTGGTTCTGGCAGCAGGGTGATGGCTGGTCGCCCGCCAATGACGCCGCGAGCGCAGGCTTTTCGGAAGGTCTCGGACAGAAGGCCGTTTCCGTGTATGCCCCCGTGCTGCGCATGCCCTATCTCTGGGGCATCGGCGGCAACAATTCGCATCTGGCCGAATGGGTGTACCTCACGCCGTTCCCGTTCCTCATCCGTTACCAGATCGCCGAAATGCAGGCATCTGCGCGTGGGACGGGTGCGGCGATCATCCCCGGTGTGGACGGCATCTTCCGTTCAAAGGTGTGGCTGCCGGAGAAGTTCAAGCCCGCCCAGGTTCCGGCTTGGTATCCGGCCTATGCCGACAAGGACTACGTCACGATTCCGCCCGACTGGGCGCGTGAGGCGTTTTGGCTTATGGCGTCGAAGCAGAGCGACGGCATTGCGCAGTCCGTCTATGCCGGCGTGTTCGGCGGCGACGTGGGCGAATCCAGCTGGGCCACGAAGACGATTGACGACACGGGCGATGCCGTGCGCGAATTCATGACGACGGTCGCCCGGCCGCTGGGGCCGTTGCTCAAGAACATGCCCGAACATGCGCCTGAGGTTGCGGTGCTGGAGAGCTATGCCTCTGCGATTTTCTCGGGCTCGGCGCCGTGGGACTGGACGACCGTGTGCCGCCAGTTCGGCGAACTTCTCGCCCTGGGCAATCTGGATCAGTATGCGCTTTTCGAGGAGGAGATCGCGCGAGACGGCATTCCCGCCTCGGTGAAGGCGATCTTCCTGCCGGGCTGCACCGTGCTCACCAAGACCACGGCCGCCAAGTTGCGTGAATTCCAGGCGCGCGGTGGCCGCCTGTTCGGCGAAGCCACACTGGCGCCTGGCGTGAAGGCAGATGGCCAGCTGCCAGAACTTCTGCCTCTGGTTTTCCGCGCCTTCAAGCCGCAGCAGGAGACGCTTGAACGTGACGCCGAGATGCGCGCCAAGATCGGCGAAATCAAGGCGCAGCTGGGCTTCCCGCTGTATGCCGACAGCACGAATCCGCACCTGCTCGTGAATGCGCGCAGCCAGGGCTCGGCCGATGTGGTCTTCGTGGTCAACGACAAGCGGGGCTTTGGCGACTATGTGGGCGGCTGGCAGACGATGCTGGACAAGGGCCTGCCCAACGCCGGCGAGGTGGTGGTGCGCCGCACGGCCGGCGCGGTGTATGATCTGGTGCGGCACACGGCGGTACCGTTTGCCTCTGAGGGTGGCGTCACCCGCATCCCCGTGGCCTTTGAGACTTCGGACGGCAAGGTGCTCCTGGTGGTGGCCAAGCCGCTCGCGCCTTTGGTGGCCTCGGTGGCTGGGGGCAAGTTGCGCGTGACGTCGTCTGACACGGACGTGATGGTGCCCTTTGGCGTGATGGATGCCCAGGGCAAGGATGTCGTCAACGGCATTCTCCGGAACGGCGCCTGGGAGCGTCCGCTGCCGCCTGGCGCGTGTGCCATCGTGAACTACGCCACGGGCGAACGTGTGGCGTTGGCGGCCGCTGCGGCACCCGCCCCCCGTTTGGCGCCTGTCGCCGCAAAGACGGTGCCGCGTCTGACGATCGGCATGAGCGGCTTCTCCAAGGTCGTCTGCAACGAGGCGGGCGTGCGTCGGCTCAAGGCGATTGGCGCGGATTATGCCTCGGGCGTCAAGTTTGACGACACGGCCACGTTGGATCTCTTCCAGAAGTATGGTCTGCGGGCGGCGGTGAGCGGCCTGCCGGGCTGGTGGGGCGGCAAGACCGCCTGGGCCGGACAGATGGCGCAGAAGCGTCCGCTTGCCGTTTTCGAGAAGAAGCTGGCTTCTTTCCGTCCGCATCCGGCGATGCTGCAGGTGACGGTGGGGGATGAGCCGTCGAGCCTGGACTTCGACCATTTTGCGCAGGTGCTGGATCTGGTGGCCGCCAAGACGGGCGGCATCGTGCCGCGCACGCCGATTTTCCCGGACTATGGTTCCCTCATCTCCATAGGCGATGAAGAGGCGCAGCGTCAGCTGGGAACGACGAACTACGAGCAGTACGTGCGCACCTGGTGCGAGAAGATGAAGGCGACCGATCAGCTCTCGATCGACTTCTATCCCTATTCGGCGCCGACCGAGACGCGGGCGTCGTATTTCCTGCGGCGTTACCGCACGCTGGGCATCGGCGCCAAGGCGGCGCGCGACTTCGGCAAGCGCTATGAACTCTATGTGCAGGCCAATTCGCTCTTCCCCGAAACGGAGATGACGCTGTCGAAGCTGCGCTATCAGGCGTTTACCGACTTGGCGTATGGTCCCGATTCGCTGAAGTTCACCTGCTACACGCCGTCGTGGTGGACAAACAACATCCTCACGGCCACTGGCGAGCCCACGGCGCGCTACTATGCCGTGCAGCGCGTCATCTCCGAACTGCACAGCTTTGATGACCTCTACATGCAGTATCGCTGCGTGGGCACGCGCTATCTGGGCTTCACGGCCGAGGAGTTGGCGGTGATCGGCGGCAAGGAGACTGCGGAGACGCCCGTCAAGTTCGCCAATTTCGAAGTGGGGAAGGATGCCAAGTTCGTGGTGGCTGATCTGTTGGCGCGTGATGGGTCTGGGCGTCAGGCCGTCTTGCTGGCGGCTGCTGGCGCACCCGAGGCGGAGAAGGTTGTGCCGCATCAGGTGATGTTCAGGGGCAAGTTCCGCCCGGTGGCGCGGACGAACACCGGCAAGCTGATGCCCAAGACCAAGAAGGGGGTGGGGTTCATGTACACCATTCCGTCCGATGGCCTGCTCTTTTTGGTCGAACCTGAAAAATGAGCTCCATGAAGCTATTCGCATTTGGTTTTTCGCTGGGATGTTGCGCCCTGCTGTGTGCCGGACAGGCGGCTCCCGCTCTCATTGACACGTCCCCGAGTCGGGTGGAGACGCCGCTGCGCGTCCCCTTTGAATGGATTGGCACGCTCCGGCCTCGGGCGGCCAGCGAAATCAAGGCGTCGAACTGGACCTTGGGCTGCGAGGGCCTTGACCGCGATTTCGACAAGTTCGAGAAGTTCCGTGACTACATCGAGCCGCTCGGCATCAAGACGATTCGCCTGCAGGCCGGCTGGGCCAAGACGGAGAAGGTGAAGGGCCAGCTGGACTTCGCCTGGCTGGACGAGATCATCGACTTCGCCGTGGCGCATGGCATCAATGTGCTGCTGGAGCTGGGCTATGGCAATCCGGGTGCCTATGGTCCGGCCGGCGGGGGCCGTCTGCTGGGTGCGGCTTTTCCGTCCAGTGATGAGGCCTGGGCCGCCTGGGACCATTGGGTGGACGCGATCACAACGCGCTATAAAGGCAAGGTGCGGGACTATGCCATGTGGAATGAGCCCGACATCGCCCTCACCTACGAGCCGAACGGCCGCCGCATCCTGAAGAAGGAGGAGTGCAAGACGCCTGCCGAGATCGCCGCGCAGAATGTGCGCACGGCGCGAATCATCAGGCGCAACGTGCCGGATGCGCGCATCGGCGGGTTGTCGTTGGCGAACAACAGCGCAGAACTGCTGGAGGCCTGTCTCAAGGCCATGGGCGATGATGTGCAGCTGTTCGACTGGATCATCTACCACGGCTACCTCTGGAATCCGGACGCCTCCTATGATGAAGTCGAAAAGCAGAAGGCGGTGTTGGCGCGCTATAATCCGCGGGCGCGTCTGCGGCAGGGGGAGAACGGCTGTCCCAGCGGCTGGGTGGCAACGAGCGCGTTGGCGGGCTATCCCTGGAGCGAATATTCGCAGGCGAAATGGGACATGCGGCGCATGCTCGGCGATCTGGGGCACGATGTCGAGTCGAGCGTCTTCACGATGATGGGCGGCGGCGAAAACAAGTCGCTCACGCGCCGTGCGCATGACAAGACGGTCATCGACCTCAAGCTTGCGTACTATGCCGTGCAGAACGTGGCGAGCGTTTTCGACGATACGCAGGTGCGGTGGCAGGGGCCGCTTTCCATTTCGACAAATGACCAGACGCTGGCGATCTACGAATACCGCCGGAACGGCAAGAAGAACGGCGATTCGCTGTACGTGTTCTGGGACCATGGCGATCTGAGGACCTTCAACAAGAAGTCGAACAAGATGTGTCCTTCAGATAGCTTCACGACACGTCCGGTTGCGTTCACCATTTCGCGTCCGCTTGAGGATCCCGTGTGGGTGGATCTCTTCACGGGGCGGGTTTACGCCTTTCCGAAGAAGTACGTGATTTCCATGCAGTGGAAAGACGTCATGCTCTACAAGATGGTGCCCGTGTATGATTCGCCGTGCATCCTCACATCGCGGCGGAATGTGGATTTCGTGAACGTGAAGTGAGACCTAGGGACAGTTTACGCATTTCCGCCTTGGCCTTGTTGGATGCGGTGAACATCTTTCGCCGCTGCGCTTCAGTTGCCTAGGGTCTCAAAATTCCCATCAATGGGTCTCAAAATTCCCTCTCATGGGTCTCAGAAATCCCCCGCTAGGGTCTCATAATTCCCTGCCCAAGGCGAGTATGTGCGACATCAATGTGACGCGAATGTGACGCCAATGTGACGCGAATGTGACGCGAATGCGACACTTATGCGGCGCTAATGCGGCGCTTTTGCGGCACTTATGCGACACTTGACAAGCTGGTAACTGAAATTTCGGCGGCAGTATCGCAAAAGAATGTGTAGATGGATGTTTTGAAGAATTTGTGGAGGAGTTATGCCCCGTGAAGAGCCACGGAAATAGCTGAAACCGCTGTCGCGGACACGGAATACGGTTGGGAAAGAGAACCCCAAGGACTAGTGAACCGAGAGGACGGACACCGCAAAAATCGTTTCACTCAGAACGGATTTTTGCTATAATTTCAGTGTTGGCTGGGCGGGGGCTCAGTTGACGATTGCTCTTTGATATCGGCGGCAGGGCGCTTTGTGCAATTCTGCCGCCAACAACAAATGTGCGTAAGCGCATTTTTTGCTTCTAGCGAAAACTGGTAATTTTCAATTCAGAAAGCGAGGAATGTGGCTACGCAGGGCTGTACACCATGGGTACTTTGTATCCATGCCTCATTGTGTACCTGTCTTGCGTGTCCCCGTTCTTGATATTTTCTGAATGGGTATACCAGTGCCTCGCTAGAGATATCTCGAACGAGGCACGCTCTTTTTATGCCGCCGAAACTGCGTTGCCGATTCTCCTGGGGCGGCAGGAAACGGGAGCTGGACAGGATGGAGTTTCACGAGTTGCTGGCGCGGTATCGTCGCGAGTCGCTGTCGGAAGCGCAGAAGGGCACGAAGTTCGAGCAGCTGATGCGGGCGTATCTTCTGGCATTGCCCAAATTCCGGGGACTGTTCGCCAAGGTCTGGCTATGGCACGATTTTCCGCATCGAACGGACTTCGGCACCGGACACGATCTGGGCATTGATCTCGTGGCTCTCACCGTGGATGGCGAGTACTGGGCCGTGCAGTGCAAGTGCTATGCCGCCGATGCCTACATCTCCAAGGAATCCGTCGATACGTTCCTCTCAACGTCGGGCAAACGGTTCTCCGACGATTCCCTCGAATCCCGCCAATTCTCCCGTCGACTTTGGATCTCGACGACGGACAACTGGTCCGGAAACGCCGAAGCCTCGCTGCAGAACCAGGTGCCGCCGGTGATGAAGATCGGCCTCGCCGACCTTGCCCAGGCACCCGTCGACTGGGACGCGCTCGAGGCGAAGGCACACGGCGAGAAGGCGAAGACCTCCCAGGAGGCGCGCAAACCCCTCGAGCACCAGCAGGAGGCCATCGACGCCGCCCATGCGCATTTCAAGGCTGCCGACCGCGGCAAGCTGATCATGGCCTGCGGCACCGGCAAGACCTACACCTCGC
>JAKSOW010000129.1 GCA_024405395.1 Kiritimatiellia bacterium | reverse complement strand
TGGGCGGTGCGGCCCAGTTCGGCATCTTCTTCGCGCTCTTCGGCGCGCTTGGCCTCGCGGCTGTGTTCGGCAATGACTTCTTCGGCGTTGAGCCGATCAAGGCCGCGGCTTCCATCGGCATCATCGGCGGCGCGGACGGCCCCACCGCCATCTGGCTCACCTCGCGTCTGGCCCCTGACCTGCTGGGCGCCATCGCCGTGGCCGCGTATTCGTACATGGCCCTCGTGCCGATCATCCAGCCGCCGATCATGAACGCGCTCACCACCAAGGAAGAGCGCCTCATCAAGATGCCGCCGCTGCGTGAGGTCAAGAAGATCGAGAAGATCTGCTTCCCGCTCATCGTGCTGCTCCTGTGCGCGGTGCTGCTGCCTTCGGCCGTGCCGCTGATTGGTGCGCTGATGCTCGGCAACCTCGCCAAGGAGGTCGGTCCTTCCGTGAGCCGCATCGCCGACACGATGTCCAATGCGCTCATCAACATCGTCACGATCATGCTGGGCCTCTCCGTGGGCTCGAAGCTCGCCTGCGAGAAGTTCCTCTCCGGGACGACGCTGGGCATTCTGGCGCTCGGCCTCTGCGCGTTCTGCGTGGGCACGGCCGCCGGCGTGCTGATGGCCAAGCTCCTGAACCTGGTCTCGAAGGAGAAGGTCAACCCGCTGATCGGCTCGGCTGGCGTTTCCGCCGTGCCGATGGCGGCGCGCGTCTCCAACAAGGTCTCCACCCAGAACGACTCCACGAACTTCATCCTCATGCAGGCGATGGGCCCGAACGTTTCGGGCGTCATCGGTTCCGCGGTCGTGGCGGGTGTGCTCTACACGCTCTGCCGCTGAGGGTGCTGTCAGAGAGCAAAGGGGGCGCGGGCATTCCCGCGCCTCTTTTGTGTTCTATGGCACTATTGCGCAAAATATGGTATAATCCTCTCCAATGAAAAAACATGTCCTATTCTGGGGTCGTTTTGACCACGGGTACTCCAAGACCCGCGTGAACATCGCGCTGTTCCGCGAGCTGGGATGGGAAGTGGATTTTTTTGACGTGAAGGTGAGCCCGCGGTTCGGGGATGTGGAGGCCTTCTTTCGCGGGCTCTGGCGGAAACCGAAACCCGATCTGGTGTTTGTGCCGATCTGCCGTCAGCGCGACATCGCCGCTGCTTGCCGCTGGGCGCATCATCGCGGGATCAAGGTGCTTTTTGACCCCATGATCTCGGCTTGGGACAAGAAGGTGCTGGAGCAGAGGAAGTGGAAGGCGAATGAGCCGCGCGCGAAGCGTCTGCTGGCGTGGGAGAAGAAGCTCATGGCGATGCCGGACTTCATCACCTGGGATACCTCCTGCCACGTTGACTTTGCCGCCGAGTACCTGGATGTTCCCCGCAGCAAGATGGCGCCGCTCTTCACGGGAACGGATGAGACGGTGTTCAAGCCCGTTGCCGATTCGGCGGAGTCTGAGGCGGGGACGCCGCTTTTCAGGGTGCTCTATCATGGCGCCTATCTGCCGCTCCACGGCACGGAGGTGATCGTCGAGGCGGCCCGCCAGACGCAGCATCTGCCCATCCAATGGGACTTCCTGGGATGGGGGGCGTACAAGGCGTCAACGGAGGCCAAGGCCGCCGGGCTCGCGAATGTGCGTTTTCTCGACAAGGTGCCGTATGTGGATGTCCCAAAGGTGATTGCCGCCCATGACGTCGTGTTGGGCGTCTTCGGGACCACGGCCAAAGCCGCGCGCGTGATCGGAAACAAGGTGTACGAATGCATGGCGTGCGCACGGCCGACCATCAACGAGTTCTGCACAGGCTATCCTCCCAGCGCCAAGGACTGCCAGGCGATCAAGTTCATTCCTGCCGGCGATCCGGCGGCATTGGTGCGGGCGGTGGAGGAATATCGCGCCGACTGGGCGAATCGCGAAACGTATTTCCGCGAGGCGCGCGCCTTTTTTGAGCGTGAGCTGTCGATGAAGGTGGTCAAGGCGCAGCTCGTGGACATTCTGGGGCGGATGGGAGTGGCTTGATGAAGATTCTTCAGATATTGCCGGCGCTCGGGCAGGGCGGCGTGGAGCGGGGGACCATTGAGATTGCGCAGGCGCTCACGGCGGCGGGGATCCCCAGTGGCGTGGTGTCGGCGGGTGGCCCCATGACGCGTGCGCTGGAGAAGCTGGGCGTGCGGCACTACACGTTGCCCACCAACTCGAAGAACCCGTTTGTCCTGGCGAAGAACGCCGGCGCGATCGCGAAGATTGCGGCCACTGAAGGCTACACGCTCATGCATGTGCGTTCGCGCGCGCCGGCCTGGAGCGTCAAATGGGCGTCCAAGGAGTGCGGCGTGCCGTGGATGGCCACGTTCCATGGCGTGTATGGCCTGAGCCCGCGCTGCCTTAAGCTGCCGTATAACCGCGTGATGCTGCAGGGTGTGCGCACGATTGCCGTGTCGGACTACGTCCGCCGCCACATTCTCGAAAACTACGAGGTCGACTCCACGAAGGTGGTGCGCATTCATCGTGGCGCGGACGTGAACATCTTCCGCCCGGATGCCGTCTCGGCAGAGGATGCGCTCGCCAAGAAGACGCAGCAATATCATTTCGCGCCCGACATCCCGGTGATTACGCTGCCGGGTCGTCTCACGCGCTGGAAGGGGCAGGAGGTTTTCCTTGAGGCCGTGCGCCTCATGCGGCACAAGCGCGTGGGCCTGCTGTTTCTGGGTTCGGACCAGGGACGGGTGGACTATTCGGATCATCTGCGCGAGATGGCGAGCAGCCTGTCGAACGAGACACAGGTGGTCTTCCGTGACCATTCCCGCGAAATCGAGCGGGTCTATGCGCTCAGCGAGATTGTCGTGAATGCTTCGACGGCGCAGCCCGAGGCCTTTGGCCGCACCATCCCCGAGGCGCAAGCCATGGGCTGCCTTGTTTTGGGCACGGCGCATGGCGGCGCCTGCGAGACGATTGAGGATGGCGTCACCGGTTTCCTGGTGCCGCCTGGCGATGCGGCGGCGATGGCACGCCGATTGGACGAGATGCTGGACATGTCGGCGGAGGCGAAGGCCAAGATGCGGGAGGCGGCAATCGCGTCCGTGCGGAACAATTTCTCCGTCGCGAAGATGTGTGAACGGACGCTGGAGCTGTACCGTTCGCTCCATGGCGAATGAGGACTGCGGCATACGCGGACTGAGCTTGAATGAAGAAGAAGTATCGACAGAAGAAGACCGTCAAAAGGGGCTTGAGGCGTCCCTTTGAGTGGTTCGGGATTCTGCTGGGCCTGCTGGTGTTCGCGAATCTGCCGCATGGGGCGCTCCTCTGCCTGTGCGACTTCGCCAGTGCGGTGATGTTCTTCTTCGACCGCCGAGGGCGCGCCGCGGCCCTCTTCAACTTGCGCGTGATTGAAGGCGTCTATCCGCCCGAACGCAGTCACAAGGCCGCTCATGACGCACCGCCGACGCGCCGCGAGAGGGTGATCCTGAAACGCAGCTACCGCAATATGGCGCGGACGATCGGCCATGCCTTCTGGACCTGCCGCAACGCGCGGGCGCGCGTGGAGGCTGTCGGGGAGATGGGTCCGGTCGGGAAGGCCTTCCTGGGCGCCAACAAGCCCGCGGTTACGGTCTCTGGCCATATCGGCTGCTGGGAGATCATGTCGCAGCTGGCGTTTCTCGAGGGACATCTGATGATGTCCGTGGCGAAGGACATCGGTACGTCTGGGATGACCAACCTGCTCATGAAGGCGCGGCGGTCGATTGGACAGGAGATCGTGCCCGCAGATGGCGCGTTTCGTCCGTTGATGAAGGGGCTCAAGGACGGGAAGTCGATTGGTCTGCTCGTCGACCAGGTGGTAAAGCCTGAAGATGGCGGCATCTGGGTACGTTTCTTTGGCCGCCCGATTCCGGTGTCGGCCGCCCCGGCCTTTTTCGCGGCCAAGGGCAAGGTGCCGTTGATTGTGGCCTGGTCGCGTCCGCTGAAGGATGGGCGCTATAGGTGCGAGGCGATTGCATCCTACGCGGCCGCAGAGGCACGGGACGTCTGGGGAATGACGCAGCGTTGCCTTGCCGACTTGGAGCGCGTGATCCGGCGCCACCCCTCGTGCTGGGTGCTCAACTACAACTACTTCCGCAAGACGCCGAAGGCTGCAGAGCTTGAGCAGCTGCAGATGCGCGAGGCCAGGAAATGAAGACCGCGCCGCGCATTCTGTTCGTGGGGAATTTCCTCACGCGCCATTGGGGCAATGGCCGCACGGGCATCGACATGCGCCTGATGGCGGGGGCGATCCGCAACAACTGGCAGGCCCTTTCGTTTTCAGAGCGCGACATCACCCGCTTCCTGGCGCCTCTCGGATTCATGCGCAACATTGGCGCGAAGATGATGAATGCGCGGCTTGTGAAGACGGCAAAGAACTGGAAGCCCGATCTCGTCTTCATGAGCCACTGCGACTATGTGACGAACGAGACGTTGGACAGGATCCACCAGGTCGTGCCGGGGGTGAAGATCGTCCACATCAACTGCGATCCCGTCGAGACGGCGCACTGCTGCGCGCAGATCGCGCGTCGGAAGGATTCGTGCGATGCGATCTTCGTGACGACGGCGGGGGAGAAGCTGAAGGAGTGGAAAACCGCCCGCAACGTCGTGGGCTTCTTCCCGAACCCCAGCGACCCTTCGTTTGAGGTTGAGGACAATTCGTCCAAGACAGACTTCGCCTATGACCTCTTCTTCGCAGGGCGTCCCGCATTGGCGGATGCCCGGAAAGAGCTACTGGACGCGACGCTGCCGAAGTTGCCGCCGTCTGTGCGGCTCGGATTCTTCGGCATGGGGAAGCCCCTGGTCATTGGCCGCGCCTATGAGGAGGCGATCGCGGCGTCGAAGATGGGGCTTTCCATCAACCGCTTCGAGAACTGGAAGTGGTACGCCTCCGACCGCATCACGCATCTGATGGGAAATGGCGTCTTGACCTTCCAGTATGACGGAAACCAGATGCAGGACTTCTTCTCGGAGAAGGAGACCGTCTATTTCCACACGCCAGACGAGCTCGCGGAGAAGATTGTCTACTTCAACTCGCACGACGACGCGCGCCGTGCCGTCGCCGCGGCGGGCCGGGCGAAGTACCATGCGCTCTTCAATGCGCAGCGCACGCTCAGGTACATGGTCGAGGCGACGCTGGGCGAGGAGCTTTCGGAAGATTACGAATGGGCGTCGGAGGTCCATCGGTGAGTCGGCTTCCCCATCTCGGCTGGTCGTCGAACGTCTATCCGCTCGAGGCCGCCGACCTCGTGGCTCTCCCTGACTACGCAGGAGCTCCCATCCCCGAGGCTGCCCTGCCGAAGGATGCGGTGATTCTCTTCATACGGCCTGATGGACCTGATGCGCTTCTTCGCGGCCGTGAGATTCTGGCTGCGCAGGATCCCCGTGGGGCGGTGCCCACGCGGATCGTCTTCAAACCCTCGATCGCCAAGTGGAATCTGCTCGCCACCTGCCTGCGCACGTTGCGAAACGGATACCGCTTTGAGGGTACGGGCATCTATCATGTCTCGGCCAGGGCCATCCGTGACCTCAGGGTCGAGCGCGCGATTCGCACGTTGGACAATGTCGGCGATGGGCATGAAGGGAAGATGGACAAGCTCTATACGAGCCTCAAGGAACATGGCTATCGCGAATCCAGGCCGATCAATGTCCAGGTCTGCCGCATCCGGGGGGCGGTAGACTCGCTTCGCCAGGGGCATCACCGCATCAGCGCCTGCCTTGCCTGCGGTGTCGATCGCATCACCGTCCATTTCTCGGCGGCCGGCGCCTGGCCGCGGGAGTTGGGAGGCGGTCGCGCATGAGCTCGTCGGTCAGGCCCGAACTGCATCTGCTGATTCTCTGGCCCAAGGCGCGCGGTGCAGAACGGCGGATTCTTGCGGACATCCCACAGCACGCGGAGATCGTGTGGAAAGGGGAGCTGCGATTCGCCGGCGACCCCGCACTGGCCTATCGCCGATTCTATGGTCCGGCGCTTCCAGACGAGAGGCGCAAGCTGGCCACCTGTGGCGCGGGACCCTTTCTCGTTGTCGTTGTGCGTGACGCCGCCCCGCGCTACGAAATCTCCGATGACAGCGGACGCAAACCCGCGCTCTGCAACCTTACGCTGCTCGGCATGAAGACCCGCTATCGCAAGTGGACGGGCAGTGGCCATCGGGTACACGGCACACTCTCCCCCGCGGAATTCGCGCGCGACATCAGAATCCTCACGGGGCATACGGCCGAAGAATGGGAACGAGGCATTCCGCCTGGCCCACTGGAGCCGATTCTGCCGAATGGCTGGACGGCGGAGTCGACGCCTGTGCCGTTCGCGCGCGGCACATCGCAGCCTGCTTCGAAACCTGAGATCAAGGACGCGCATGTGTTCCTTGAGAACAAGTACATCAACGATCGATTCCTGGAAGGCTCTTGGAAAGGGATTCCCTGCGTCGTGAAGGTCTCCACCAAGGCCATCTGGTCCGTTGGCAACGAATACAAGATGAACGGCGCGCTGTACGCCGTTGCGCCGTCTGTTGTGCCGATGCCCTTGGCCTGGCATTTTGCCGCCGATGGGAAGTCGGCATTTGTCGTCACCGAAAAGGTGGCGGGACCGTCGTTGACGGAGCTGTTGGCTCGTGGACTCACGGACGATGAGGCCAATCGTTTCGCGGCAGACATCCGTACGTTGGCGGCCGCGCTGAAGCAGACAGGGATTCTGCATCGCGATCTGTTCGCCGATAATCTGCTGCTGGGTGCCGACGGCCACCTCAAGGCCATTGACTGGCAGTTGGCCATTGACCGCAACGTCTATCGCGAAGACCCTTGGGTCAGACGAAACTGGAAGTTCCGCTATGTGGTATTCGGCGTCAACCGCGAACTTGGACTGGGCGTGTGGAACGACTATCACGCCCTCGGCAAGATTATCGCGCAGTTCCCACAGACGGAGAAGGTGAAGTCCGTCGCCGCCGAGCTTGCATCTGTCGCGCCGGAGATGGCCTTTGCGTCTCCGCCGAAAGGCTTGGATCGTCTGCGGCTCTGGTTCTACGGCTGTTCGCTGCGTCTGCAGATGCTGATTCGGGGACGGAAGCATCGCAAGTACGCGCAGCTTGAACGGCGCTGGCGTACGGTTCGCTGTGACTGGGAGTGATGCAGCATGCTGTTCAATTCATTCTGCTTCCTCGTTTTTCTGCCGATTGTCTTCGGCCTCTACTGGCCTCTGCGGCGCTGGACCCGGCTCCAGAATCTCCTGGTTGTGGTGGCGAGTTACGTGTTCTACGGTTGGTGGGATTGGCGTTTTCTGATGCTGATCGTCTTCACGAGCGCCTGGAGCTACATCGTCGGCGTGATTGAGCTACGGCACTATGACACGCCGGGTCGGGAACGCGGACTGTCCAAACTGCTGGTGGCGCTCTCGCTTGTGGTTAATCTGGGAATCCTCGGGTATTTCAAGTACTACGACTTCTTCCTCTCCCAGGCGTGTACGCTGTTGGCGTCGTGCGGACTGAATGTCCATCCGGCCTCGTTGCGCATTATTCTTCCCGTCGGCATCAGCTTCTACACGTTTCAGGCGCTGTCCTACACGATCGACGTCTATCGGCGTGCGATCCGCCCGACGCGCGACCCCATTGCCTTCTTCGCGTTCATCTCCTTCTTCCCGCAGCTGGTGGCGGGACCGATCGAGCGCGCGACAAATCTCCTGCCGCAGTTTCTGTCCCCTCGGACATTTGATTTCGAACAGGCGAAGGTCGGTTGCCGCCAGATGCTCTGGGGGTTCTTCAAGAAGTGCGTACTGGCGGACAACTGCGCCGTCGTGGCGAATCATCTTCTGAACGATTCGTCGCAGGCGAATGGTCTCGGGATTGTGCTGGGCGTCTTCTTCTTCACGCTTCAGATCTACGGGGACTTCTCCGGCTATTCCGACATCGCCATCGGCTGCTCGAAGCTCTTCGGCATAAACCTGATGCGGAATTTCCACTGTCCCTACTTCGCCCGCGACATCGCCGAGTTCTGGCGCCGCTGGCACATGTCGCTCACCACCTGGTTCCGCGACTATCTCTACATTCCGCTTGGCGGGAGCCGTTGTGGGCGCCTGAAGCAGATCCGCAACACGTTCGCGATCTTCCTTGTGAGCGGATTCTGGCATGGTGCCAACTGGACCTTTCTCGCCTGGGGTGCCTTCCATGCCGTCCTCTTCCTCCCTCTGCTGCTGCGTGGGAAAAACCGCACCTATCTGCAGACGGTGGCCGAGGACCGGGCGTTTCCGAGCTTCGGCGAACTTGGCCGCATGCTTGCGACGTTCGCGCTGGTGTTGGTGGGGTGGACGTTCTTCCGTGCGCAGTCGATGGGTGAAGCCATTCGCTGGTTTGGGCTCGCGATCGATCCCCGGACGTTCGGCGCGCTTCACGGTTTACCCCGCGAGGCGGTCGTGGCGGTAATCGCCTGGGTCGTGACGCTGGTCTCCGAGTGGTGGAATCGGCGGGAGGCCTTTGGCCTGGCGCGTCTCCCGCGGATGACGATTCTCCGCTGGGGCGTCTACTATCTGCTGCTGTGGGCGGTGGTGTTCTACGTGCCGGGCACTCAGACGTTCATCTACTTCCAGTTCTGAGGGCCGCCATGAAGAAATTCCTCCTTCGTCTGTTTCTGTTCTTCTGGGTCCCGGTTCTGCTGGCGATCGTCTGGACGGTGTTCGTCGTCGTGTGCGACTGCCGTAGCTACCGGGCGGCGCTGGAGGTCCCGGACGGGGCTGCGGTGGTGGTCTGCGGAGATTCCCAGACCAAGGATTCGCTGGACCCGGCGCTCTTCCCCGGTTTCTTCAACTTCAGCACGGCGGCGACCACGTGCGATCAGGACTTGCTTCGGCTTGGGGATCTGCTGTCCGCCAACAAGGGACGGATAAAATATGTGCTTCTGGACGTTTCGCCTCTGAAGATCGGCTATACGCCGGACCGTCCCGTCTCGGAACTGAATGCCGCCCGCGTCCATCTGCTCCTCCATGTATACCATCTTTGGGAGAACCGTCGTCCCTTCGGTTCCGTGGGTGAGCTCTACCGCGATGTGGTCTTCACGCGGAAATACAACGAGTTCCGCAAATCGATGCTCCGCGGAAAGCCGTGGCGCAGTTCGATGGCAGGAGGCTTCGATCCGGACAAGACCGCGGGATTCCTCAACCCGAAGTTCAGGGCCAAGGCCGAGTCGGACGTGAAGGAGAAGGCTGCGCGCGTGAACGGCCGCGAGCCGCTGGAGATGGATGCGCATCTGCTCGACATCCTCGCGGAATCCGTCGCCCTGGTCCGCGCCAAGGGAGCCTATCCGATTGTCACGACGATGCCGCTCGCGCCGCCTTTGCGCAAGGCCCTGGATCCGGCGAAGAAGGCCGCGTTCACGACGGCCGTCCGCGAGACGGCGGTTCGGCTTGAGGTGCCCTATCTGGATTATCTTGATCTTGATCTGCCGCTCGACTGCTGGCATGACGGCAATCACCTCAACCGTTCGGGGGCCACCGTCTTCACGCCAAGATTCGTCGCGGATTTCCGCCGCACCGTCAAGGCGATGGGCGGGCCAATCCCCGATGAACGATACAAGCTCGAGAAGGTGGGGGTCTACAAGAGCGTCGACGGCGTCGTCAAGAGTCGGGGACTGAGTGGTTTGACCTATGCGGGCGGAGGCACCTTCTGGACAATCGAGGAGAAGAGCGGGGCGTTGATCGAATTGAAGATCGAAGTCGATGCCGAAACCGGAGCGGTTGCGAATGTGCGTGAAGACCACCGGGCGACGGCCCTGGGTGGAAATTTCGAGGGCATTGCCTTCGACCCCCTGTTGCCGCGGCTGTGGGTCTGCGAGGAGGAGGGGAACACTATCCAGGCGTTCGACCTCGAAAAGGGGCGGATCTCCGACACCATCGAGGTGCCGGTCATGCGGTCAGCCAGATACAACCGTGGACTTGAGGCGCTCTCGATCTCGTCATCCGGTCTGGACATGTGGACGTGCAACGAGAATGAACTTTCCATAGACCGCTTGGCGTCGCCGGGGAGCAGCGAGGTTGTGCGACTCATCCATTTCACGCGAACGTCCGCATCCGAGCCGTGGAAAATGGCGGATCAGTGGGTGTATCGCCCTGAACAGCCGATCTCCCTTGATCCCCGCAGACAGCGGAAGTTGCGCAACGGCGTCACCTCGCTCTGCCTGATGGAGAATGGCGATCTGCTGGTTCTGGAGCGGGAGACAGACAAACTTCGTCCTGCCCGTTGCCGGACTCGAATCTATCGTGTGGACTGTGAGGGGGCAACGGATGTCATGGGCCGCGCTTCGTTGGCGTCCAGCGACTACGTGCCCGTGCGCAAACACCTGCTGTACGATGGTTTGACGCGGCACGCGCAATATGAGGGCCTGACGCTTGGCCCCAGACTTGCCGATGGCTCACGGGTGGTGATTCTCGTCTCCGATGCCAGCGACAGTGGCGCCGAGTATTTCATGTCGATGAAATTGTCTCCCCGGAACTTGAAGCAGAGGTAATCTTTTCGGATATCGCCTATGACCACTTTCATGCAGACACTTATTCGCCTCGGTACGGCGCTGATCCCCGTGAAGAGCACCCGCAGGCGCCTTCGTCGCCGCCTGATGGACGCCGACCGTGACGCACGCCTGCGGCGTACGCTTCCCGTGGTCCATGCGCGCTATGCCAGGCATGTCGCTACCTGCCGCGATAAGCTGGCGTGTGGCGAGAAGCTTTCGGTGGCGTTCCTGGTGTGTGACGCCTCCATGTTCTCGGGTGAGAGCGTTTTCCTGAAGATGAAGGACGATCCGCGCTTCGACTGTTCCATCTGCGTGGCGCCGC
>JAKSOW010000128.1 GCA_024405395.1 Kiritimatiellia bacterium | reverse complement strand
GCCATCGGGTTATCTTTCGATTGGAAGTATCGAGGCGTACATACGGGACTTCACTCTCGTTTGGCTCATTCCTTTGTCGGGCTGGGCTTCTGCGCATCGGTCGCCCTCTGCGCAGCCAGCCTTCCTATCAACATGGCATTCTCTTTGTTGAGTAGACTCCTTACATTCTACAAGTTCAGCCAAGCTTTACTTGGCGCACCACAGCCTCTCCAATGATTCCGCAAACCCTGGTTGGGAATCACTCCATTTTCCAAGGAAACCTTTCGCCTCACATTTTAGCGGATTTCCATGCTGATGTCCATAGCTAAAGGCAATTATTTCTTGTCAAAACAGCCCATGCCGACGCCTAATTTTAACACTTACGGCGAACCCAGCACCTCAGGACCAGTCCTGCGGGAACAGTACGGTGACACATCGGGGGCAAAACCCGGAGAGCATTGGATGAGATCCAGAAATTCGTGCGCACGAATCGCCGGCTCGACTGTAGGGTCTGCGACATTCGACCGTAGGGGCTCAACCGATTCGTGCGCACGAATTGGCTCCCCACCTTGAGGGGCGACTGCCGTTCGCCGTGCGTGAAGACAACCCAGGCGGCAGGCTTCACCGCAATCGCCCATGGACGCGTGCGCGAGGGTCTTAAGGAAAAAACGACGTCAAAAATTGGATATCTTAATTTTCACAAGAGTCTTGTGCAAATTCCTTCATTATGACAAAAACAAAATTCACCGAAAATTCACCGGAAATTCACCGGGGATTCCCCGCAGATTCACCAGGGATTCACAAACAATTCACAATTTCTGTGAACTCCCGGGGAATCTGCGGGGAATCCCCGGGGAACTTTCTGTGAATCAAAGAAAGGAGATAATGCGGAATTCCAAGGCCTTACACGATAGAAAATGAAGCTAACTCAATTTTCAGGCGAAATTGCGCAACGTACCTCGCGCACAGGTGAACAAAACCAGATTCTTGCCTCTGCGACGTCTTTCCGGATCGCGAACTGCGCCTCACTTCGCCAGCTCGACCTCAATCAGATCGGCCATCCTGTCGCGCCAGGCGTAGATGGCCGCCGGCGAATCGGTGAAGTTGGACAGGGATTCCATGACCGACAGCGGCACATCCAGCAGTTGTTTGGCTTCCTTGGCCCAGGCATCAGCCTTGTCGACATGACGGGCATACAGGCGCTCGAGTATCTTCGCGTAGTTGAAGTCCTCCACGCCATCCCGGAAGTTCTCCAGGCGCAGCGTCGGCACGGGGATGCCATCCGGCCCGCAGTAGATCCATACGCCATCGCCATCATACGCCGGCTGGCAGCGGTGGCGGATGCCGTGTGGCGACCAGTCGGTAAAGGGACCCGACGTGATTGGCCGCTGCTGATTCCACTTGGCGATCGCATAGTAGAGGAAGCCATCCGGCTTCTCGCGCACGGCCTGCGCACCCATTAGTAGGCGGCCCTCGGAAAGCGGACTCTCCACGAAGAAATTCGCATAGGGAGCCATGTCCGGACATGCCACATACCACCACACCTTGTGTCCGGCCGCACGCGCGGCGGCTACCTTCGCCGCGTCCCAACGCGACACATGCGGGCAGAACGCATCCGCACCCGCCAGTTCCGACGCCACACCCAATCCGGCGTCGCCCGCCGTGGTGATGACGGGGATCTGCGGCACTTCCCGTTTGAGGATGTCCAGGGCGCGTTTCACCTTGGGGAAATGCTCGGGCTGCGTCTCGTCGCAGCCATAGGTCATGGCATATTCGCCCAGCCCGGCGGCACAGGCGGCCGCATAACGCTTCTTCAGCGGCTCCAGGAAAGTCTGCCGCCAGTACGCCTCGTCCGAGCAGAGCGACCAGGGCGCCACAATGAACGACCCCTTCCGTCCTTCGCGGGCCGCCTGCTGAATCAGGTCGAAATCGGGGATCACATCGCCGCGCGCCGGATAGATGGTCGTGGGCAGCAGAAAATACTCGCCCAATGTCGTACACCAGCGTTCACGCTGCCGACGCCAGAGGTTGACGGGGGCCTCGGCGTCGCGGCGCAGCGCCTCGGCCTGCTCTTTCGTCCAGGAAAGCGACAGCGGCTGCACAAAGGGCGTGAAGGTCACCAAAAGCGGCAGCTCGGACGCCTTGCCCACCGAAAATCCGTTGACGCGCACGGTAAGCGGCACGCAGAAATCGGCCACTTCCGCAGCCGAGACCCGAACCTGTCCCGTATAGGTGCGGGCGGCACAATCGGCCGGAGCCTTCACCCGCACCAGGAAACTCTGCACGTCGCCAGGCTGGACATCCACCTTGTCCAGAAAAGGCAGAATCGGATCGGCATACCATCCCAGCGGCGTCTCGCGCACCTTGCGCACATAGCCGCAGGCATGGGCGGCGGAAGGTTCGCAATATGCGAGGCCATGCCGTGTGGGCACATCGGCAAGCACATAGCCCACAGCCTGCACCTCAACCTTCAGTACCTGGGCCACTTCGCCCTCGACCGTGAGCGCCACATTCCTCAGCGGCTTCTCCCCTGGCACCGCCACCGCCAAAAGCGCATCCTCATACGCGTCGCGCGCCAGTCGCAGCGCAATCCCCTTGGCGGGCGCCAAAGCGGCGAAATCGGTGTCTCTCGGCCGGATCTGCTGCATGGCGGATGCCTGCGCCACCACAAGGCCCGAGACGTCCTGTCCCGCCGCCGCCAGCTGCCGCGTGAACCGGCCAAGGGCCGCACGCTGTTCTGTGCGCGGAGCCTCCAGACGCCGTTTGAACTCGGCCGCACGCCGACGTTCCCGTTCATCCTGTTCCGCCATTGCCGCCGCCTCGCACACGCGTTCAACGGCCTGGAATGCCGAGATCTCGGACGCGAAGGCCTTGGCTTCCACAGCCGGCGGCACGGCCTCATTCGGGGCCAGCAGCACAACCCGATCCACCGCAATCGCGCCAACGCCCGGCGAACTGTGCACCAAGGTGAGCGCCCGGATATCGGCGGCATTCACACCCAGCTTGGCCCAATCCAGCGAAGCCACAATCTGCCGTGTGCGCCCTGCCGGCAGCTCAAAACTGAAACGCGCATCCTTCCGCTTCCGGAAAGTCCCGTCATAGAGATAGAACACCAGATGGCGTGGTGAGGCCGAGAGGTTGGTGACGTCGAAGGCCAGTCGGTCAAAACGCCGCCAGTCGTTCTTGGCGGCATCAGACCAGTGCACTTCGGCGAAGCCAAAGTCCCCGGCCGTGGCCCGTCCATCCTTGGGGCCCATCCACAGCGAGGCCTGCCCGGCCGTGGCACAGATGTTCGTCACTTGGGCAGTGCCCTGGCTGCCATCGGCCAACACCTTGATGCGCGCCTCAGAGGCATCTTCGAAATCCAGCAGCGACAGCGCCGCCTGTGCACTTCCCAGGCAGAGGGCATAAGCCACAAGCCCCGTCTTCGTAATCGCCAATATGCGTTGTCCAGCCATGATGCCCTCACTATTGAATCTCACCACTGAGGATGAGATAATAGCAAAAGCGGCAGATTAACGCAAGCTGGCTGTGTCGCGACGGATTTCGCTTGGCGTATGGCCGGTCAACCGCTTGACGAAGGTCGAGAAATGGGACTGCGAGATGAAGCCCGTATTCTCCATCACTTCGGGTATCGACAGGAGCCCCTCCCGCAGCATCCGTACCGCCGCCCGCAGCTGTTCGCGTCGGATGATCTCTGAGGGACTGGGCAGGCCGGCGGCGACAAATAGCCCATGCAGATGCGACCGGCTGATTTTGAGCTGCGAGCACAGCGGCTCCAACCGCACCACCCCTTTCTTGAGATTCGCGTGGATCAGCCGCACCGCCTCGTAAAGCAGGCCATTGCCGCACGTGCGCAGATCGCGCAACTGCGAAACAAGCATGTCCGTGAGCAGACGCAGCGACACCTTCCGGCCCTCCGGAGAATGATTCGCCGGATCCGCGATACGGCGCTGCAGTTCGAAGAACCCCCGGGCACGGGGAACCGTGGCGCCGCGGGCACAGTCGAAAAAGCCCAGATCGTCAAAGAAGTCTTCGACGTCTGCACCGTCGAAGATGCAGTACATCAGACGATTGCTCTCTTCCAGCGCCTCGATCGTCACATAATGCTCCGGATAGATGACGACAAGCTCCCCCGCCTTGAGCTCAAAGGACGGACGGTCATTGAACGTGAACCGGAAGCGGCCGCTGTAGCAGCGCATGACATTGAGCCCCATGAAATAGAGATTGTCCGCAAATATCCTGGGTGGCATGACCACATCCGAAAGCAGACGCAGCACGACGCCCGATTTTCCGTCGAGACGGCCATCCTCGACTACGCTCTCTTCCCATTTTTCGGTAATCTGTTCCATTCGGCAACTCCTTACGTCCATTTCCTTTTTGGGGATTACTTTTCCTAAAAGTATAGACGAATTTGTGGGCGGATGGGAATCCGTCCACAAATTTGGACAATATTGCCGTGCGGAACCCTTACTGGCAGCAGCAATAGCCGCATTTCGGGCAGCGCCCGCTCTTGTCCAGCTCGATTCCGCAGCGCGGACAGCGCTGCCGCGTCTTCTCGGCGGACTTGTAGCAGGCGCTCGCCGCGTTGTCGCCGCTCGTGAAGGTGAGCCGTACGATGTTCAGCTTGTCCTTGAGCAGATCGTAGACGATCTTGATCATGCCCTCCACCGTCATCGTCTCCTTTGTGACGACAAGGCGGCATTCGGGATAGGCCTTGGCCAAGGCCGTCTCGAAGGCGGGTCCGCGATTGGTGTTGGTCGAGGTGCCGTGCCGCACCCCTTCCTTCTCGTATACGGACAGAACCGCCGGCAGCAGCGGATCGTCTTCGCGCAGGATGAGCGCGTGGTCGAAGTTGCGCAGCAACGTCCAGGCCGTGCGCTTGATCTCATTGCACGGATAGACCATGTTGACGCCCGGCTCGACAGTGTCTTCGACCTCGATCGTCAGGGTTCCCGTATGCCCGTGCAGATACCGCGCCTCCCCGGCAAAACCGTAGAAACGGTGAGCGTATTGAATGCTGAATGTGGTTATCGACTTCATGGCCATGCTCCTTTTGAATTCATTCCGCACCATGCGGAAAACGACGCCATTATAGCGCCGTTCCGGGAGCAGGGCCATTTTCTAATGGGGCGGAGTTTTTGCTGATGGTCCGCGCCTTTACCGGGCAAACTCAGCTTTTGCCAAACGTTCAGAACGGGAACACCACAAACGCGGCGACATCCCAGAGGGCATGCGATAGCAGCAACGCGGGGAAATGCCGCGGGAAAAGCGCGTAGAGGCCGCCCCAGCAGACGCCACAGACGCCGGCCGCCCCCACAAGCATGAAGTTGAAGGACCAGACATGAATCAGCGTATAGGCGGCCGTGGCCAGCGCAAATCCGCCCCACACGCCCAGGCGCTCCGACAGACGACGCTGCACATAGCCCCGCCAGAACAACTCTTCGGCCGGACCGATGACAAACAGCAGCAAGGCACCCACACGCCAGCGCGCAGCCCCCTCGCCCAACGAATAGATGGCGTCCACCTGACCTCGCGCAAACCCGAAGAGCAGCTGCGACACCTTGTCGCCCAGCCAGAAGACGCCCCACAGCACGACGGCCAGCGCCACGCCCAAGACCAACTCCAGCCAAATTCGCCGATCATGAGCCGGCCAAGGGCGTCCAGCCACCAGCGCCACGCCGCCCAACAGCACGCCCGAACAGGACATCGCCGTCCAGAAATCCACATGCGGCGCCGTCCAGGGCGCAAACATCACGAACCACAAGGCGGCGGCAACGCCCACCCAACAGCACAACGCCTTCATGCGGACGCTCCCCACAAGTCCTGTGCCAGCCGGGACAAGGGAAACGCAGACGCCAGCAAAAGGCCAAACAGGAGCTGGAGCTGGGCCGAATCACGGTCCAGCGTGGCCAGGGAGACGCGCAGATCGCCGCCCGCCAGCAAGCCCCTTTTCAGATTGCGGACCACAAGCGGCAGGAGCAGCGCCACCAGCAACGCCGCCCAGGGGAATCGGCCCAGAGCCACCAAGACGGCAATGCCGGCAAACGGCAGAGCCGTCTCCAGGCCATAGATGCCCTTGGAGACGTTCACCCCCACCACGCCGGGCAGAGTCAGGATTCCCGCCTCCGCATCACTGACCACGTCCCGCATGTTGTTCGCATGCAGAATCGCCATCGTGAGGAGCCCGGGCGGCAAGGCCACCAGCAGCGTTTCAGGGCACAGGGAGCCCGTCATCACATACCCCGTCCCCAACGCCGGCAAAAGCGCGAAGGCCGTCAGAACGGCCAGATCGCCCAAGGCCCGGAACTTGAAGAGGGAATAGCCTGTCGACAGCACGAGCCCGGCCACGCCAATCCAGACCAAGCGCCAATCGGTCCGCGCGAGCAGAAGAATCCCCAACAGCGCGCCCACACCCACAAGGGCCAAACCATAGCGCCGCAGTTCGCCAATCTGGAAAACCTTGGTCCGAATCCACGTGACGCCATTGAGCGACAGCGGTCCGTCAACCCCCTGCTCATGGTCGCGGCAGTCGCTGAGCACATTGGCGCCCGCATGCAGAAACAGGATCACGCCCAATGCCAACACGGCATTGACCCAATTGACGGGAGCCTGTGACCAACAGCCCATGGCCGAGGCCACACACAGAATCGGCACCACGGACGCACAGAAGGACCAGGGGCGCGTAGCGATCACCCAATCGCGTACGGTTCGCATTCCGCTCATGTCACTCATCCGCCCTGCAATCTCAGCGGAAATAGGAAGTGAAGAAGGCGCAGTAGTCGTCCAGGCTCGAGAAGGAACCCCATTCGCGGTCACTGTGCGGCTCGCCCGCATTGGCGGTGAAGATGACGCAGGGCGTGCCGGTTGCCGTATAGAAGGACGCATCAGTCGCCGCCGACATCTTGCCCTCCTTCACGCCGCCGGGGATGCTCGCGTTCATGGCCTTCAGGAGGCGATACACCTCGGGTTCATCCGGACGGTTGACCACAGGCGCGCGCCAGGATCTCGGAGCCCGCACCGTAAGTCCCGAAGTCTCCGCCAGCATCTTCTCCACGCGTTCCTTGTCCTCCGGCACAATGAAACGGCAGGAAAGCGTCATGATGGCCTCGTCGGGGATGATGTTGTTCGCGGCGCCCCCCTGCAGTCCCGTAGGCGAGACCACCGTGCGCCACTTGCCCAGCTCCGGACGGTCCTGCGCATCCCAGGCGGCCTTGAACTTCAGATAGCCTTCGCACAGACGCGGCACGGGATTGTCGGCAGACCACGGGCGCGACGAGTGGCCACCCCGCCCCTTGGAGACCAGCTGAAAGCAGATGTGCCCCTTCTCGCCGGTGAAAAGCTGGCCCGGCTCCTCGCCCGCCGTATCCGCCACCAGGATGAGCTTCTTGCCCACATAGCCCTTGTCTATCATCAGCTGGGCCGTTGCGGTCGCCCCTCGGCCGCCCTCTTCGTCCGTGGCGAGAACGACACCCACCGAAGCCCCCGTGCCCACCAGATTGACCAGCGTCTGGCAAATGGCCGCGACGTTGCCCTTGGTGTCGCAGGCGCCGCGCGCAAAGAAGCGGTCACCCTCGACACGCGGCGTAAAGAGGAAGTCGGGGCCCGGCACCACGTCAATGTGGGAGACAAACAGATAATCCGGCGTATGCGTGGGCGTCACCGAGGCATAAAGGCCCACCAGCCCCACGGCATTGGTCTCGGCGCGGCAGTAGACGCCCCGCTTCTCCAGCCAACCCCGCACCAGATCGACGCCCTGGTAGATGCCCTTGCGGTCCCCCGTCACGCTATGCGTGCGCAGCAGCGCATCAAGGAACCCTCGGTCCACCTTGTTCGACGCCACCAGCGCCAGAGGCGCCAATGCGGCCAGCACGATGCCGAAAACCACTTTCTTCATTTCCTGAACTCCTTATTTTCCTTCGTTGCCCGACCGTGCCATGATCGCGTAGGGCATCGCCACAAAGGCGAAGCCGCCAATCACATTGCCCACAGTCACCCAGAAGACGTTGTTCGCATAGGCGGCAACCGTGACGCCTGTGGCGGACGGATTGAAGAGCCCCACCCCAATGATGCTCATGTTGGCGATCGAGTGTTCAAAGCCGCACACCATGAAGACGAGGATGCACCAGAACACCATGATCAGCTTGGCGGTATCGTCCTTCAACTTGGCGGCGCACCACACGGCCAGGCACACGAGGATGTTACACAATACGCCCCGCAACACCAGCTGCAGCACAGAATAGCCGCACTTTGCCGCAGAGACGCCGGCGAAAGTCGCCGCCACAGGCGCAGGCGAATCGGCACCCGCATAGTGAAACAGCAGCACGCCCACCCAGGAGCCCACCAGATTGCCCACCCAGCAGTAGGTCCACAGCCCCAAGCAGGCGCGCCAGCTGTTGCGCCCGACCAGAGCCCCCAGCCCCACCACGAGATTGTTGCCGGTGAAAAGCTCGCAGCCCGCCATGATCACCAGCGAAAGCGCCGCGGCGAAGGCAATCGACAGCGGCAGCTTGGAGGCCACCCCCATCCAATCCGAACAGTAGCCTCCCGCCGACATGGCGCCGAAACTGCCGAAGGAGATGAAGAGCCCCGCCATCACCGAGGCCACAAAGTACCCCACCGGATTCTTCCGGAGAAACGCCAACTTCGCGGCCGAAGCCGCCCCAACTGCATCTACGGTTGTCTCGAACATGGGCGTCTCTCCTTCTGGGCGTGTGACCTGAACGCGGAACTACTGGGCCTGGACGGCCGTCATCGCCACCGTGTTCACGATGTCCTCGACAGAACAGCCGCGGGACAGGTCGTTGCACGGGCTCGCCAGCCCCTGCAGCACGGCGAAGCAGTTGGCGCCGCCAATACGCTGGGCGGTCTTGTAGCCGATGTTGCCCGACTGAAGGTCGGGGAAGATGAGCACATTGGCGCGCCCGGCGACAGGGCTGCCCTTGCACTTGATGGCCGCCACTTCCGGCACCAGCGCCGCATCCATCTGCATTTCGCCGTCCAACAGCAGGGATGGCGCAAGTCCATGCGCAATCTCGACCGCCTGCTGAACCTTGGTGACCAGGTCATGGCGCGCGCTGCCCTTCGTCGAGAAGGAAAGCAGGGCCACCCGCGGCTCGTCCACATCGCAGAGCGTACGCGCCGTCTCGGCCGCCGCCACCGCGATATGGGCCAGTTCCTCAGCCGTGGGACAGGGGTTGACCACGCAGTCGGCGCAGACGAGCAGACCATTCTGCCCGATCTGCCGGTTCGCGCACTCCACCAGCATGCTGGAGGAGACGAGCTTCATGCCTGGCCGCGTCTTGATGATCTGGAGCGCCGGGCGCAGCATATCGCCCGTCGAATGCACCGCACCCGAAACGAGCCCGTCCGCATCCCCCATCTTCACCATCATCATGCCGTAGTACATGGGGTCAGCCACCAGCTCGGCCGCCTGTGCCTCCGTAAGGCCCTTTGCCTTGCGCAGGTCATGGAGCGCAGCCGCATATTCCGCCGCCTTGGCATAGGCGTAGGAGCCATTCAGCAGAATCGGCGTGGCGATGCCCTCGCGCGCGAGAATCTCCGCCGCCGCAATAGTGCGGGGTTCATCCCCCTCGGGGAGGACAATCGTCTTGCGGTTGGCTTTCGCCTTGGCGCGAATCGTGTCAATCAAACCCATTGTCCATACCCCTTACAGATCAATGTCGGCAAAGCCCTGCCAGACGTCCTCGCCCGTATAGGTGCGCGCCGTGGCCTCGCCGCGCAACACCTTCAGGACGGAAAGCCCCAGCGCCTCCTGCTCCATCTCGCCGGGATAGACGCTAATGGGAGCAATGAATCCGCAGCGCTTGGTGATGCCCTCGATGATGTCCGCAAAGCGCATCAGCCCGCCCGTGAGCAGAATGCCGTCCACTTTGCCGCACAGCACCACGCTCTGCACGCCGATCATCTTGCAGATCTGGTAGATCATCGTGTTCCACACCAGCGTCGCCTTGCGGTCGCCCTTGTCCACAAGCGCGTGGATGGTGTCGGAATTGGAGGTGCCGAAAAGATCCACAAAGCCACCTGCCCGCGCACACTTCAGGCGCACGTCGGCCGTGGAGTGCTTGTCGATGTAGTCCAGCAGCTCCAGCACGGGTACGGAGCCGATGCGCGTGGGCGTGAACGAGCCCTCACCATCGGCGCCCATCGAGGCATCGATGATGCGCCCCTTTTCGTGTGCGCCCACGGTAATGCCGCCATCAATGTGCGCCACGATGAAATTGCAGTCCTCATAGCGCTTGCCCAGCTTCTTCTCGGCGTGATACTCGGCTACGGCCTTTTGGTTGAGAACGTGCGTATGCGCCACGCGGTAAACGCCCTTGATGCCCGTCAGGCGCGCCAATTCGTTGTATTCATCGACATTCGTGGAGTTCAGCGTATACGACGGCTTCTTGAATTCCTGCCCGAACTGCCACGCCAGCATCACGCCCAACTTGGCAGGATGAACCGAGCCGCCCACACAGGCAACCGTATCATCGTAAAGGCGCTGATCGATCTGCATGACGCCGCCCGGCTGCGTATGGGCGCCATCCCCACGCCCCACATAGGCGTCAATCGTGACGGGGTCGATATGTTCGGCCTTGAGCGCCTCCATGATCACACCACGCCGAAACGGAATCTGGTCGTTGATGTGGGGGAACTGCAGCAAGACCGAAGAGTCATGGAACAGATTCTTCTCGAAAACAGATGTCTCATCGTCGAACAGACTCACCTTAGTCGACGTAGAGCCAGGGTTAATTACCAGTATTCTGAATTTTACTGCCATTTCCTTTGCCTTTACCTCATCTCCCATTCTGTAGGAGATATCAGGAGTGGGTTATTATAGCACAGTTTCCCCGCAAAAAGGTAACCACACGCCACCGACACATCATGACACGTCGACGATCCGGGCCGTTCCCCCCTTTGCTAAACCGGAAATGCCATTATTCATTCACGTACGAATAGTCATCAAGGAAGGTAACCGTCTCGCAGTCGGCATTGGAAAGGAAGCCGATCCAATCCGGGCGCAGACAGTCGGAATGGACAAAATGCAGGTCCT
>JAKSOW010000127.1 GCA_024405395.1 Kiritimatiellia bacterium | reverse complement strand
CCCTTGAGCTGCGCCTTCGGCACATGCTTCGCGCAATAGGCCATCATCTTCCGCGTTTCCGTCTCGTCATTGGCGCGGTTGATCGGCGTATAAGTCCAGCTTTCGCCGCCGTCCGCCGTCTGGACTTCCTTGTAGGGATATTGTCCGCAGTCCGGGATGAGATCCATGCCCAATGCCGCGATGTCGTCGATCTGATCGCGATACCAGGGCCGCTTGGGGTCCTTGTCGGTAAAGTTCCAGGGGCACTGCATGACGTCCTTCGGCATGCGCGCCTTGAAAAGCTCCGGTTCATACCAAAGCTGATCGGAGAAGCACCACGCCCGGCTCCCGGCCTTACGCACGCAATCCACCGTGTAGAGGAAGTCGTGCCACCAGAGTTCCCCTCGGCGGCAGGCGATGAACTCGTAGCGCCCCCAAGTGCCCTGATGGCCGATAGTCTCCTCGTCATAGCCGATATGCACAAAACGCGGACCTCCGAAGATCTCGACGGCGTCCTCGATGAGTTCCCGCGTGGTCTTCAGATATTCGGGCGTGGCGATGCGATACCGCCAGTCCTTCATCCAGGCGTTGTGCGTGGCCGAGAAGTTGAGCTTCGGGATCGGCTCAAGCCCCATTTCGCGCAGCCGCGCCAGCTCCTCGCGCATTTTAGAGGGCGACCAGCTGCCTTTTACCCCCAATTCGGGATGGGATGGGTAAACGAGCGCCTCGCCCAAATCAATCACGATCATGTTCAGCTTTGCTCGGGCCATCGTCGCTGTGATTTCGCGCCAAATGCCGAAGTCGGCGCGCAGATAGTCCACCCGCGTCTTGTCGCACCAGGGGTTCTTGTGCTTCTTCACAGCCCGCACGCTCGGCACCCGATTTTCGTCCGCCGGCGTATAGACATCACACCACATGTTGGAGCCAAGATGGATCAGCATGGCCTTGATGAAGGCGTTCGGGGCCACCGGCGCCGCAACCTTCGTGCCTGTACAACCTGCCGCGGCCATGGCCAGCGCGCCCCCCAAGAATCCCCGTCGTGTCGTTTCCAGACTGTTCATCGCTCTTCCTCGCAATTGTCCTTATTGCCTTGCCGACCCCCAGTTCAGCTAAACTCTCAAACTCATTACCCCAGACGAACCGGTTTCCGCGTCAGCGCAGCCAATTTACGGACGAGGGCCTCACCATATTCCTGCGGGGGGCGCGGAGCCGAATAGACCTCCAGCCCCAGCCGCTTGGCTTTGTCGACGCCATAGGGCACATAGGGCTCGACGTCCAGGCCCTTCACCGACGCCAGCGAATCTGCCAGTCGGCCGATTGCCGCCAGTTCCGCCTCGTCGTCGTTGAGCCCGGGTATCATGGGCAGGCGCAAGGTCACGGACGGCGGCCCCTTCCCGGCCTTGGCACAGCACCAGGCGTCAACGGTCCGTAGATTCGCCAATGTCGCGGCAATCGGACGCTTCATGTACTGCAGGTATTTGGCCGCGTCCAGTTCCTTCACGTCATAGAGCCACAGATCGACGTACGGCAGGGCCGCCTGGATCACCTTGTCCGGGGCAAAGCCGCTTGTCTCAATGGCGGTATGCAGACCTGCCTCTTTCGCCAGACGCAGAATCGCCACCGCAAACTCGGCCTGCGCCAGCGGTTCCCCGCCCGAGATCGTCACGCCACCGCCCGACTCCACGTAGAAATCGCGGTCCTTGAGGAACTCCGCGACCACCTCGGCCGCCGTCGTCTGCCAGCCCACCGTCTCGCCATTGGCGTATTTCTCGATCCGGTAGCTCCAGCTTTCCGGCGAATGGCACCAGACGCAGCGCAGCGGACAGCCCTTCAGGAACGCCACCGTACGGATGCCGGGGCCGTCGTGGGTGGCAAACTTCTCCATCCCGAAAAGCGTGCCGGAGACCGCGCCCGCGCCGGTCCCCTCCGCCATTCCATGCCCTGCCGCGGCAAAAGCTGCGGCGGCGCCCGCAAACGCACGTCTGGTGATATTCATTTCAGTCTGTGCCTTTCAATCACTTCCTGCTGCCAACGCGGCGAAAGCGCGACAAAGCGCGCCGAGAAGCCGCAGGCCTTCACGATGAGATCCATATGCCGCTCGGGATGCTTCTGCGCGTCGAGCAGCGTCGCCACATCCAGGCTATTGGGCTGCAGCAGGTGCGCGCCCTTCTTCGCGAAGACGCGGAATACGGCACCCAGGGCCTCGGGCGTGAGCCCCGAGCCGTCAAACATCAGATTCGCGTTCGAGGCCGCGAGACGCGTGTGGTCCAGCGAACCGATGGCGTTGAAGACATCGGTGATTGCGCTCCTGCAGCGGTATTCGCTCGGCGCAAAACCCTGCGCGAAGCGATCGCCCGCATAGCGTCCGTCAGGCGTGGCCGGTGTGCGTTCGCCCCAGTAGAAGAACTCGCGGTAGATGATGCAGGAAAGCTTGCAGGGGCCACGCTGATCGGTGGAGAGGCCCGCCAGATCGTCCGAGATGGCGTCGATCCACCACTTCATCAGGCCATTGGACGCCGCCGAATTGTCGCCCCAATACGGCGCCTTCAGCACCTCGGCGCGAATGGCCTGGGCCCGCGGCCCCTGCCAATTGGCGCGCACGGCGGCCAGCATCTCGTCCAACGTGCAGAAACGGTCCTGGAACACAACCTTCTCGATGGCGCACATGGAGTCCACCGTATTCGCGAGAAAGCCCAAGGTCAGCACCCGTGGCGCGAATGACAGTCCCAGGTCATGTTCGTCGCGCCGACGTTCGAGGCAGCCATCGAGGCAGGCCGAATACAGCGGACGCGGCGAGACTTTCGCGTACAACCGTCCATAACGCGTATAGCAGGACAACAAATCCCGCACGTAGCGCAGATAGTTGCCGAGCGCCCGACGCTTAAGCTCCTCGAATGAGGCGCAGCCCTCGAACGGTTCGATGGTGACGCGGGCGCGTTTTTCCGCCGCCTCATCCCGATGAATCGCCGCCACGAACGGACGGAACACGCTGGTGTAGTTGGCGGTGGAGACGTCGCTCGCCGTCGAGATGAACCCCTCCCAGCAGCCCACGCACTCGTAGTCGCGCGCGCGCGCCAGCGGGAAGCCGTCCTTCAGGAATCCGGCGACGTGCACGTCGTCATTGAACAGCGCAAAGACGCAGTGTCCCTGCAGCACCATCCGGGCGATGGTCTCGAGATATTCCTTCGGCGACTGCGCCGAATAGCGCATGTGCAGCTTGGGGAAAACCACGTCCATCGCCTGATGCTCCTCCAGGAACATCCGTGTGAGCTCGTTCCAGATCGGCGCGCCCTGGGCATCACAGCCGCCCAGCGTAATGGGCGTCTCCATCTCGTGATCCACACTGCCGTCAACGGGCTTGAAGCCGTTGTGGTGGCACTCGGCCTGGATGAGGAACCGCCGCACGAGATCCCGCGCCTCTGGTTCGGTGAGGACGCCGGCGGCGAGATCCTGACGATACAGATCAATGAGCCAGGCGTCGGGATGCCCCAACGAGAAGCAGGAAAGACCATCCGCATAGCCGAAGATCTCGCGACAGAACCACAACGTGTTGAGGCCCTCGAAAAACGTGCGGGGCTTCTCCCAGGGACACCTGGCCGCGCTGCGGACGATGCGTTCCAGCCAGTCGCGTTCACGCGCGCTCAAGTCCGCCTGCCGCAGACGCGCCTCCGCCGCCTCTCGAAAGGCCTGCTGAATGGCGCGAACCGTCTCAAAGCCCTCCAGCATCGCCTCTAGGTAGCGCCGTCCGTCCTTGTCCCACGCCGGGCAGGCCGCCAAAGTCGCCTGCACCTTGGCCTGCATGCCACCAAAGCCATTCTCCAGGATCGCCTTGAACGGAGGCATGTTGTGGATCTGGTCCACAAAGGGCCCGCAAATGTAGGAATACTGCTGGAGGGAACGCTCCTTCAGAACCTTAAACTCCTCGTCTGGGATAAGGCCGCGATCATGGTAGAAGCGCTGACACAGATTCCGTGTGCCGTTGCCGGGCGTGGGGGCCGCTTCGTAGCGCACGGCATAACCGCCGGCGGCACCCGCCTCGAAATAGAATGGCGACTCGCGAAACAGCACCGGATGGAAATGCCGACGGATCAGCCGATAGTTCTGGACGCGCACATCCAGCGCGTCCGCCTCGGGATGGGCCGCAAACCAACTGGACAGATCATTCCAGATGCGCGCAAAGGAATTGCTCACGGCCGCATCCTTCATGCGCTCGTGGCACTCCTCTGGGTAATAGGCACGCAGTTCCCGCCGCAGCGGACGGTATTCCTGCGGCCCAACCTCGGCGAAATCGGGCAGTTGCGGCAGCGGTACCGTCTTCACGGACTCCGCCCCTGCTACCATCGTCAGCAACGCTAGAGCTGACAGGACGATTTTCGGCATGTTCACGCCTCCTTCGGGGCTGCAGGCACGCGCACGGGCGGCGCCGCCTTTGCCGCACGGGCCTCCGCCAGAATGCGCGCCAGGCGCTTCAGTTCCGCCTCGCGTCCGCCGCGCCGCTCATAGTCACCATCGGCCATGACTTGTCTCAGCCCCCCAGCACCCGGCGTAGTTCCGCCAGTGCACGCCCGCGATGGGAGATGGCGTTCTTCTCTTCGGGGGACAGTTCCGCAAACGTGCGGTCAAAACCGTCCGGCTCAAACAGCGGATCGTAGCCAAAGCCGTTCGCACCGCTCGCGGCGGTACGGATGACGCCAGGGCAATGCCCCGTGACCACGTGCTCGTGCCCTTCGGGATCCAACAAGGCGATGGCGCACACGAAACGCGCGCGACGATCGGCTATGCCCGTCAGATTCTTCAGGAGAAGCGCGTTGTTCGCGGGCGTATTGCCGTCCTCGCCAGCATACCGCGCGCTGCGCACGCCCGGCGCGCCGCCCAGCGCATTCACCTCAAGACCAGAATCATCCGCCATCACCCAGGCACCGGGATGACGCGGCGCGATGGCCTTCGCCTTGATGAGTGCATTGCCGGCGAACGTCTCCGCCGTCTCTTCTGCGCCCGAATCCTCGGCGACAATCTCCCAATCCGGAAGGATCTGGCTGATCTCGCGGATTTTGTTCTTGTTATGCGTAGCGACGACAAGTGTCTTCATGATTCATCATTTTAGCACAATCGCCCGTCCCTGACAAGGTAGGCGCATTTTCGCCTCCCCAGCGACGCCCCCGTCGTGGCCACAGCCGCTCAGCTTGCCACGCCTGCCGCGCGTGCGAGATCGGAAACTGTCCGGAACTGAAGGAATTCGTCGATTCCTATTTGCTTGCCATACTCCTGGTCCAGCATCACCAAGAGCCCAAAGGCCTTGAGCGAGCACCAACCCTCCACCTGCCGAAAGTCCGTCTCGGGCGCAACCGATTCCACTTCCAGCACATCGGCGACTTTAGCGAGGAAGTCGTTCATAGAAATCCCTCAAGGTCTTCATCTCAGGCACCAGCTCAAAGGGCAGGCGCACCGCATAGGCGGCCTCCACCTCCATCGCCAGACGCAAATGCATTACGGAATCCCATTCGGGAATCGTCTCATAAGCCGTGTCCAACGCCAAAGTCCCTGGCGCGACACCAAACACCCGCCCCGCGAAGGACAGGAAATCCTGTTCGGAAACTGTTTCCATCAGGCCTGTCCCCATGCCGTGCGGAACGCAAAGTAAAGCGGCCTATGGAACCCGTCCATCTTCTTGACGAGGGAGAACTTGCCGGTGTTCCTGTCGTAGGCGTAACTTCCGATCTGCCCCTGACGCTTAAGCCCGACCAACGCGAATCTGCCGCCGGGCATGAACGCAAAGTCACGCGGGAATCTGCCGCCTACCGCGCTTTCGGAAAGAAATTCCAGGCGCCCCGTGTCGGGATCGACATTGAATACAGTGATCGTATCCCGCCCCGTCAGGGTCATGTCGCGGTTGGAGCAGAAAAGCTGCGTGCCGTCTTCCGACAACTTTATCGCCGACGCCTTGCAATCCCTGTTGAACTTCGGATCCGCAATGAGCGTCCGCATTTCCACAAGCTCGAAGCCTTCACCCGTGTAGCGATAGCTAGCCACATAGTTGAGAAGCTCAAAGATCACATAGAGGAACTTGCCGTTCTTCTGGAATACCGCATGCCGGGGGCCTGCACCGGGCGGCACGGTCCTGATGGTCGCCTTGGAGCATTCCGTCAATCCATTCGCGCGGTTCTGGAAGTCATAGGCCTTGATCTGGTCCAGCCCCAGGTCGACGACCAGCAGGTACCGCGAGTCTGGCGTCACAATGGCGCAATGCGCATGGGCCTTGTCCTGACGCGGCTTGTTGGGGCCATCGCCGACATGCTGCACCATCTGCTTCTCGGCACTTATCGATCCATCAGCGGCCAACTCCACACAGCCTGCCGTCGCATGCGAATACTCGGCCCAGACCAGCGTCTTGCCCTCTGGCGACAGCGAGATGTGGCACGCCGGCGTATGGCCTGTGGGCACACAGTTGATAAGGTGGAGCTTTTCCCCCTTCTCGCCGCGCAGCTCATAGGCGGCGAGCCCGCCATTTGCGCCGACTTCGCCGAAGCCCGCCCGGCCTGTGGTCGAATAAAGATGCCGACCATCCCGCGACAACGCCATATAGGACGGATTCATGCCGCCGTCAATCGCCGAAAGCACGCGAAAGTCACCCGTCTCGGCATCGCTTTCCAGCACATGAATGCCCAACGGATGTGCATCATCGGTCAGGCTTCCCACATAGGTTGTGTATCTCATCTCAATTCCAGCTCCCACAAAAGATTTCCTGCGGGTAGTATAACACAACCTACCAAGGTCTTCAATCGTCAAACACCGACTAGCGTCTTGAGGCCTGAATACGACCCTGGGCGTCACGGTAAGTCGTCTTGCCGTATTTGTCGGTTGTGGACGTGCCGGTGATGCGGCCCATGGAATCCCGATAGGTTGTCTTGCCGTAACTGTCAGTCGAAGACGTACCCTGGACACGCCCCATCGCATCACGATAGGTCGTCTTGCCATAATTGTCAGTCGAAGACGAGCCCATGCTACGCCCCATCGCATCGCGAAAGGTGGTCTTGCCGTAGCGATCGGTCGAAGACGAGCCCATGCTGCGACCCATTGCGTCACGATAGGTCGTTTTGCCGTAGCGGTCGGTAGAAACCGATCCCACGTTGCGGCCCTGCGCGTCACGATAGGTCTGCCGTGCCTGCGCAAAGGCCGACACATTGGCACACAAAAGTCCCGTAACAACCAGCATTTTCAGCACATTCATCTTCGACATCCTTTCCTTTTAGAAGTGACTCCAATGAATAAAGGCCGCCCAACATCCCGAATCTGACACGAAAAATGATTTTTCCGTACGCCTCACCGCACTGCGGGAAACGCGATGGGCTCCCCCTTCAGCTGCTTCGAAAGGTCTGGCTCCTCATAGCTGCCATAGAAAGTGGCATTGAGGTCGATCCAGGTGGCGATCAGGCGTTTTTCCTCTGGGGTAAGCATTTTTCCGTGTTTGCCGCGCGAGAGCTTGGCCATGAGGCCACTCGTGATTGAGCTGCGGCCTGCAGTCCCTTCCGGCGTCGTCTGAACATGGTTGTATTCTGGCCAGTTGGGCACCATCCGCAGCGACTGGCCATCGGCATCCTTGCCCATGCGTGGGGCATACCATTGGAATTTCTTGGATTTGTTTTGAGTGTGCTTGGGCAGTTCTTCGTCTGTGAAGACGAGCGTGGCATACGACTTGGTGAATGGCGCCGAATACTGACGGTACCCAACCTGCGTCACCTTCACGTCCACCGAGAAACGTGGATCGACCGCACGCGTGAGATCGATGCCTTTAGGCGCCTTGTCGCCGGCATGGCAGGAAATGCATTTGCGGTCGAAGATGGGCTGTATGTTCTCCACAAAGCCCCATGGACGCCCCCCTTCCGGTGGTACCACCAGCCGTTGCGCTGGCTTCTTCATGGCATCCGAGACCACGGCGGCATGGGCCGAGGCCTCACGCTTCGGTTCATGACAGCCGACACAGGACACCCGCTCGCCTGGCATCAGCGAGGTTGTTGACCGCATCGTGCGCCAGGCACGGCCCTCCGCATCCAAGACCTGGAACAGGATCGGCGTCTTTGCCGGCACAATGAACCGAGCAGAACCATCAGCCTCGACCTTCGCCGTCCCTAGCACACCGCGCGCGTTTTCATGTCCGCCACAGCCTACATTGGGCAGATACTGGTCAGGTGCCGTGCGCGGGAATATCTGCACCACCCGCACTTCCTTCAGAGCACCAGGCGAAACCGTCTTGAGACCGCGGTTGACGTCCGAGATGAACACCTCGCCTTCCTGTGCCGCCTGCAGTGAGGGATCAAACTGCGACTTCCACACCGGCGGTACCGGACGCGGCACCAAGGGCGCGGGGCATTCGGCGCTCATCTCGCCATCGCGCCACAGGAGCTCACGCGTCACGCCCCCATCCTTTCTGGTGGCCAGCACATAAAGGCCCAGGGCCGCGTCGGCATTCTTGCGCGAGGGCTCGTAATGCAGCGCATTCCGACTCCATGCCACCAGGAAGAGGTCCTCCCCATAGGGGTGGGGCGACGTGTACCAGTCGTTGTCGCGATAATGATCCTTCCATGTCCCGACATCGGGGGCCGGCGCGTCCAGCTTGGGCATGTCGATTTCGGGATAGTGCCCAGGCGTGACGTGGGTGATCGCCGCCTCGCTGTTTTCATCCACCGCGGGATCGATGAGAATGATGGGGCCGCCCGTGACAGCATGATGGGCCGACGCCACACAGACAACTTTCCGTGATCCCGGAATCGCACGCGGCTGGAACGTGCAGTGGGGATTCATTGTCTCGTTTCCCCACACGGCCATGGGGTTCGTGCCGTCCGGACGCATCTTCCACAGATTCTGATGGCGCACGGCGTCACGGTCGATGTAGTCCCAGCGCGCAAAGAGGATTTCGCCGTCATTGCTCATGGTGGGGAACCATTCCGCCACATCATTCCAGGACAGCTGCAGCATGTCCGAGCCATCAGACTTCATGCGGAACAGCGTATAGGCCTGCCACCGATTGGAGTAGCCAAACCAGAAGCAACGGCTCTGGGAGCGCCGACGCGAACTCATAAAGGCGATGTCACCGTCCGGCAGGAATTCCGGCATGAAGTCCTCATACACCCCCTTCGTGAGCTGGCGCAGCCCCGAACCGTCCACGTTCATCTCCCACAGATGGTAGTAGTGGTGGTCACCGTCTTCCTCATTGACCTTCGTAACCGAATACGGGTCGAGCCCGCCATCTGTGGCCACAAAGGCGAACACCAGCTTCTTCGCGTCGTAGGAAAGCCGAGGTTGCAGATAACTGCCCGCCGGGTGACGGCCCGCAATGAGGTCCTGCCGCGCCAGCGAACGTCCCGGCTGCGTCAGTTTGTACACACTTCCGCCGGGCTCCTGCCGCCAACCGAAATACTGCGCCACCTCATGGTTCCATGAGGGCTGCCGCCGCGTGATGAACAACAGTCCCGAATCCAGGGTTGTCCGCAGCCTTGGATCCGCCAGCAGCTCTCGCCTCCGCGCGAGACGCTCCGCCAGGAACTGCGGCCACCCGGCGGCGGACGCATTCCATTTCCCGGCGTCCTGCATCCATTCCGCCACCACGGAAATCCAGAGTTCGGGCGACATCTCCTCTGGTGCCCTGAACCAGTCGGGATGCAGACGGGCCAGCAGCTGCATTCCCGCCAGCCAGTTTCCGTTGAAACGCCGCACAAAGGGACTGCCGTCGCCGGACAACGCGATCTCCGTGGCATTGGAAGCAATGCTGAACGCCGTGGCGGCGCCGGACAGGCCGATCAGATAACCGCCATGTCCATCCTCGTCATTTCCGTCTTCCACCACACAGGCAGGCAGAAGCTCGTGCGCATCGGGTGGTGCACCCCGGAAAAGGCGGAGGTCTTTGCCGATCCAGTAGAGCTCCGGCGAAGTGATCGACGGCAAGTCGGGGAAACGCCCCTTCCAAAGACTCTTCGCCGAACCGGGCACGCTGGGCGCATTGGTGGCACTCAGGGCGGCACGCCAGTCAACGCGTATACCACCCTCGCCGTCCTTCTCGGCCGCACGCACCTCGGCGTAACGCAGCGCCGCCTTCTGCCCCGACCACCTGCGCGGCGAGGTGTCCGGCGTACGAGCCCACTTGGGATCAAGATTGGCCGGCGGCAGATGCGTCCATTCGCCCGGCACCGAAACCAGTCCCGCCGTCGAGAGATCCACGCCCCAAGCATGAGATGCCACTCCAACGGAAAGCACAAACGCAACTGCAAATACGTTTTTCATATGTGGCTGTATGATATCACACTCATTCGCCAGAGTCAACTTACCACAAATGCATCCAGAGGTGGCCTATCAAGACAAAAAGCCGATCGGCTCAACGCCGACCGGCTTTTCCGTTCCGCGAGACGGGCTGTGTTACTTCCGCTCGGGCATTTTGCCCGTGGTGAAGTACTGCTCCACTTCCTCCAGCGTGCGGCCCTTGGTCTCGGGCAAGAAGAACGCCGCCGTGATGAAGTAGATCACAGTGAAGCCGGCCAACACGAAGAACACGCTGCCGTTGTCGTTCGTCCAGGCGCACCACTGCGGGAACACGGTGGCGATGCCCGCCGAAACGCCCTGGTTGATGATCATCGCAATCGCCATGCCGTTCGCGCGAATGCGGGTGGGCATCAGCTCTGTGAGGGCCAACCACACGCAAACGCCCGGGCCAACCGCATAGAAGCCGATGAACATGAAGAAGAAGATCGTCGCGAGCACGCCCGTCGTGATCGACGCCGTCACCCAGCCCTTCGAGATCGCGAGGAAGATCGTACCCACGCCACAGAGCCCGAGGATGATGCCCGAAGTGCCGAGCTTGAGGAGGAACTTACGCCCCTTCTTGTCGACGAGCGCGCACGCGATGATCGTCATCACGCAGTTCACAATCTTGATGGCGACGTCGGAGATGTTCGCGAACGCGCCCGGCATGCCGCTCTTCTGGAAGATCGTCACCGTGTAGTTCAAGACCGAGTTGATGCCCGTCGTCTGGTTGCACGCGAGGATCACCACCGCCAGAGCGAACGGAATCACGTACTTCTTCTGCAGAAGCGAATCGGTCGCCGCCGCGTTCTT
>JAKSOW010000126.1 GCA_024405395.1 Kiritimatiellia bacterium | reverse complement strand
AGCATCTCGAAGGGCAATGCGCTCAACTACTCGATGGTCTTCTGGGATCAGGTCTTCAATGAGCTGAAGGCTGAATACCCGGATGTCGAGACGCATTCGTATCTGGTGGATGCGGCGTCGATGTTCATGGTAAAGGACCCCAAGCGCTTCCAGGTGGTGGTTGCCTCCAACCTGTTTGGCGACATCCTCACGGATCTTGGCGCGGCCATTTCCGGCGGTATGGGCCTGGCGGCTGGGGCTAACCTCAATCCGGAGCGGAAGTTCCCGTCCATGTTCGAGCCCATTCACGGCAGTGCCCCGGATATCGCGGGCAAGGGCCTGGCCAATCCGTTGGCGACGGTCTGGAGCGCCAGTCAGATGCTGGAGTTCTTCGGTCATGATGCCCTGGCGAAAGAGGTGCTGGACGTCATCGAGCAGTTGCTCGTCGAAAAGAAGACGCTGACGCCTGATCTGGGCGGCACGGCCACGACGGCCCAGGTGGGCGACGCCGTGGTGGCGGCCTTGACGACGCGTTGAGCGCGGAATCCGCGATGATCGGCCCCCTTATGGCGACGGTGATCACGCTCACGAACATGTGGGGTTCGCTGGCTGTGGATACGGTCGGCGCCCGCGCCGTATCCTATGTGCCGTCAGGCCAGGAGGAAGTGCTGGCACGCCTGCAGGATGGTTCGGGCGGCATCGCGCTTTGCTGGCCGTGGTTCGCGATGTCCGGCCCGACTGGCTGTCGTCGCCATGGCGTAGCCCGCTATCACGATTTCGCGGTGGTGCGCCGGGATGAGTCGGCCCAATTCTCCGAGTTGACGCTGCGGCTGGTGTCCAACGACGAGACGCGGCGTGCGTTCCCCCATGACTTTTCGCTCACGGCGGTTTTTCGTCTGGAGAAGACGCTGACGGTTAAGCTCGTCGGCGAGAACACGGGAGAAGATTCTTTCTGCGTAAGCGAAATGCTGCATCCCTATTTCCGCGTGGGATCAGTCAGGGAATGTCGGGTGACGGGATTCAGCGGCTGCACGTATCGTGATGCCGCCCATCCCGAGTTGGGGGAATCGCGCGTGTGGCAGGGGGACTATGCGGTTACCGAAGGTGCCAGGATATTCGCCTTTCCCGCAGACGGCACGCATGCAATCTCGCTGCAGGATCCTGTGCTTGGGCGCACGTTGGCGTTGACTTCATGTGGCGACATCAAGACCGTGGTGTGGAGCCCGGGTGAAACCTCGGCGAGAGGCACGAATGTGACGTCGCAGCTTGCGTCTGGCGAATGGCGCACTTTCGTCTGTGTGGAAAACGGCACCTGCTATGCCGATCGGGCTTACACGCTTGCCCCTGGTGAACGCCACGTGCTGTCGCGCACGATCGAATTGCTGAAGAAATAGAAGGGCGAAATAAATCAAAAATCCCTCTTGTGCGAATGAAGGGAGTTTGCTATACTATTGCGCCATGGGACAGCAACTTAGAACACGTGCCAAGAGAGCTCGCCGGAAAGCGCATGATAAGCGCGCTAACGCCAAGCTGCTCGCGGCGAAGAAAGCCAAGTAAGGCTTTAAGCCGATTTAAGGTGGGATGGCCGAGCGGTTAGGTCGCGGACTGCAAATCCGCTTACAGCGGTTCAACTCCGCTTCCCACCTCCAATAAACAAGCGAACCCGCGCCTAAAGCGCGGGCTTCGTGTTTTTGTGATTCGTCGTCCACGCGACGGGGATTTATGCTATAATCTTCCCCATGAAAATCTTGGTAGTTGGTAGCGGTGGGCGCGAGCATGCCATCACGTGGCGGCTGGCGCAGGACGAAACGAAGCACGAACTCTTCTGCGCGCCCGGCAATGCGGGCACGGCGGCGATTGCGACGAACATTGCCGTCGGCGCTGAGGATGTCCCTGGCGTAGTCGCCTGGGCAGTGGCCAATAAGCCCGACCTCGTGGTGGTGGGGCCTGAGGCGCCTTTGTGCAAGGGACTTGTGGATGAGCTCGCCAAGATCGGCGTGAAGGCCTTTGGTCCGCCGCTCGCCGGTGCGCGCATGGAAGGTTCCAAGGCCTTCGCCAAGGAGATCATGAAGGCGGCAGGTGTGCCTACGGGACGCGCGGAGACTTTCACGGATGCGGCCAAGGCCAAGGCCGCGTTGCCGGCGTATGGTCTGCCGGTGGTGATCAAGGCAGATGGTCTTGCGGCCGGCAAGGGCGTGATCATCGCCGAGACGCAGGCCGATGCCGAGGCGGCGATTGACGACATGCTCGTGGGCAACAAGTTCGGCGCGGCCGGCGCCGAGGTGTTGCTGGAGGAGTTCCTCGTGGGCGAGGAATGCTCCATTCTCGCGCTGGTGGATGGCGAACATGCCGTGCTGCTGCCGAGTTCGCAGGACCACAAGCGCATCTTCGATGGCGACAAGGGCCCCAACACGGGCGGCATGGGCGCCTATTCGCCCGCGCCGGTCGTCACGGCCGATCGCTTGCCGTTCATCCGCGACACGATCATCCTGCCAGTGGTGCGTGAGCTCAAGAAGCGCGGCATCGTCTACAAGGGCGTGCTCTATGCGGGCCTTATGATCAACAACGTGCCGGGCGGCAAGCCGGCGGCGAGCGGGTCGGACGTCAATGTGGTGGAATTCAACGCCCGTTTCGGCGATCCCGAGACGGAGGCCGTGCTGCCGCGCATCGGCGGCGACTTCGCCAAGATTCTCCTCGCGTGCGCCGAAGGTACGCTCAAGGACGCCGACGTGGTCATCAAGGACGACTGCGCCGCCACCGTGATCATCTCGTCGGGCGGATATCCCGGCTCCTATGAGAAGGGCAAGGAAATCACAGGCCTGGAAGCCGCGAATGCCGTTTCGGGCGCCATGGTGTTCCACTGCGGCACCAAGGCCGCGGACGGCAAGGTTCTCACCGCGGGCGGGCGCGTGCTGTCGGTGACGGGCATGGGCGCCACGTTGCGCGAAGCAGTCGATACGGCCTACAAGGCCGTCGACAAGATCGCCTTCGACCAGGCGTTCCACCGCAAGGACATTGCGCATCGCGCGTTTGAGCGCGGTTAAGGACGGTTATGACGAACCGGCGGACTTTCCTGGGACTGGGCGCGGCTGCGGCGGCATTGTCGCCGCAGCTGCATGCGGATGATGTGGCGGATGCGCGCGATGGTCTGCCGGCTTGGGCCAATCAGGCCATCGACGCGGCCGTGGCGCGCTATCGGGCGTGGAAGGGTGCGGACGAGACCATCTCCTTCACATTCGTCACCGACATCCACTCGCGCCTCACGGAAAAGCCGGCTCAGCCGGATTTCGCCAATTCGCGCTTCCATGTGCTTTTCGCCGAAGCTGCCGCCGATCGCGCGGGATGCGACTTCCTGGTGGACGGCGGCGACCATGACTACGACAACGGCGTGAAGAGCGATGAGGAGGCCTTGGCGCGCATGGCCGTGACCGAAAAGGTGTACAGCGCCTACGCGCGCCGCCCCGTTCTTTTCTGCCTGGGCAACCATGACCACGGCAACTATCTGGGCCGGAAGACGCGCCCGATCTCCTCGGAGCTTTTCGGCGAGACATTCAATGGCTTGGCGGAGCGGCACGGCTTCAGGCTGACGTTCGGCGCCAACAAGTCATGGGGCTATTTCGACGTGCCGGGCAAGAAGTTCCGGGCCATTTTCTGCAATACCTCGGACGAGGCCTACTACGGCATGTCGGCGGACCAGATCGCGTTCGTGAAGCAGGCGCTGGAGTCGATGCCGACCGGATGGGCGGCGGCCGCCTTCGGCCATTTCTGCGTGTTCGACGAGATCGGCCACTGGAAGCAGTATCAAGGCGGCAGTGTCATGCAGGGAAAGACCGCGTTCATTGACATGCTGCAGGGCTTCGTCAAGCAGCGCCCCAATGACCTCGTGGGCTATTTCTGCGGCGACAGCCATTTCGACAACCAGCTGGAGTACAAGGGCGTCAACTGGACCATCTCGCAAGGCTATGGCGGCGTGGGCCGGGACAATCTGCCGTGGGGTGCGCGCAATCTGGGTTGGGTGCGCCGTGATGGCGAGATGCTGTTCGAGCTTGTGGCCGTCAAGCCGTCTGCTGGCGAGTTCCGCGTCTTTCGGGTGGGCAAGGGCGGCGAAGCGTGTGATCGCACCTGCTGTTATCTCAATGTGCTCCCGAAGCCGGAAAAATGACGATGGCTCGGTCTTTGGTCGTCTATTTTCTGTTGCTGTTGTTCCCGCTGGTGCTGCTGCCGGTGGGGACGCATCGGTTGTTGTCCGACGAAGTGCGGCGGGGGCGTACCGTGGGCCGTACGCTTTTGCAGGAATGTGCCCAGCGCATTGCGCTTGAGGTTCGCAATGGCCAGATGCCCGATGAGACGCGGTGCGCGGCGGAAGGCATTCAAGTCGGGATTCTGGATGAGAACGGATGTGCCCAGGGCGCGCCATTGCCGGCGGATGGCCGTTGTCGGGGCGAGGCCTTGGTGGGGGATGGCCGACGGGTGTGCGTCGTCTGGGCGGGTGTGGAGAGCCCGGGCTTCGCGCGCGCCCACCGTCTCATGCGCTGTGAACTGGTCGTGTACCTGGTTTGCGGCTTCTTTGCCCTGTTGGGGCTGGGCTTGATCATATATGACATTTGGCGCGTGCGGCGGGAGTCCGCAAGACGGCTCGACTACGTGGATGACTTCTCCCATCGTCTGAAGACGCCACTTACGTCGGTCTCCCTCTGTGCTGAGTTGCTTGTCTCGGGACGGCTTGACGCCAAACGCCAGGCCGAGGGGGTGGCGACCATTGCCGAGGATGCCGCGAAGCTAAACGGCATCGTGGATGAGGTCTTGGCTTACGTGAAGGAGAGTCGGCGTGGCTGACATTCTGATCGCCGAGGACGACCCCGATGTGCGCAAATGGGTGGCGGTGGCGCTGGAGACGGAGGGCCATGCTGTTCGCACGGCGCCTGACGGCGCCGCCGCGCTTACGGAGTTGGCGCGGGAACGCCCGGACCTGCTGATCCTGGATGTCATGATGCCCAAGGTCTCGGGGTTCGAGGTGTGTCGGAACGTGCGTGCCAAGGATGCGGCATTGCCGATATTGATGTTGACGGCCCGCAGCAGAGAAGAGGACAAGCTGACGGGATTTGGGATGGGGGCTGATGACTATGTGACCAAGCCCTTTTCGATGAAGGAACTCTTCGTGCGGGTGTCGGCGCTGTTGCGTCGCGCGGCGCTGAATGCGTCCGCCCCCGTTTCCGGCGAGTCGTTTGAAATAGGGACGGCCCGTGTGGATGGTTCCCGCATGGTGCTCATTCACCCCTCCGGAGAGGAACTGCCGTTGGCCGCGCGTGAGTATGAGCTTGTGCGGCTGCTGCATGCGCACGCCGGAGAGGTGCTGCGGCGTGACTATCTGCTCGACAGCATATGGGGCGTTTCGTTCTATGGCAATACGCGCACGCTGGATCAGCATGTGGCGCTTGTGCGGCGAAAGCTGGGACCCGAGGCCAGTAGGCTGGAAACAATAAGGAATGTGGGATATCGGCTCAATGAAGATGCGTGACATGGCCTATTGCGGGCTCTTCGGAGCATTGTCGTTGGCGTTGCCGACTCTCTTCCACGCCCTGGGTCTGGCGGGGACTATGTTTTTGCCGATGTACTGGCCGCTTGTGACGCTGGCGTTTCTGGTGTCCACGCCGCGGGCTGTGCTGGTGGCTGCGCTTGTGCCTTGGGTGAGCTCTGTGCTCACGGGCATGCCGCTTCTGTGGCCGCCGATGGCGGCGGTGCTGAGTGTGGAGCTGGGGTTGCAGGTGGCGGCATTGGGCGTATTCCGCATGTGTTGGGGGCGCAAGAGCGTGTGGTCAATGGGCGGCGTGTTCTGCGCATTGGCCGTGGTGCTGGTGGCAGGGCGTTTCCTGCATACGGGGTTGGTGTGGCTTCTGGCGCAGGCTTTTCCGAATTTGCCGGCGGGAATCGTCGCGAGCGCCTCTTTCCTGGTGGGGTGGCCTGGTGTCGTTGCCATGCTGGTCTTTGTGCCTGTGTTCGTGGGTGCGGCCTCACGACGGGATGGCGTCTGCGAAGTGCGTTTCCTCAAGGCGTTGCGTCGGCTCCACCTGCCGGAAGGGGCCGTGCTGGTCTGTGCGCAGACGTTGCGCTGGTTTGAGGCGCTCAGCCGCGATGCCGAGATGCTGTCGCGCGCATTGGTGCTGCGGCGTTCCGTGGACGGCAGGTCTGCGGAGAAGACGGCAGCTCCCGTTGTACAACTGACCAACCTGCGTGTGACCTACGCCAACTCTGACGAAGCTGCCCTTGACGTGCCGCAGCTTGAGGTGCTTGCCGGGGAAAAGGTGGCGCTCTTGGGCCCCAATGGGGGCGGTAAGACGACGCTTCTTTCCGTGTTGTCGGGTTTCGTGCCCTATGCGGGGGAGGCCCGCGTGTTTGGACTGCAGCCGCGTGGCCGCGAACTGCGGCAGATCCGCAGTCGGTTGGGCGTGCTCTTCGAGAATCCGGATGACCAGTTCCTCTTCCCCACGGTGCGGGAGGATGTGGGTGATGCTCTGTTGAGAAGGGGCGTGCCGGCGGCTGAGATTCCGGCACGCGTGGATGCGCTGCTGTCGAAGCTGGGCCTGCCAACGGGCAACCGTCCTGTGGCGTCGATGTCGCATGGCCAGCGTCAACGCGTGGCCCTGGCGGCGCTGCTGGCGGCAGAGCCGGATCTGCTGTTGCTGGATGAGCCCACTTCGGCGCTGGACGAGGATGAGAAGTCCCGGCTGGCGGACGTGCTGGCGGCACTCCCGGCAACGGTGCTCGTGGCCACGCATGATCGGGCATTTGCCGATCGTGTTGCCACGCGCCGCGTCCAGATTAGACATGGCCTCATGTCGGCCTGCTGAGGGTTGTCCCTCTATTTCAGCTTGAATTCGACGGGTAGGCGAATGCGTCCGGGAACGGCCTTGCCGTCTTGAGTGGCCGGTGCAAAACGGGCTTTCTTAGCGGCCTTCACCGCCGCTTCGTCCAGATCCGGGAAGCCGCTGGAAATGAGGATACGGACATCTATGGCCTGGCCGAGGACATTCACGTCAATCTCGAGTGAAACGACGCCTTCCTCTCCACGTCTCCGGCAATTGGTGGGATACTTGGGACGGAACGAGGACGGTGGCGCCGGCGGCGCCTGGATATGGGCTGTTTCGCGAGCAGGTTCAGGGGCTGCTGTTGCCGACTTTGCCGGCTCTGCTTTGGCTGTGTCCTGTGGCGGCAGTTCTGGGGGGCGGTTGGTGGGATTGGGTGGTGGCGCCACGGGGATGGGTAGGCCGTCGGGTTCCATCAGAACATCCGGCGGGGTCTCAACGGGAGCATCGGAGGATTCCTGGGGCGCCACTTCGGGTGGTGGCAAGACCGGCTTGGGCGGCACAACCGAAGTGGGTTGGGGGGCAGCGGGCGGTGCAGGCTGAGTCTCGGCGACGTGCACGGTGTCTGCATCCTCCGTGTCCGAGAAGGAAAGCTCCACGGAGGAAAGATCGATGGCTGGGAGCGTCGTCTGGTCTGGATGGACTTGGCGGAATACGCACCAGCCCCAGAATGCGGCGGCATGCAGGAGGATGGCCAAGAACAGGGCGACGGCGTAGCGCGTCATTTTGCCGTCACCTTGGAGGGCGCGTCAGACCCTGTGCTGGAGCCGCTCACCTGAAAGGATATCTTCTCCACGCCAACGGCCTTGAGCGCGGCCAACAGTTCCACTCCGGCTCCTAGAGAAGAACGGCGATCGCCGGAGATGAGCACGGGGATCTCGGGCTTGGCGCCTACGAGGCGCTTTGCCTCGTGGATGAGCTCCTCACGCGCAAGGGGGCGCCCGTTGAGCTGCAGGGCGTCTTTCTCGTCGATCGTCACCACCATGCGTTCACCTTTTTCCAGCACGCCTGTTGCCGTGGGCAAATCCACTTTGACGCCCTTATGCACCGCCATGGAGAAGATTGAATAGACGAAGAACACAAGCACGAGGAACATGACATCCATGAGAGATGTCAGTTCGAGACGTGGGCGGTGCCCGAGATAGGGACTTTTGAGGGCCATTGGCGAATGGGCTATCAGGCGGCGGATTCCAGTTTGACTGCGGCACGCGCCAGGAGCCCCAGCAGCAGGTTGTAGGGGAAGAGCAGCACAAGTGCGGCGACAAGTCCTGCCGCCGTGGTGACGAGCGCTTCGCCAATGCCGGCGGTCGCCGCAAGAGGCGAGGCGGCATCGGAGAGCTTGAAGGCGCCAAAGGTCTTGATGATGCCGGTGACGGTGCCGAGAATGCCCAGCATGGGCTCGGCGGTGATGATGGTGGAGATCAGTCCGAATCCGCGCTGAAGGTCATTGAGCTGCTGTTGGGGCGATTGGGTACTGTCGGCCTCTCGGGCCAGAAGGAACCGACTCAGCCGCCATAGCCGCTCCAGTGCAACCGCTAGCCCCACGACGGAAAGGGCGACAATGGGCCACATTACCCATCCGCCCTCCTGCATCAATTTCATGAACGATGAAACCATAGAAAAGCCATTCCTGTCCGAAGAATCTCGATAATCGGAAAGCGATATTCTAACATACCCACCCTGCATTGGACAAGAAGTAATGCTCTATTGACTGAAAATGAGATATTATGGTACAATCCACACAGTTGTTTAGCCATTTACGAGGAGATGAGACCATGATGCCCATTTGCACCGTTCGGAAGAATCTGCAGGTGATGAAGCTCTTGATCGCTGTTGCGTTCGTTTGTCTGTGGGCTTGGTGTGGCATGGCGGGGGCGGTTACGGTGATTCCCGCCGGCGGCACCTTGACGATCGGCGGTACGGCGGCGGAGCCGAATGGCAGCAACAAGCAGGGCGGCTACATCGTCTTCGAGCCCGGCTCCACGCTGGTGCTCACGCAGATCAACGGCAGCGCCACCATCTGGGCGACCCTTGTGGCCACCAATGGCGACGCCTATCTGCGGGCTGACATGCCGCGTGACCGTCAGCCGTCCATCCAGGGGCACGTCTTTGCGTATGGCGCAGGTTCTTTGACGTTTTCAGGCGTGAACTCGGTCCGATTGGGCCATTCCCAGTACTTCCCGGTCTGTAACCTCGCGAACCTGCATGCGGATGCTCAGTTTTCGACCTTTGCGATCAACAGCTGCACGCTGATGGCCTTTCCCCAGGATCCGTCGTTCCCGACATTCATTTCAAGTGAGGCCGACATTCATCTGATGGGTGACGCCGATATGCTGGCCGGCGATGAATTGGCTGTGCCACGCGGTAAGGTGAGCCTGTGCAACAGCACGGCCGTTCCTGCCGGCAAGACGGTGCGCGTGTCGGGGTCGGGGTCAGTGATGGTGCAGCCGTTGCGCTTCACGTTTGCGGGCGCGGCGTGCCCCGAGGCCTGCTCCAGCCTTGGGAATCTCACTGTGCCGGATACAAACGCCCTCACGCTCGCCTGCTCGTTGGCCTCGGCAGGGCGGCCGCTGGTGATTACGAATGCCGTGCCCGTGACCCTGGCCGGCACGGTATCGGGCAATGGCTGCCTGGAACTTGCCGGATCCGCCGAGGTGACGCTGGCCGCCGCCAACCCTGATGCCCAGCAGACCATCGTCCCCGCTGTCGATGACGTCGCATTGGTTCTGGACAACGCCCAGGCGGCCGCCCACATGAAAGTGAGCCCGAATGCGGCGATGACGATTCGTGGCGGCGAAGGTCTGCCGGCTGTGGCCCTGGAGGAAGTGCTGGCCACGGAAGAGTCGGCTCCCTGTACTTTTCTTGCCGCCGCCAACCAGACCGTGACGGTGGCGGCTGCGGCCGGCAACCTGGCGGCTGGTGGCGCCGGCGTTGACGCGGGCAGCGCCGTGACGTTTGGCATGTTGGCGCCCGGTGCGCAGGTCCTGGACGAGGGTACGGCCACCGTGCGGTACGGCTCGTCCGAAACGCCGCCCGAAGGATGCGTGACGGCGACCCTGTCGGACGGACGCAGCCTGGTGGCGCTGCCGGTGGCGGGGGCGATCGACGCCGCCTCGCTGGCCGCCAAGCGCAACAACAACTGGCCCATCCTCTGCTATGACGTCGTGGACGGCGGCACGGTCGTCTCTGGGTCCGATGCCGTGACGCTGCGCACGCCGCAGGCCTCCACCGTGACGCTGAAGACGGACGGCGGCGAGACGTTTGCCGTGGCCGGTGAGGGCACGTTCGCCGTGACGAACCGCTCGTCACTCGTGGACCAGGTGGCGTACTGGTATGACTTCTCGCGGCCCGAGACCTGTTTCCGCATCGGCGAGGGCACAACTGACGAGTTCCTGGGCCGCGAGCTGTCGGAGGGGGTTCCCTTCATTGAGCGCGTAGTGGACTGGCGCCAGCCCGAGGCCCACTATTCGTTGTGGAACCGCCGCCTCTACAAGAGTGAGGTGTCGTTTGAATGTGTGGAGATGGTCTATCCTGTGCGTCTTTTGGACGGCCCGGACGGACTGGGGTATCTGAGCATGGACTCTGCTGGTGGTTCGCGCCGTCTGCCGTTCGCGCCGCCTTCGGGCTACAACACCATGGCCTCTGTCGCCGCCCAGCTTGTCGTCATGGTCTTCGGCAGCCAGAAGGGCGGCGGCTACGCTTTGGTGGCCACAACAGAAGGCGCCTTGGGGCGAAGCGGCACCAAAGCCACCAGCGGCATCACCACGAATACGCTACATGACATCTGGCTAGACGGCGTCAAGGTGGCCGATTCGGCCGCTCAGCGGCTGAATGGGGGTTGGCAGGTCGTGTCCATCGCGCTGGACGGGCTTCATTTCTCTGGCTTAGGTATGCTCAAGGACACGTCCGGCAATCGCGGTGGCCAGCAGTACGGCGAGGTGCTGGTGTTCACGAATGCCGTCTCCACGCGGGTGCGTCTGCAAGCCGAACAGTATCTGGCGAAGAAGTGGGGCCTCATCGATCAGTATGCGCCGGCCGCCCAGGCGGAACTCGCTGAACTGACTCGGGGCATCGTCTGCCGGGTGAAGGCGGCTGGTGCGCCTACGCTGGTGGGCGATGGGCGCACGCTGGAGGTCTCCGGTGCGTTCAGCGGCACGGTGAAGCTCAACGGCGGTAGCCTGGCGGTGCCGGAACGCCGCCTGCCCTATACCGAGGCGGAGATCCCCTCGGCGAACCGCCTCTATTGGGCCGATCCTGATGACGCAGGCGCGGTGCTGCGCTATGCCGACCTGCAGCCCGGCGACGCCGCCCAGCGCCCGGACGAAGTGCGCGCCCTGAAGGACAAGGCCCTGCGCGACTTCGCGGTGGGGCAGCCG
>JAKSOW010000125.1 GCA_024405395.1 Kiritimatiellia bacterium | reverse complement strand
CCAGCCCGTCATCAGGTCGACCCAGACGGGGTCGACGAACGGTCGGCCGCCCCAGGTGAAGGCCACGCCGCGCGTCTCGAACGAGTCGCCGGGGCGCGCCTCAGGGTCAAGCACGATCTTCAGCCCCTGGTTCGCCTGGAACGTGCTGCCCGCCGCCTTGGCGGGCTCCACCTTCACGGGGCCGTGATGCCAGAACGCCAGCAGCGGCGAGCCATTCGCCGTGCGGTACTCGTAGAGCGAGACCGTGCGGTCCGTGCAGGCCGCGAGCTGCCCCTCGCGGACGCGCTTCACCGTCGCGTCAAACACGCCGACGGTGTTCTGGACGGCGTAGTAGGAGCGCTTGACGCGGATGACGTCGTTCGAGGCGTTGGCCCGGAGATAGCCCTTCCGGTTGCAGAAGAAGACCGGGAACGTCGGCGGCTGGTAGTTGAAGTCGACGATGCAGAAGAGGCCCGACTCGACGTCATGGCCGAGGTCGCCGAGCATGCGGCGCATGTCCCACTTCGCCTGCGAGTATTCGCTCCAGGCCACGCGCGACAGGGCGAACTTGAGCGCCATCTCGCTGGGGCAGCCATTCTCGCCCTGCCACATGCGGGCGGCAGGATTATACTTCGCGAGCACGGCCTTGTGCTTCTCCACTTCGTCATAGCTGCTCTCGGGGGCGTTCTGGTAGCCATGGTAGATGAAGGTGTCGAAGAGCTTCACGTCCTCGCCCATCGCCTTGAGGCACGACTCGAAGAACTCGCTGCTGCAGCGCGCAAGCGAAAGCCCCGCCAGATGCGCCTGGGGGATGTTCTTCAGGATGGTCTTCGCCGTGCGCACGTTGAAGGCGGCGATCTGCTCCGGCGTCTTCATCTCAGACCCGTCTCGTGGGCGGATGTCCGGTTCGTTCCACATGAGGAACTTGTCCACCCGTCCCTTGAAATGCTTCGAGAGGGCGTCCACCCAGGCGTCCCATCCGGCGAGACCCTCTTCGGATGAGGGGAATCCGGCCGCCAGGTCAATCGTGCCGCCACCTGCATAGATGGGGTTACCATAGCTCGTCTCGATCGCGCAGTCCACGCCCTGCGCCTGCAGATAGTCCACGATGTGGTCAAGCCAGGCGAAGTCGTATTTGCCCTTCTCCTTCTCGCACTTGGCCCAGCCGCCCTGTAGACGCACCAGCTTGATGCCCAGCGGCTCCACATGCTCCTTGTACTCGTCGAAGTTCATGTAGTCGCGGTCGAGGATCTCGCACCCCAGGCGCCAGTTGGAGCCGTGTATCTCATGCGCCGCCCGCGGCTGCAGCGTACCCACGCGCGTCAGGTTCACGTTGAGCGGCGTCGACACGCGGTCGGCCGAAGTATCACGCACCACATTGTAGACGCCCGCGCCACAGGCCATCGCCGCAGCCAGAAACGCCACCGTCACATTTTCAGGTCTCATGCGCATCCTTTCACTTCTTTTCACATCTTGAGGCCGGCCACCGCCGCGTCCACGGCGGCTCTGCGCCGTTCGCCGAACCACGGAAGATTGAGCGGCGCACTGCGCACGACCTCTGCGGTCTCCGCCCGCTGGTCATTCCACCGCTGCCGCAGATCGTCAGCCTGCGCAATGGCCATCTCCATGCGGTAGATCTCCCCGAAAAGCGCGTCCACACGCTCCGCCAGCCGTTCCCGCTGCAGGCGCACGACAAGGCCATCGCAGAGATACGACAGGAATCCCATGCCGGCCATGCCGCCCACCGCCGCAGACCACGCGAGGACCGACTGCCAGGAGAACGCCGTCACATCGGCCTTCAGGACATTACCCGTCACCAGCAGCGCCGCCGCCCCCACCACCAGCGTGGCGGCAGCGGCCAGCGCCAGTATGCGCATCCGCTGCAGGCACAGTCGCCGCGCCGCCAGGTTCACCACCCGCATACGGATGGACAGCCCCGTGAAGTCGGCATGCGCGGCGGCATAGACGTTGTCGGCCCGTCGTGCGCCGACTTCCTGCACCATCGCGCGGAACTCCATGCGATGGCGGTTGAAGTCCGCGTAGTCGAACGGCTCCAGCGCCGCCGGATGCACCTCGCCGGAATACGTGGTGAGGATCTTCGGCAGGTCCTTCGTGCGCAAGACACGCGAGAGATTCCAGCAGAGCGTGCCGTAGGCGCGGGCAAAGTCGGAGGGGTCCTTGAAGGTGTCACACTTGTTGAGCAGCACGCGGAGCTTGAACTCCATGCCGCGCAGCGACTGCGCGAACACATTGACCGTTTCGCCCGTCGTGCCGGGCTTCTCCGGATCGAAGAGGAAGAACACGAGATCGCAGATCTCGGCAAGACGGCGCACCACGCCGGCGAAATCGTAGTCGCGGGCGGAAGCGCCTTCGGCGGCGTCGATCATGCCGGGGCTGTCCACGAGATTGACGCCCCTCAGCAGCTCCCGATTGCGCACCTTCACGCGCAGATGCTGCAGTAGCGCGGGGCCAAAAGCCTCCAGGGCGCGGAACTCCTCGGGCAGCACCTCCAGCGCCGCCGGCCCACAGACATCGCGCTCGACGTCGCCGTACATGAGCACCGTGAAGCCGTCGTCGGTGGGCGCCACGCCCGTATCCTGCACGGCACCGCCGCCCAGCAGCTCATTCACCAGTGACGACTTGCCGGAGGAGTGGTTACCGAGGAACAGTATCCCCGGCGTGCCGCCCACGGTCACCGACGGACGCGAAAACGTGTAATGATATCGCCGGGCGACGGGCGCGAACCGACGATAGAGCTTGGCCACCCGCTTCTCGTATTCGACCGTATCCATGTGCAGTCTCCTCTCGCGTCAGAGCAGCTCCAGCGCGCCCTTCTCGGTAAGCACGCAGGGCGAATCGTAGATCGGCACCCGAATGAACGAGACGCCGCACGAATGGCTGATCTGATGCTTGGCCGGGAAAGCATAGACGGCCCCCGTGAAGAGATCCACCCACACCGGCTCCTTGAGCGGCGCGCCCGTCCATTCGATGACGCCCGGACGCGTCGTGAAGTCGTCGCCGGGGATGCCGCTGCGCTCGAAGTTGGCGGCACGCATGAAGTTGTCCTTGTCCTTGGCAAAGGAGGACGTGGGGATGCGCACGGCGTCGAACTGCGCCACCGGACGCATGCGGCCCGTGCCGTCGTCCTTCTTCTCGATGCGGCGGCGCTGGCCCACGAGGCCATGATCCCAGAACACGAGCAGCGGCGTGGTGCCGTTCTTGACGTATTCATACAACGAGACGCAGCGGTCGATCGTCGAGGCCTTCTTCTCGGTGGCCAGCGTCAGCGAATCGTCGAACACCGCCGCCACGTTCTGGACGGCGTAGTAGGCCTTCTTGATGGCATAAACCTGGTGCTTGGCGTTCGCGCGCAGGATGCCCTTGCGGTTCAGGTACTCGTAGGGCGCATACGGGCCCTTGTACTGCAGGTCGCAGATGGAGTAGACGGAACTGCCGCAGTCGTGCCCCAAGTCGCCCAGCATGCGGCGCATGTCCCACTTGGCCTGGGAATTCTCGCTCCACGGCCAGTTGGAGAGCGCAAAGCGGTCGCTCCATTCGGAGATGCCGCCATTTTCGCCCTGGCGCATACGGGCCTTGGGCGAATACTTGGCGCAGATCTCGATCAGCTTCTCCACCCGCTCGTAGGAGGAATCGGGATTGGGGGCATAGCCATGGTAGATGTAGGTGTCGAAGAGGTCCGCGCCGCCCTGCTTGGCGATTTCGGAGATGCAGGCCTCGAACACCTCGGGCTTGTTGCTGCCGAGGGAAAGCCCGTGCAGGCGGCAGTCCGGCATAATACGCCGCAGGATCCGCGCCGTGCGGATGTTGAGGTCGGCGATCACGGCGGGCGTGTTCATGCCGCCGTTGTCCGGCTCGTTCCACATCGCATAGTCCGTCACGCGACCCTTGTAGTGGGCGCCAAGCTTCTCGATCCAGTTGTCCCAGGCGGCCAGCCCTTCTGGCGTGTTGGGCGTGCCGTTGGCCAGGCCTGCGCCGCCCGCACCAGGATAGATCGGGTTACCGTAGCTGATGTCCAACAGCACGTTGATCTTGTTGGCGATGGTCCAGTCGATGCAGTGGTCCAGCCAGGCGAAATCAAACACGCCCTTCACCTTCTCGCACTTGGCCCACCCAGCAAAGAGTCGAATCTCCTTGATACCCAACGGGACGATGTAGTCCTTGTACTGATCGAAGTCGGTGAAATCGCGGTCCAGACATTCACAGCCCACCGTCCAGCGCGAGCCGTGAATCTCATTGGCGCTACGCGGACGCAGCGTGCCGATGCGGTCCATTTCGACCCGCAACGGACTCGGGTTGCGGTCTGCCCCCCGATCAATCGGTGCAATATCCAATCCGGCAAAGACGGAAATAGAGGCCAACATCCCAGACAGAACAAAAGTTTCACGAATCTTCTTCATAAAATCCCTTTCAAGTGACTCCATTATAGCACATAAGCTCCCTGTTTGTCATTATCGCGCAAGCACAAGCGCGGTGCGGGCGGGGAGGTAGAGTTTGATCTGCTGGATCTGCTCATCGCCCTTCATGACGTTCTCGGGGAAAAAGCGCTGGTGTTTTGCCACCCGCCCTTCACCGCCGAAGGCCACATCGTCCGTGTCCAGCACAATGCGGTAGGTTCCTCCGCCTGGCGGCACCATCACCCCATAGTCGGTGTAGGACCGCACGGGATCGAAATTGAAGACATACAGCAGCCCATCCCGCCAGAACGCCAACACATGATCGGGATCGTTGATCGTCAGCGGCACGGGCTCCTTGCGGCGATGCGCCCCCACCGCACGCGTCAGGGCAGCGTCAAAATCGCCCAGGGCCTTGAACTGCAGCGCCTTGTCATCGCGCAGGGACCACTGCCGCCGCGCATGCGTATAGTCCCAGCCATTCTCCGCTCGCGGGAAGTCAATCCACTCGGGATGCCCGAACTCGTTGCCCATGAAGTTGAGGTACGCCGGCCCGGCCAGCGCCAACGTGGCCAGCCGCGCCATCTTGTGGAGCGCCACGGCGCGGTCAACGGCCAGACCGTGCTGATCGCGTCCCATGCCGTAGTAGATCGCCGAGTCCGCCAACTGGAAGAAAAAGGTCTTGCCGCCCACCAGGGCCTGATCATGGCTTTCCACGTAGGAGACAACCTTCTCCTCCGGACGACGGTTGGTGAGCTCGTACCAGAGGCTGTGCATGTTCCAGTCCTCGTCACGCACCTTCTCGGCGAGCTTGAACCAGTAGTCGGGCTCGCCCATCGCCATGCGGAAGTCAAAGCCCAATCCGCAATCGGCCAAAGGCGCCGCACAACCGGGCAGGCCGCTTACGTCCTCGGCAATGGTGATGGCCTCGGGACGCGTCTCGTGAATGACACGATTCGCGAGCGCCAGATAACACCAGGCGTCGTCGTCCATGGAGCCGTCAAAATACATTCCGTAGTTCGTGAACGATGTACCGAGGCCGTGATCGAAATAGAGCATTGACGTGACGCCATCGAAGCGGTAGCCGTCAAAATGGTACTCGTCCAGCCAGAAACGGCAGTTGGAGAGAAGGAAATGCAGCACATCCGTCTTGCCGTAGTCAAAGCAGCGCGAATCCCAGGCCTTGTGCCAGCCCCGCGGCCCCGAATGGAAATACTGGTAGTCCGTGCCGTCGAAAAGCGACAGGCCGTCGCGTTCGTTCTTGACCGCATGCGAGTGCACGATGTCCATGATCACCCTAAGGCCCATACCGTGCGCCGTGTCGACGAGCGACTTGAGATCCTCTGGCGTGCCAAAGCGTGAAGACGCCGCGAAGAAACTGGACACATGGTAGCCGAAGCTACCGTAATACGGATGCTCCATGATGGCCATCAGCTGCACCACGTCGTAGCCTGCCGCCTTGATGCGGGGCAGCACCTCGTCGCGGAATTCGGCATAGGTGTGGACACGCGGCTCCTCGCCACCCATGCCCACATGGGCCTCATAGATCAGCGGGGCCTTGATGCGCCCCTTCGGCGACTCGTTCTTCCACGCATAGGCCTGTTTCGGCTGCCACACTTGGGCGGCAAAGAGATTGGTCACCGGATCCTGCACCACGCGCCGCGCATAAGCGGGAATGCGCTCGCCGCCGCCGCCCGGCCAGGTCATGTCCAGTCGATAGAACTGCTGGTGGCGGATGGCCCGCGCCGGGAAATGCCCTTCCCACACATCCCGCCCGGGCAGACGCTTGAGCGCGAAACGGGGCTTGCGCTGCCAGCCCGAGAAATCACCCACCAGCCACATCGCCGTGGCGTTGGGCGCCCATTCCCGGAACACCCATTCGCCGTCGATGAAATGAAGCCCATAGTATTCATGCGCGCTGGCCCAGTCGGACAGGCGCCGCCCCTTCCCCGCCAACTCCACCGCGCGCTTGCGGGCATGGGCGGCACGCCCGCGGATCGCTGCCTCATAGGGGGCCAGGAAAGAATCGTCAAGCAGTTTCATGGGATTCCCCTTGATCAATACGCGCGGATCTCGAAGATCCGAGCCGAAACATCCCCGTAGGTCTCAAGAACCGTCACTCGGACAGCCTTCACCATTCGGGGCGCAAACCGATGGATGCGATGACGTACGAGATTGGCGTCTTCCGTCACCAGAGAACACCAGTTAGTGCCATCAGGCGACACGTCCACCTGATAGCGCCTCACCAGCGTCTTGGGACGCGGCAGCACGGGATGTTTGCTGGAGAGATCCGAATCAAACGTCAGGCGCAGTTCCGACAGCATCTGCGGCGCATCCCAATCCAGGCGGATCCAGGCGGGCAGACCCTGGGCGCCATCCGAGACCCAGCCATGCAGCAGGCCATCAACGCGCCTTGCCACGCCGTCAACCACATTCGTCGGCGTGCCGGCCGCCCCCAATTCCCACGCCAGAGCCGGTTCCGTGCAGAATGCGTACTGGTTGGGACGCACGCTGGGATTGGTCACCCCCGCACCGAACCAGGCGCGCACCACATGCGCCGACGACTCGGGCGCCATGCGCCAGGCCAACCCCTTCTGCGGCATGATCACCGCCCAGAAATACTTCTGGTTCAACGACAGGCCATTTAGACTGAAGCGCACCAACCCGTCCTTGCGGGCGGGCACCGTGCTCGTGACGCACGCCACAGGCGCGGCGTCAACGGCCCAAGCAGGCTCCTCTGCGGAATAGATGCGCAGCGTGACGGAGAGTGGCTTGTCCGTGGTGTTCACCAGCCAGGCGTCAAAGGCTTCGAGACGCTTTGAAGCGCCACGCTGGATGCGCACGCCGCGCGGCATCGTAAGCGCATGCAGATCACGCGGTTCGCGTGAGACAAGCAGGTCATTCCTGTCGTAAAACTCCAGCGTTTCACTCGACGAGGCCGTAATCCGCGCCTGGCGAGCCAAATCGGCTGGATCCGCGTTCACGAGGTCCTGAATGTAGACGTCATCCTTCAGAAGCCGCTGCTGCAGCTCCTTGATGTGGCGCTTCCCATAGTCACGCGGCGAGAGCCCCAAACGAATGCATTCGGCCGCCGCCGTGCCCACAACCTGCCCCATGGAGCAGCAGGTCGACTGCACCCGCAGCGTGCCCAGGCCGATGTGAGACGTCGACACACAGCGCCCCGCCATGAAAAGGTTGGCGACGTTCTTCGAGTAGAGGATCCGATACGGCACGTCGCAAGGCGCCGGCAGACCCGGATGCGGATGCCAGTAACCGTTGCCGGTGGGATTGCCGAGGCCCAGGGGATCATGCGTATCCAGCGGCCATCCCGTGATCGTCACCCGATCGTCGAACCGCGTACCGTTGAGGGCGTCATTGGCGGTGAAGATATAGTCGCCCTCAATGCGCATGCCCTCGCGTCGGGCGTTGCGCCAGGGGACATGGGCCAGGGCATAATTACGTGCACGCTCCTTGAGGTGAGATTCGTTCTTGAGCCAGCCCCAATAGGCGAAGGAATAGCGCACCAGCGTGTCGCGTGCGAGCTCAGGATCGGCCATGTCGTCGATTTCGCCCCCATGCTCCATCCACCACTTGCCGCTCGCAAGCTGCTGGACCTCGCGGGTGAAGCCCGGAGGAAGAATCCGCGCCCAGACGGGCACCTCATAGGCGACTGGCGCCGAAGTGGGAAGCGCCCGATACGCGCAACAACCATTGTCCATGATGCAGCCGCTCATCGTAAGATTGTCCGGCTGCTCCGGGGCCTGTTTCTCGCCAAAGCGCGCCTGGCCCTCGCGCCCCGTGAGCATCTTCGCCCCCGCGAAATAGCCCAGCCAGCCATCGCCCGTCGCGTCCACGAACATCTTGCCGCGCCAGGAGGTGCGACGCCCCGTCAGCGTGTTGCGTCCCATGACGGACAGAATCTGTCCATCTCGCGTAGCCGCCGACAGAATGCGGACATTGCCGACAACGGTCAGATTCGTCTCGCCGGCGGCCATCACCGCATAGCCATGGCTTTGATGCTGCCCTGGCTCCGTGCCCTTCAGCGACAACAGACACCCTTCCTCGACAATGCCCGTCTCGCGGTAGCCCGAGAACGGACACCCCGCGCCATTCATGCCCACGGCGAATTCCGCGCCGGCATTGCCGCCCAGCACAGGACGGTCGTGCACCAGCAACGTGCGTGCGCCAGAGCGCGCCGCCGCAATCGCCGCCCCACAGCCGCCCGGACCCGCTCCGACCACGACCACATCATAGGCGCCGCCATCTGCAACGGACGGATCACAACCCGTCAATCGCATCCGCTCCGCCTCCAGAGCTAGAGCCTCTTCTGGCGGCACATAATTTGAATCGGTCGTGAGAAGAATCGCGTCACACCGCGCAAAGGCACCGGAAAGGTCTTCCAGGGCCATCGTCGCCTCGCCTGCGGCCAGATCGAACGCCCCAGCCTTTTCCCAATGCCAACCGGACTGTCCGCTGGATCCCAGGACGGGTCCCGTCTTTCCCGCCACCACAAGCCGGAAACGGCCTGGATGAAATTCGGGCACCCAGTCCTTGGTACGCGCCCAAGCCTGCCAACGCCCGGCTCGCGGCACGGAGACCGTAGTCGTGGCGGAGCCGATCGGCCGCGTCACGCCAGGCGCCAACAGATAGGCGCTGCCCATCTTATGGGTAAACTGCGTGTCGCATTTCCAGTTGCCGTAATCGGCGAATCCCTCCGCCTCAAGCCACAGAAATCCGGGAACATGTTCAACCGCCCGTTCAGCCGGAGCGCGGAAATTGGCCACAGCCGTCACATCCGCGTAGGCAATTCCGGCCAGCAATGCCCCCATCACGGGGACCCATCTTACGGCAATACGCGTCATCATGTCAGAAATTCCCCCAGGAATGTCATCGTCTTTTGCGCTCAGCGGTTCTTTTCCGTGACAAGTGCCCGCCAGGCTGTCGCCAGCTTCTCGAAGGCGGGGAGGTCCGAAACATTACGCGCCGTGAAGAGCACGCCTGCCTCACCGTTGGCCTCGGCGAAGAGACACTTCTCGAAGGCAAATGGCAACGGAAGCGCCGCCGTTGCCGGGAACAAGCGGCGGCCATGCCACTCACCCTTGCGCGCAATGAGCTCGGCGACACGCAAGGCATCCTCGGCCGTCGTGACCCAACGCGGTTCCTCACCCTTCTTCGATGCGACGAGCTTCGTGTCCTTCATGCCCAGCGGATCAATCACGCGCGTGAAGAGCGCCGAGACATAGGTGTCCTTCACCCAGGGAATCTTGCGGTTGATCTGCTTGAGGGGCGTACCGGGCGCAGGAAGCGACTCGCCATCGGCCTGCAGACTCGCCCGCGCCACACGCTCCAGCAGAGGCACCAACCATGCGCCGTCGCCGGACAGATCGGAGCGATTGCCCTTGCGCTGCACACACACCTCGTCGTGGGCATACGCGCAATCCGACACGAGCGAGACGATGTCGGTGGCGAGTCCTTCCGCCACCGCGCGCTCCAGGCACGTACGCACCGGATTGTCGCCCGTGGAGAACGGCACACCGTCGATCTGCCGGATCCGACGATGGATGAAGTCGCTCTCAAAAGGCTTGACGTCCTGCGACATAGTGCCATGGCGACGTCCGGCATAGGCGTGATGCTCCAGGTCCGCATGCCCCAGAGCCTTGAGGCTGGCATAGAGCAGCTTGTTCTCCTCCGCACGGCAGGGAATGTCGATCTCAGGCTCGCCCGTCTGGATGAGCATCGGCGGCAGATCACGCGCCGCGTAGGAAAGCGGCGCCCATTCGTCCACCTTGGTGATGTAGGTCGAGGTCTTGTCGCCATTCACGGAACGGATGGTGAAATGCGTCGAGGCCTGTCCCGTCTGCGGCAGCAGGCCCGCGAGATCCGTGGGCTTGAAGCCGTGTGGCGCCAGCCACTTGGGATCCATGCCCACCATCAGCGACAGATAACCGCCGCCCGAAGAGCCCGACAGGAACACCTTCTTCGGGTCGCCGCCATATTCGGCGATGTGTTTGAGCGTCCAGGCCACAACCGCGCCGGCGTCGGAAAGGCACTCAGTCGGCGTGGCGTTCGTGAGCAGACGATAGCCGGCGGAAACCGAAGCCACGTCATCCTGCGGCGTATGGTAGAACGAACCGCGGCTGCCGTGGATCAGTCCGCCGCCGTGGAACCACACCACCGTGGCGAATCCATTGGTGTTCTTGGGCACGCGCAGATGCATCTTGCAGAAGGTCTGCATGTAGTCGTTCGTATAGGACTCAGCCGGGTAGTAGGGCACGTCGCGCAGAATCGTGAAGTTGTCGTCGGAGGCCGCCTTTCTCTGTGCCGGAGTCGCCTGATAATGCTTCAGGAGATCCACCTCGCACGCCTTCCCCTCGACCAGTTCGGCTGTGAATTCTAGCGGAACGGACCGGGTGAGCAGCGGCATGACCGCCGGGAGCCTGCCCTTCGCCACCTCGACGCCATTGGCGATCTTCTCGACCTTCCAGTTCACGCCATCGATGCAGACGAGCTTTTCGTCGGCTGCGAGCACGACGGGGAACGTGAACGTGTTCTTGGCCGAACCTGCGGGCGCAGGGAAGGAGAAGGTCGGATTCTTGGCCGGCCCCATCACCTCGATCTCAAGACGGGCCGTTTCGCCCGGACGCACCGGCAGCACGGCAGGCGGCAACAGGCCCTTCGCAGGCGCATATTCAAACGGCATCACGCCTTCGTAGCGCATCGTCTTGCGCGCGGAGGGGGAGAGTTTCGCCGTCAAAGCCGGACGGCGGTTGTCGCGGGCGAAAAGCGTGATTTCCGCACGCGCATTCGGAGGTGCCACGAGCGCAACCGCGTTCGCCCCCTTCTTCAGCGCCACCGTGGCCTTTGCGGGACAGGCCGCCTGCGCCGTGCCCATCGCGGAATAGTGCGTCCA
>JAKSOW010000124.1 GCA_024405395.1 Kiritimatiellia bacterium | reverse complement strand
TCTTGTAGGCCATGATGTTCTCCATGTCCTTGTCGCCGCGGCCGGAGAGGTTGACCAGCAGGATCGTCTCCTTCGGCAGCGCAGGTGCGCGCTTGATCGCCTCGGCGAGCGCATGGCTGGACTCCATCGCGGGGATGATGCCCTCGAAACGGCACAGGTCGTCAAACGCGGCAATGGCCTCGTCGTCGCAGATCACCGAATACTCGGCACGGCCGATGTCATGGAGGTAGCAGTGCTCGGGCCCGACGCCCGGGTAGTCCAGACCGGCCGAGACCGAATAGGTGTCGATAATGTTGCCGGCATCCGTCTGGAGCAGCATCGTCTTGGCGCCATGCAGCACGCCCAGGCGCCCGCCGTTGATCGACGCCGCATGTTCGCCCGAGGGAATGCCCTTACCGCCGGCCTCGACGCCGACGAGCTTCACGTCCTTGTCGTCCAGGAAGCCCGCGAAGAGGCCCATCGCGTTCGAGCCGCCGCCCACGCAGGCGATGGCCTGATCGGGCAGGCGTCCGAACTTCGCCAGGCACTGCCGGCGGGCCTCCTTGCCGATGACGCTCTGGAAGTCGCGCACCATGTCCGGATACGGATAGGGGCCGGCCACCGTGCCAATCACGTAGAACGTGTCGTCGCAGTTCGTCACCCAGTCGCGCAGGGCTTCGTTCATCGCGTCCTTCAGCGTGGCGCTACCTTCGGTGATCGCATTCACCTTCGCGCCCAGCATCTGCATGCGTTCGACGTTCGGCGACTGACGCTTCACGTCGATGGCGCCCATATACACTTCGCACGGCATGCCCAGGAGCGCCGCCACCGTGGCCGTCGCGACGCCGTGCATCCCGGCACCCGTCTCGGCGATGAGACGCTTCTTGCCCATGCGCTTCGCGAGCAGAGCCTGGCCGATCGTGTTGTTCACCTTGTGCGCGCCCGTGTGGTTCAGGTCTTCACGCTTGAGCACGATCGTAGCGCCGCCCAAATGCGCGCTCAACCGCTTACACACCGTAATCGGCGATTCACGTCCCACGTAGTCATGCAGGATCTCCTCGAATTCGCGCTGAAACGCGGGATCCCTCTTCGCATCCTCATACGCCGCCGCGAGCTCGGCCAGCGGGCCCATCAGCGTCTCCGCAACATACTGGCCGCCATAGGGGCCGAAATGTCCTTGTGGTTTCATCATTCTCTCCTTTGCTTTAGATTGTCGGGGCCCATCACGCGAGGCCCATCAGCTGTCTCAGTTTAAGTCCGGGATCCTCGGCCCGCATCAGGGTCGTTCCGATGAGGAAGCCGTCCGCGCCAGCCGCCTTCACCTTGAGGATATCGTCGTGCGTCTTGATGCCCGATTCGCCGATGCGCGTGACGTCGGCGGGGATCTTCGCGACCAGTTCGGCCGTGAGCGCCGGATCGGTCTTGAAGGTGCGCAGGTCGCGGCAGTTCACGCCGATCAGCTTGGCGCCAAGGCCCACCGCCCGTTTGATTTCCTCTTCCGTGTGCGTCTCGACGAGGGCCGTAAGCGCAAACGAATGCGCGAGCGTGAGCAGGTGGCCCAGCTGCGCGTCGTCCAGCACGGCCGCGGTCAGCAGGCACGGAGCGGCTCCGGCGGCACGCGCCGCGGCGATCTGGTAGTCGGTTGTGAGAACGTCCTTGTAGATGATCGGCGTGTCCACCGTCGCGCGCACGGCCTTGAGGTAGGCCTCGCCGCCCAGGAACTTGTGCGGTTCGCACAGGACGGACATCGCCGCCGCACCATTCGCCGCGTAGGCGCGCGCAATGGCCACGGGATCGAAGTCGGCCCGGATGAGGCCTTCGGAAGGCGACGCCTTCTTGAGCTCCGAGATGATGTGGATGCCCGGTCCCGCGAAGGCGGCACAGAAGTCGTGCGGCGCGGGCATCGTCTCGATGCGCTTCACCAACGCCTCATACGGCACCGTCTTGGCGCCCTCTTCGGCATCTGCGCGGCGCAGCGCGCTCAGTTCTTCCAGAATGTCCATGATGACCTGTCGTCCTTTCGATCAAACCGCAACCGGCACGCCGACCAGGGCCTCCAGCTTGGCCAGGGCCTTCCCCGAATCAATCGACTCGGCGGCGAGCAGCACGCCCGCCTCCAGCGAATCCGCGAGACCCGCCGCCACGATGGCCGCCGCCGCATTGAGCGCGGCCGCCAGACGATAGGCCCCCTTCTCGACGCCCTTGAGCACCGAAAGCGTCAGCGCCGCATTGACCTCGGGCGTGCCGCCCGCAATCGCCGTGATGGGAAAGTATTCGCCGAACACCTTCTTGGGGTCGAAGTCATATTCGCGCACCGAGCCGTCCGCGTTCAGCTCCGCCACGTGCGAGACGCCGGCAAGCCCCAGCTCGTCCAGTCCATCCGGCCCGCAGAAGACAAGGGCCCTCTTCGCGCCCAGCGCCTTGAGCGCACCGACGTAGAGCGGAACGACGTCGGGCGCGTAGACCCCCAGCGCATGCCGCGTGACGCCCGCCGGATTCGTGAGCGGGCCCAACAGGTTGAAGATGGTGCGATAGGGCAGGGCGCGCCGGACGGGTGCCGCAAATCGCATCGCGGGGTGACAGCTATTGGCGAAGCAGAAGCCGATCCCGTGCTCGGCGATGGACTGCTCAACCGCAGCGACGGACTTGTTGAGATCGTAGCCGAGCGCCGCCAGGCAGTCCGCCGAGCCCGACTTCGACGTCGAGGCCCGATTGCCGTGCTTGGCGATCGTCACCCCGGCGCCGGCGGCGATCAGGGCCGCCGTGGTTGAGACGTTGAAGGTGCCGAAGCCATCGCCGCCGGTGCCAACGATGTCCACGGCGTCGGCCGGGGCCTTCAGCTTTACGCCGGCGCCCCGCATGGCGCGTGCCGCCCCCGTGACCTCCTCGATCGTGGGAACGTTCATCTGCAGGACGGTGAGCAGGGCCGCAATGATCACGGGGTTCTCGACCTCGCCGCCCATGATTTCGCGAAAGGCGCCATAGGTCTCATCCGCAGAGAGGTGCTGTCCCTGCTGGGCTTTCTTGAGGACGTCTATGATCATGGTCTTGTCTCCTTATCGGTCACTTGTTGGCGGAACGGAACGCCGCCACCATGTCCAAGAAGTTCTTCAGCTGGTTGATGCCGTCGGGCGTGCCGATGGACTCCGGATGGTACTGGATGGACTCAATGGGCAGCGTCTTGTGGCGCAGGCCCATGATCTCGCCGTCTTCAGCCTCGGCGGTGATCTCGAAGCAGTCCGGCAGCGAGACGCGCTCCACGGCCAGCGAATGGTAGCGCATGACCACCATGTCCTGCGGGAAGCCCGTGAAGAGCCCCTTCCCGTCATGCTTGAGGTGCGAGATCTTGCCGTGCATGAGGCGCTTGGCGCCGATGATCTTGCCGCCGAAGGCCTGGGCAATCGACTGGTGGCCCAGGCACACGCCCATCAGCGGCAGCTTGCCCGCGAAGTGGCGCACAGCCGCCAGCGTGATGCCCGCCGAATCGGGATTGCCGGGCCCTGGCGAGAACACGATCGCCTCGGGATTGAGCGCTTCGATTCCCGCGAGGTCGATCTCGTCGTTCTTCACGACCTTGATGTCAGCTCCGAGCATGCCAAATTCCTGCACGATGTTGTACGTGAAGGAATCGTAGTTGTCGATCATCAGTATCATGGCTAGAAAATTAAAGGGTTAAAGGGTTAAAAGGTTAAAGGGTTGCTGCGAACTTGGCGGCGGCGAAGATGGCCTTGGACTTGTTGACCGTCTCCTGGTATTCCTTGATCGGATCGGAGTCCGCCACAATGCCCGCACCGGCCCGCATGGTGAGCAGTCCCTTCTCCAGGAACATCGTGCGGATGACGATGGCGAAGTTCATGTCGCCGGTGTAGCTGAAGTAGCCGGCCGCACCACCGTAGATGCCGCGTGGCGACTTCTCGAACTCGGCGATCAGCTCCATCGCGCGCACCTTGGGCGCGCCCGACAGCGTACCGGCGGGGAAAGTCGCCTCCAGGAGGTCGAACGCATCCATCTTCTTGGCTTCGTCCAGCTCGCCGAACACGTTCGACACCAGATGCATCACGTGCGAATAGCGCTCGACATGCGCATAGTCCTCCACATGCACAGAGCCGATGCGGCACACGCGGCCCAGATCGTTGCGGCCCAGGTCCACCAACATCACGTGCTCGGCCCGCTCCTTGGGGTCGTTGACGAGCTCCTGCTCAAGCGCGAGATCCTCCTCGCGCGTCTGGCCCCGCGGCCGCGTGCCGGCAATCGGGCACGTGGTGGCCACGCCTTTCTCCAGCTTGACGAGCTCTTCCGGCGACGAGCCAATGAGCGTCTTGCCGCCCAGCTTGAGGAAGAAGTTGTAGGGCGAGGGATTGACCATGCGCAGGGCCCGGTACAGCGCAAGCGGAGAGATGTCGGTCTCGGCCGTGAACTTCTGGGACGGCACGATCTGAATGACCTCGCCCGCCTTGATGGCCGCCTTGCACTTGAGCACCATGTCGGTGAACTCGTCCTGCGTCATTTCGCTGGTGAACTCGCCGACGTGATGATCTTTCCTCTCGCCACGGCGCTCCATGTACTTGGCGATGGAGTCCGCCGTCAACAGACGCTGATAGACGCCCTCAATGACGGTCATGGCCCGTTCATAGGCCGCGTGCGCCGTCTCGCCCGCCGCCACGCCCGTGACATGGGAGACGATGATGGTCTGCCGCACGTTGTCGAAGATGAGGATCGTGTCCGTGAGCAGAAACGCCGCAATCGGCGTACCCGGCTCACGGGTGAGGCCCACCCGCGGGACGAACGTGCGCACGACGTCATACGCCAGGTAGCCAATCGCCCCGCCCTGAAGCGAGGGCAATTCCGGCGCAGGCCGGAAAGGCCGCCCCGAGACTTTCGGGCGCAGCTTCTTGAGCGGGTTCTCCAGGGCGTCCTCGAACACGGTCTCGTACGGATCAATGCCCAAATAGGAATAGCGGCCACGGTTCTCGCCGCCCGACACGCTCTCCAGCAGGAACACGGCATCATCCTCCGTCACGCGCGTGAGCACCGACACCGGCGTCTCGCGGTCGGCAAGATATTCACGGTAGACGGGCGTGCGCGCGCCATCGGCGACGCGCTTCGTGAATTCTTCTTCTGTCAGGTAGTGGAGCATACTTGTCTTTCTTTTGGGTAAATTTCTTTTTGGTACAAAAAAAGCGGACCGTCCTCTTTGAACGATCCGCATTCCAGTGCATAAGAGAAGTCGTGGCCTTTCATTGACAAACGACCGCCTCCGCGGATCCACACCCGCGGCGCCACCAGTAACGGTTCTGAACGATCGTCTTGCTCATCTTCTTCTCTCTTGGCGTGAAGTATAACAAGTCCACGCGACGCCCTTCGTAACAATTGGTTACAAACAGAAAAATTCCGTCACGAAGTGCGGTCTTTCATGGCACGGCCAGAACGCGCTCATAGGCCCCTGCGGCACACGTCTCACGCGAACCATCGGGCAGGACGACGTCTGCGGTGGTGCCCGTCGGCACAGCAAAGCGCCAGCGGCAGACGCCTTTGTCGTCATATCGCCACTCGGACACGATCTCACCCTGCGGCGAGCGGTACCTGGCCCGCACAAAACCCACCCGCGGATCCGGACACGGCGCACGCGAGAACCGCGCAAAGCCGCCGCCGCGCCCAGGCCGAATACCCGCCATCGCGCGTACCATCCACCCCTCCACGGCCCCATAGGCATAATGGTTGAAGCTGTTCATCGCCACAGGACCAAAGCCCTTCTCCCTGGTGTAGCTGTTCCAACGCTCCCAGATGGTGGTGGCGCCCTGGTCCACGGAATAGAGCCAACCGGGGAAGTCCCGGTTCAGCAGCACCGAGTAGGCGGCGGCAGGAGCCTTCACCACATCCGTCAGCGTCTCCAGCAGAATCGATGTGCCCAGGAAACCGGTCTGGATGCGATGGCCGTTTGCGCGAAGGGCGGCCAGCAGCCGCTCGCCCGTCTGCTTCGCCGCCTCGCCTTCCACAATGCCCGTCGCCAGCGCAAAGAGCGCAGGCGTCTGCATGCCGTCGTATTGCGGCGGCAGAAGGCCAGCCGCCGTGAGATGCTCCCGACGGCAACCCGTACGCACCGCCGCGGCCTCGGCACGAAACCGGGCGGCGGATTCCTCCCGCCCCAGCGCCTGCGCCATTTCCGCCATCATCTCCAGGTCGCGGATGCGATGGCAGGCCCCCAGGAAGTCCCAGTACTGCCGCTTTTCGTGCTCGGACTCTCCCTCTGGCGGACGCTTCTCGAACCAACGCCGCTGTTCGTACTTCTCAAACGACAGCCAGTCCGCATACTGGTAGTCGTTCTTGGCCGTGCGGTACTCTGTCCTGCGGAGCAACGCCAGATAGCCGCACATCGCCTCCCAGTTGTCGCGCACGATCGTCGTGTCGCCATACTGCCGCCACACGCGATGGGGAATGATGATGCCCGCGTCCGACCAGCCGATGCGATGTCCGCCCGGGCCAGCCGGGCCCCGCGGCGCCTCTTCGCGGAACGAACCCGGATAGGGCTCCTTCTCGGTCATGACGCCATCGCGCATATCGGCCATCCACTTGGCGAGGAAGTCCCGCACATCCGCATTCCACACGGCGGCACCCGAGTAGACCTGCGCATCACCGGTCCAGCCCTGGCGCTCATCACGCTGCGGACAATCCGTGGGCACCGACAGATAATTCCCGCGCATGCCCCACACGCAGTTGGAGATGAGCTGATTGAGCCCGGGGTGACCCGTCGTCAGCTCAAGCGTCTCCTGTTCGCGGGCGACGGACATCAGCGGCGTGAAGCGCAGCGAATGGATCGTCACGCGGTCCGTCGCCGTCACGGACCAGTATCGGCCGCCGAAGAACGTGAATCCCGGCGTGTAGCGGCTGCGGCCCTGTTCGCCGAAGGTGAACGACAACGTCGATTTCGCCGCCCGATAGTTGGCGCGATAGACGGAGCCGGCCGGGCCGTCGTTGCCGCGCGCCTGTTCGCCACAGGCATCGTTGAGCATCTCGGCCGAAGCGGCCGTGACTGTCGTCCCCGCCGCCGCCGCGAAATCGAAGTCCGGCACGCCGGCGATGTTCTGGCCGAAGTCCGCCACCAGCGTTTCGCCCGGAGCCAGTTCGATCGGCATCCCCAACGCACATTCCCGCACGATCCGCACCCGACCAAAGCGGTTCGTGCCGGCTTCCGTCACCCCCTGCCACACATACGCGCGCACCGGCACCCGCGCAAGGTCTTCACGGCGCATCACGCGGCCGCCAGCAGCCGACGAGATCACGCCCGCGAATTCACGGCAGACGACGGCCCGCGTCTTGACGTCTGCCGTCCGTCGCGCATCGTACGCTTCGCCGTCGAAGATCGTCGCCCGCACCACGGGCCCCGTGTAGTCGGCCCGCCAGGTGGAGACTTCCGTCGGAAAGAGACGGCGCACGCCATTGGGAGCATCATACGCCAGCAGTCCCCGGAATCCGCTTGTCGTGCGCGGCGTCGTGCCAGGGGCATTCACGATCTGGTCGCGCCACCAGGACGCCGCCACCACGGCCTCCAGTCGATTCGTCGCGCCCGCCCGACGGTCAAGGAGCTCGGTCACATCATAGGTAAAGGCAGCGCGTCGTTTCAGCACATCCGTGAGCCCGGGCTTGAGCACGTCTGCCGCCCCAACCTCCCTGCCATTCACATAGACGCGCATCACGCCCAGCGACGACACGCGCCACTTCGCCTGCGCGATCGCCTCGGGCGAAACGAGTTCGCCGCGGAACACCGCGACATCCCTTTCCGCCGTCGGCGCGGAGGCGGGCGCGATCCACTGGGCGCAGTCCAGCAGATCTGTCCAGTCATAGTCGCGGAAGGCGCCATACGCCACGTCCTGGAAATGAAGCGGCAGCTCGGGATTGTGGAACGCCTCCCGCCAGGACGGCGGCGGATCGGCGATCTCCGGCCGCAGGAAGAGCGCGGGCTCAAGGTAGAAGGCGTGGGCGGCCACGATCGCCTCCGTCCCCGCGACGCGCAAGGACATCCGCTCTCCGGGATGCGCCGACACATGGGCCTTGGCCGTCGCGATGAGCGCCGCCACGCGATAGGCCAGCAGATTCTCGCCCTTCCAGGCCAGACACGCCGCCGCCAGCTCATCCGCGCCGCCACGCTCAAACCAATACCCGCGATTGACGCCCGGTGCCCCGCCGTTCCCGCAGGTCATGCCGCCCAGCGCGGCCCGTACCTTCTCGCGGGTAAGCGGCGTGCGTAGCGCCACCAGGCGATCGGCCTCATCCGCCAGGAGATCATAGACAGACTTCTCGCCCGGCAAGGACATCACCCCGCCCGGCACGACCTCCGCCTCGGGCGAATCCGCCAGGCCATAGTCCAGATCCGCGGCGCCCTGCCGCGCATTGCGCGCATTCAGCGCCTCGCGGTCAAAGGGCAGCGCCGAGGGATCCTCCCGCAGCCAACGACGCATCCACACCGTCTGGCCGAACTTCTCACTCTCATACCAGCCGTGCTTGCCTGGACATTCCAGCTTGTCGATGCGATCCGCAAAACCATGTCGCGAATACAGGGCCTGCGCCTGTTGCCAGGTCGAAAGGCTGCCCGCGTAGGGGAACATGTCTTCATAGGTGAAGCCGGGACAGACCGGACGCGGGAACGCCGCCGCCATCAGCCCCAGATGATTGAGGCCAAACGTCAGCTGGCCAAAGACGATCTGCTCGCAGTCCTGCGGGCCAATGCCCGTCGCCAGCGACCGCACATTGGTGATGAAGCCCATGGGGCAGCCCGCCGCCAGACGGTCATCAAGCGCGAAGAGGTAGGCGCTCAACGTGCCGCCGCCCGACATGCCCGCCACGCCGATGCGCCTGGGGTCGATGTCGGGGCGCGCCGACAGCACATCCAACGCCCGCATGCCATCCCAGATGCGGAAACGCGCAAAGCCCCAGCCCAGCAGATGCGCGCGCAGTCCCACGTTGACGTGGCCCGTGACGTTTCCCTTCGCCATCGAGCCCTGCTGCAGGCGCTCGCCCTGGTCAAGCGGATCATAGAGCAGGGCGGCAAAGCCTGCCTGGGCGGCGATCACCGCTGCCCGCTGATGGTTGCGCGAGGCCTTGCCTTCGTCGTCATGCCCACACGGCATCAGGATGGCGGGATACGGCGCCCGCAATCTGGCGTCGTCGGGCAGGAAGAGATGGGCCGTGACGTGATGCCCCGGTACGCTCGTGAAGAGCAGCTTCTCCACCCGATACCCTTTGCGCGTCACGCATCCGCGCACCTGGACGTCCAGGTCGCAGCGTTCGGGAAAACCGCCAAGGGCACGCGCGAAATCGGCACGAAGCCGCTCTCGCCGCGCATTCAGCGTCTCCAGGGGAACGGCCTCGGACCACCGTGCGTCAGCGGCCATGTCCAGCCGAATCGCCTCCGCCTGTGCCGCGGCAAGTTGAGGGCATGCGCCGAACGACGCGGCGACGAGACCATGTCCCGCGAGGAGACCCAGCGCAAGGGACAGATGCCGAAGGCCACGGCCTCGGCGTGGAATGCAGACCATATTCAGCTCCTGTTGGCGGCGGCGGCAAGCACGGCCACGCCGTAGATTGCCGCCGTCTCGGCTCGCAGTATCGTAGGCCCCAGGGAAACGGGGGTGGCGATTTCCAGCAGCGCGGCAAGTTCCGCAGGCGTGAAGTCGCCTTCGGGGCCCACAAAGAAGCCGAGAGAGGCGCCCGAGACCATTGATTCCGACGTGACGGCCGCAAGCAACGGTGGCGGCGGCGGATTCGTCAGCGCGCCCACAAACATGCGGTCGCATGTGCGCACTAGGGCCAAAGCCTCGGGGAAGTCGACGGCGGGCAGAATCTCCGGCAGCCACACGGCGTCGCTCTGGCGGGCGGCATCTTCGGCGATGCGCATCCAGCGCTCGGCCTTGGCGGGGCGCTCAGCGGACGAAAGGCGCACGATGCAGCGATCGGAGATCACGGGCACGATGCGGGCGACGCCCAGCTCCACCGCCTTCTCGATCGTCCAGTCCCAGCGGCTGCCCTTGGTGACGCAGGCAAAGAGTGTCAACTTGAGGGATGACGGCGGCAGCGCCTTCCGCTCGCCCACGGCATGCAGGCCCTCCGGCGACCAGGCATAGGCGCGCGTATGGCCTCGTCCGTCGAACAGCTCAATGGATTCGCCGGGCTTGGGGCGCAGCACCTTGAGATGATGGGCGGCGTCACGCGGCAGCGTAACGGTCTCGGCGGCAAGCGCATCGGATGGGACGAGCAGGCGGTGCATGGACGTACCTCCTTACAGGAAGAGCATGCTCCAGAAGCCCACCGTGCCGCGCAGCTCGTCGCGTGAGATGCGCATGAAGAAGTGCTCGTTCGGGCCCTCACGCCAGCTCATGAAGCCCAAACCGTCGCCCTTGATGGGCTTGAGCAGACGGATGCTCGCCTCATACTTCGTGGCCTCGGTGATCGGGAGCGTGGCCGCCACGCGCGGCAGACCCTGGCGAAACACCTCCGTGGGCGAGCAGAACATCACGTTCTCGAGATTGTTGCGCTGCGCCGCCTCGGGCAGGATGGCGGCAAAACGGCGGCGCGGCGCGGCGATCACCTTCGGGGCGGGACGCCCCGGACGCTTCCAGGCCGGCAGATGATAGGTGGTCAGGGCCGAACCCGGCGCCTGGGCGAGCGCCAGCGACTTCTTCACGAACGTGCCGAACTCGGGCCCGGCGATGGAGAAGATCTCGGCCCCTCGGATGTCCTGACCATACGTGGCGGCACCGAACAGCGGCGCGTTGGCCGGCACGTTGGCGAAGGCCAGGGCGCCCGGCGGCAGCAGACCATGCGTCAACGGCGGCATGCGCACCACACCGTCAAACTCAAGCCCGGCGCCTCCCATGCGGATGGCGATGGTGCCGCCGCCGCAGACGTCCGACTGCAGCAGCGCGCGCGCGCCCATGGCATCCATCGTGATAAAGGCCAGGTTCTTGCCCAGCGGACGCCGCAGGGCCGCCGCCGCCGCACGGGCCGTGTCCCGCGTCAGCACGGGCGACACGGAAACCGAAGCATACTGGCCGTCCGGCGAATAGAGCACATAGACGACGGGCCCGTGCATGCCCTGGGCCGGCGGCACCGCGAGACAGCCCTGCACCATCTTCGTGCCGGGACGGATCTTGAGCAATTCGGCCTGGGAACGCGTGGCGGGATAGTAGACGGTCCAGTGCTTCACGCGCTCCAGATCCATCTCGCGGCGACGACGCTGCGCCGCCGTGGTGGGAACCTCCAGCAGGCGGGCGGCCACGGCCGAGTCGACATAGCACACGGCCACGCCTGTGGCGCCCGGACGCATCGGGCCCAGCATGCGCGCCACGGGCGAACCCAGAATGGCGTTGGGTATCGCCTGTGTGAGCAGCGGATCGGGCGCCCCTTTGCCCAACAGCTGAACATGCCCCGCGATGATGCGCGTATCGGTGAAGGCCAC
>JAKSOW010000123.1 GCA_024405395.1 Kiritimatiellia bacterium | reverse complement strand
CCTGGTACGACAACGAGTGGGGCTATTCCAACAAGGTCCTCGAGATGGCTCGCGTCATCGCGGCCAAGTAAGCTTGTCTTACGGGTTCCGCCCAATCGGGTGGATGAGAGCACGGTCCGCTTGGACCGTGCTTTTCTTTTTGCCCGCATCGTGGAGCTCTTTACGGGATGAGGCCTTTGTGCTAGAATACCCGTACTCCGCTCAGGAGATATGGAGGATAGGCACATGAATGTTATCGGATTGAAGATGATGGCCTTGGCAGTGGCGGGCGTGGCCGTGGCTTCCGCATGGGCGCAGAATGCCGTGATCGCCAAAGAGGATCTGTTCAGCATCGGCCGATCGATCATCGACACCGACAAGCGCACGCGCATGTCGCTTGATCGGGCAGATGCGCTCTACAAATGCGGTGACGAGGCGGTCTTCACGGTGACCATCTGCGATGACAAGGGCGTAAAGGCATCGTCGGGCCAGGTGTCGTGGGTGCTCGACAACTATGGTGCGCAGGTCTTTGCCCGTGGTTCGGTGGATGTGGCGAAGGAGAACCCCTTTGTCGTGAAGGGCACGCTCAATTATCCGGGCTTCCTGCGCGTGACGGTCAATGACGCCAAAGGTCACAAGATGCGGTCCTACAGCGCGGCCTACGACCCCGAGCGCATTCGCACGGGGGTGCCGAAACCGGCGGATTTCGATGCGTTCTGGGATGGCCTTGTGGCGCGCGTCGAGCAGGAGGTGCCGCTGGATCCGCAGATTGAGCCCGTACCTGAATATTCTAAGGGCGGCGTGGAAGTGAGCCGCGTCAGCTTCGCGACGCTGGGCGGCAAGCGCGTCTATGGCGTGTTGAGCCGCCCCAAGGACAAGACCAAGGGCCCCTATCCGGTGCGCGTATATTGTCCGGGTGCGGGGCCGGGCTACACGCTGGGTGGCTGCCGCGGCGACAGCGCGCATGTGAGCCTGTACATGAGCGTCCATGGTTTTCCGGTGCCGACGACCGACAAGGAGCGCCAGGCGGCCTATGACGCCCAGGAGGCCAAGTATCGCGCCATTCATGGCCCCAACCGCGCGCGCGCCTATCCTGTGGCCGGCCTGACGCAAGGTCGGGAGGATTCGCACTACATCCCCGTCATCATCGGCGTGAACCGCGCGGTCAACTGGCTGGCCACGTTGCCGGAAGTCGACCCCATGCACTTCACCTATTCGGGCGCCAGCCAGGGCGGCGGTTTCGGGCTCTACCTCGCGGGACTCAACAAGCATCTCACCCGCGCCTACATCGGCGTGCCGGCGTTGGCGGATGTCTTGGGCTGCAAGGCCAATGGTCGCCAGAGTGGTTGGCCGCGGATTCTCGAGTATGAATCGCAGACGGACAAGGCTCGTCTGGCGCGCATCGAGGCCAATGCGCCCTACATCGACGGTGCCTATTTCGCCACGCGCATCCGCATCCCGGTGCGTCTCTCGGTGGGCTATGCGGACGATTCCTGCGCGCCGCATGCGGTGTGCGCCACCTACAACGCGATCCCCGCCAAGGACAAGAAGCTCTACCACGGCATCGGCGGCACGCATGGTTCGCGCAACGCGCCGATGCAGGAAGTGAACGAATGGCTGACACAGCCCTGAAGATCGCAGATTGAAGATTGAACACCTCATTTGAGTTTGGTATACTTTCAAGGCTATGAAAAAACTACTCGTTGTTGTGTTGGCGGCCGCTTTGGCGGTTGGTTGTGAATGCACCTGCGGCGTCAAGGCCCAGGAGCCTGTCCAGATTTCGCTCTTTGCGGGCACGGTTAACAAGATCGCCCGGCAGCGGAAGCTGTCGCTTCCCGAAACGGCGAAGCTGTTGGCGCAGGCCGGCGTGACGGGGTTTGACGCGCAGGACATCGACCCCAAGATCCCCGAGTATCTCGCCGCCGGTCTCAAGTTCTCCAACTGCTATGGCTTCATGAAGTTCCTGACGCCGGACAACGGCGCCAAACAGGCTGACGCGTTTCTCGCGGTGGCCGTCAAGTATGGCGCGCCGCGCATCATGATCGTGCCGGACAACTTCACCGATGGCGGCGACCAGGAGGCGGAGTTCGCCAAGATCCTCGTGGGCGTGCGGCGGCTGGCCGTCAAGGCCAAGGCGCAGGGCATCGCCGCCACGGTCGAGGACTTCGGCGGCAACAAGAACCCCTGTTCCTACGCGAAGTACCTCAAGCGCTTCCTGGACGAAATTCCCGAGTTGGGCTATGCGCTCGATTCGGGCAACCTCTACTACGCGGGGCGCGGCGAGTGCATCCTGGACATGATGAACTACGCCAAGGGCCGCATCCGCCATGTGCACCTGAAGGACCAGACGCGCGAAGACAACCACAAGTACGCGACGCTGGGCCTGGGTGCGGTGCCGAACGAGAAGGTTGTCAAGGGTGTGACGGCGCTGGGCTATGCCGGCTGGTTCACGCTTGAGAATCTGGTGGGCGACGACACCTACACCGACGTCGTTCGGCAGGCAAGTGTGCTGAAGAACTGGCTCGGCCGCTGACATGCAGGCCTGGAGCTTCTATCTTCCGTTCATCAAACTTGGCGCCACCGACGTGTGGCGCCATAAGACACGCTCTTTCCTCACCATGCTGGGCATGGTGTTCGGCGTGGGCAGTGTGATCGCCATGCTCGCGGTGGGCGAGGGGGCGAGCGCGCAGGCGCTTGAATCAATCAAGCGCCTGGGCAGTGAAAACATCATGGTCTCCAGCGTGAAGCCAGCCTATGACGCCGCCTCGGCCACGGCAGCGGCTGGGGCGGGAAACCGCGTGACGCTGGCGTCGTATGGTCTGCTTTTCGAGGACGAGACGCGGATTCGGGAGACGGTGCCGGGTGTGCTGGAGACGGTGCCTGCGCGCATGGTGCGCCGCAACGCGCGTTTCAACGACCGCCGCCTCGAGTTGCGCGTGGTGGAGACCGTCCCCTCGTGGTTCGAAGTGGTGAAGCGTCCCATTCTGGCGGGGCGCGTACTGTCGCCTGCCGACTATGCGTCTCACGCGAACGTGTGCGTGCTCACCGAATTCGGCGTGCGCAAGCTCCTGGCGGCCGAGAAGATACTCGGTCAGCATGTGCGGCTCGGCAACAATGTGTTCCAGGTGGTGGGCATCGTCAAGAACGAAACGGGCGGCAGCGTACGCGCGCCCGACTCCGACGCCGACGTGTACATCCCCATGTCCACGGGGCAGCGCCAGTTCGGCCTGGCCTCGATTCGTGTCGTTTCGGGAAGCCGCGAGGGCGAGCGGGTGGAGCTTTCCGAGGTGATCGTGCGAATGAAGTCGATTGCCTATGTGGAGGGCGGCGCCAAGGCCATCGAGTCCATGCTCAAGTGTTTCCACAAGAAGGCGGACTTCAAGATTGACGTACCTCTCTCCCTGCTGCGGGAGGCGGAGAAGACCAAGCGCACCTACAACATCGTCCTGGGCGCGATTGCGGGCATTTCGCTTCTGGTGGGCGGCATCGGCATCATGAACATCATGTTGGCGTCGGTGACGGAGCGCACGCGCGAAATCGGCATCCGCCGCGCCATCGGCGCGCGTAAGAGCCGCATCGTGGTGCAATTCCTCATCAACACCTGCGTGCTGTCGGTCTGCGGCGGACTGGTGGGGCTGATCGTGGGCGTGGCCATTCCCGTGGCGATTACGTTCTTCAGCGGCATGCCCACCCTCATCCGCGCCTATTCTCTGGTTCTGGCCTTCGGCATTTCGGCGGGCATCGGCATCGTCTTCGGGCTCTATCCTGCCCTGCGTGCCGCCTCGCTTGACCCGATTGAGGCCCTGCGGCACGAATAAGCCGCAATTTTCCTGGCCTGTCACGAATCCTGAACAAAGATTCGGGGATTTGTGGTATAATTCCGTCATGAAAACGATTCTGTCTTTTGTGGGTTCCTGTGCGCTCGTTCTGGCTGCAGGAGCGGGTGCCATCGCTCATCCTGACTTCGATACGCTCATTGCGCACCGAGGCGAGTCGAAGGATGCGCCCGAGAACACGTTGCCCGCCTATCAGATGGCGGTAGACCGGGGTTTCGGGTTTGAGTGCGACGTCTACCTTTCAAGCGACAAGCGCGTGTTCAGTTTCCACGACGCCAATCTGAAGCGCACGACAGGCGTGGACATGCCCTGCTGCAAGGCAAGCTGGGCGGAGACCGTGTCGAAGATCGACGCCGGCAAGTGGAAGGGCGACAAGTGGATCGGAACGCGCCCGGCTCTGCTGGAGGAGATCCTGGCTCTGGCGCGCGACGGGCGGCAGATCTACATCGAGGTCAAGGGCGGCTCCACGGAAGTCGTGCCCTACATCAAGGACATTCTCGCGAAGCAGACGACGGCGACGCCCAAGAACGTGCTTTTCATCGCCTTCAGCAAGGACGTCTGCAAGGCGCTCAAGAAGGAAATGCCGTCCTATCGCACGTATTGGTTGACGGATTCGCATCTCCGCGAGAAGAATGCCCAGGGCAAGCGCGTCATCACGGGGCCGATGCCCGTTGAGAACGTCATTGCCACCTTGAAGGACTTGGGCGTGGATGGTGTGGATCAGCAGTTTGACCCCAAGGTGATCACGCCGGAATATGTTGCCAAGATCCGTGCGGCAGGGTTTGAATATCATTCCTGGACGATTGACGTGTTGGATAAGGCCCTGAAGGCGTTTGGCTGCGGCGCGCAGACGGTGACCACGAACTGCGCGAAGAAGCTGCGCGACGAGTATGAGGCTGGTCGCGCAAAGTGATTCCTCTTTGAGAAACTTAAGATACGGCTTATGACACGCGAAGAACTAGAACAGAAGATAAAGGAGATCGTGGTCTCGTCGTTGGACCTGGAGGATCTTACGCCAGCCGACATCGAGACCGACATTCCGCTTTTCGGCGAGGGACTGGGCCTTGATTCCATAGATGCCCTTGAGCTCGGCATGGCCATCAAGAAGGCCTTTGGCGTGACCTTCTCCCAGAATCCGGCCGACAACAAGGCCATTTTCCGTTCCGTCAAGACCCTGGCCGACTTCGTCCAGCAGCAGAAGAAAGATCTCTAATCATGGCTACAGAAGCTGAAATCGAACAGAAGATCAAGGATATCCTCGTTGCCGACTTCGAATGTGACGCCGCCAAGCTGACGCCGGACGTCAACCTCTTCACCGAACTCGACCTCGACTCGATTGACGCGGTTGATCTGGTGGTGCGTCTCCAGCAGGAAACCGGCAAGAAGGTCAATCCCGAATCCTTCCGCCAGATTCGCACGTTGCGTGACGTGACGGACGCGGTCGTGAAGCTTGTCAACGGAAATTAATCGCCTGCTCGGCTGACTTGAGACCAGTAGCCCGGGCATTCTTCATGCACTTTGTGCGCAGATATTGGTCGGCATTGGTGTTGGCGGTGTGCGTCACGGCGGCGCTCGTCTTTCGCCGATTCGTGTTTGTGGCCTACTATCCTGTTGGCATGAGCGCCTTTCTGGCGCTCTCCTTTGGTCTCTCGCTGTTGGGCAGGCGGCCCTTGTGCCTGGTTCTGGCCGAGGCGTTGCCGCCCCATCTGCTGCCGGAAGGGGCCGAACGGTATTGTCGCCGGCTCACGCTGATCTGGACGCTGGTCTTGTTCGCCAATGGCCTGATCGCCCTGGCGACGGTGTTTGGCCCCCGTTGGGCTTGGTTCGCCTGGAACTGCGCGCTCTCATACGGGCTGATGGGTTCCATGATCCTTGGCGAGCGTTTGGTTCGGCGGCGCGTTTTCTCCGTGAAATTCCACACGTCGGGCTCAACCGCCACGCCGAAGACGATCGTCAAGACCTTTGAATCGCTGGCGACGGAAGTGGTGTTCCATCGCGAGCATACGGTGGCGGCGGCGCTGGCGACGAAGCCCGTGTTGTTGTCGACGATAGAGCCTGGGCACATGTACGGCATGCTGTGGCGGGTGTTGTTGCCGCGGGCGGCAGGGTGCACGGTGGACCCCGAGATCATCCTCACGCCGGAGGCCCTGGTGGCCAAGATGCGGGCGGCAGAGAAGGCGCTGCTCGTCACCACGCCCAGTTTCCTGAAGCATTTCTGCGCCTATGCGGCACAGTACGAGGTGCCGCAGAACTGTGTGGAGATCACGACTTCCGGGGCCTTGCTGACGGCGGATGTCTCGGCTGCGGCGCGGCGGGTGTTTGGCGTGGCGCCCCTGGAGGTCTTCGGCTCCACGGAGACAGGTGGCGTCGCCTGGCGCCGCCAGGGCGAGACGGTGGGTGAATTCGACTGGGAGGTCTTCGCGCCCGTGCAGGTTTCGCAGAATGCAGAAGGCCGCCTGGTGGTCACGTCGCCTTTTTGCTGCGCCAAGGGCTTTGTGATGGGTGACGGCGTGGAGATGGCGCCGGACGGGCGGCATTTCAGGCTCCTGGGCCGCCTGGATCGGCTGGTGAAGATTGCCGAGCAGCGTGTTTCCCTACCGGAGATGGAGGCCAAGGTGGCGACTGTGCCAGGCGTGCGCGAGGCGGCGTTGGTGGCGCTGGAGGGGACACATGGCCCTGTGTTGGGGGCTGTTGTCGTGCCCGACTTCGGCTCGGCCTCTGCAGGACTCTGGGGCGTTGAGGAGAAGGATCGCTTCCATAAGCGGGCACTGGCTTTGGCGTTGCGCCAGAAGCTCCTGCCGCTGTTCCCCAAGGGGACCGTTCCCAAGAAGTACCGCTTTGTCCATGCGTTGCCGCGCAATGCGCAGGGAAAGGTGCAGGCGGAAGAACTGCGCAGACTGTTCGGTCCCGGAGAGGCGGAGCCCTTTGTGCTGGAGGCCAGCCGCTCATCCGGACAATGGGAAGGGCTCCTGGCGTTTGACTCCGAGGCTTCGTATTTCCAGGGGCATTTCCCTGGCTTTCCCGTGTTGGCGGGCGTGGTCCAATTATCCATTGCCCAGCATTTCTCAGAGGCTCTGTTGGGGCATTCGATCACGCTTTCGGCCGTCAAGAAGATGAAATTCACCGGTGTGGTGTGCCCGGAAGACCGCGTTCTCCTGAAGTTGAACGTGAAATCGGAGCGTGAGGTCGCCTATTCCTTCTTGAAGAAGGATGCGGTTTGCGCGTCAGGCGTGCTCGTTTTCTGATGCTTTCGGGACCGTTTTTTGCTATACTACAAGCTATCAAGAATTGGGGCGGCAATCCAGCCGTCATCACAAAGAAAAGGATGAAATCATGGCAGAAGAAGCCAAGTCGACCCTCGATCCGTTGACCGCGCTGTGCAAGCGCCGCGGATTCATTTATCACTCCAGCGAAATCTATGGCGGCATGCCGGGATTTTGGGACTATGGTCCTCTCGGATGTGAACTCAAGGCCAACGTCAAGCAGGCCTGGTGGCAGTTCACGGTGCGGGGCCGCAGCGACGTCGCGGGTCTCGACGCCACGATCATCATGCACCCGAAGATCTGGAAGGCCTCGGGGCATCTGGACACCTTTGCCGACCCCATGACGATGTGCAAGGACTGCAAGAAGCTCATGCGGGCCGACCAGATCAAGGACATCTTCGCCGAACAGAAGAAGAAGCCGCAGCCGAAGATTGCGGGCAGCGAGTTCTTCTGCCCCTACTGTGGCGGCGAACTCACGGAGCCGAAGCCCTTCAACCTCATGTTCAAGACGGTGGTCGGCCCCATTGACGATCCGTCCAACGTGGCGTATCTCCGTCCGGAGACGGCGCAGGCCATCTTCGCGCAGTTCACGAACGTGCTTTCCACCTCGCGTCAGCAGGTGCCGTTCGGCATTGCGCAGATGGGCAAGAGCTTCCGCAATGAGGTGACGCCCCGCAACTACACGTTCCGCAGCCGCGAGTTCGAGCAGATGGAGCTCGAGTTCTTCATTCGTCCGGACGAGGCAGTGGAAATCCTCCATGGCCACGTGGTGACGCTGGCCGACAATCCCGATCTCGACGGCGAGGTGCAGGATGACTGGGGCTGGGAAGTGTGGCACAAGTACTGGGTGGAACAGCGCAAGAAGTTCCTGAAGGCCGTCGGTCTGCCGCCGGAGCGCTTCGTGGAATACTGGCAGAAGCCGGATGAGCTCGCCCACTATGCCCGTGCGTGCGTGGACATCGAGTATGATTTCCCGTTTGGTCGCCAGGAGCTCGAGGGCATCGCCGCCCGCAGCGACTTTGACCTCTCGCAGCACCAGAAGCATTCGGGCGAGAGCCAGATGGTGTTTGACGACCCGCTCAAGCAGGCCGCCAAGAAGATGGACGAGGCCGCCCGCAAGGCCTTCATCGAGAAGGTTCAGGCCGACTGGGTGGCGCGCGGCAAGAACGCGCTTGACGCCGAGAAGTTCTGCCTCAACCTCTTCGACGGCAAGTATGTGCCGCACGTGATCGAGCCTTCCGCCGGTGTGGACCGCCTCATGCTCGCGCTCCTGTGCGAAGCCTATGAGGAGCAGAAGCTCACCGACGACAAGGGCAAGGAGGACATCCGCACGGTGCTGCACTTCAGCCCGAAGGTGGCGCCGGTCAAGGTGGCGGTGTTCCCGCTCGTGAAGAAGGACGAGGCCAGCTACAAGATGGCCAAGGACATCTTCGGCAAGCTCCGCAAGAAGGTCAACTGCTTCTGGGACGAATCGGGCCAGATCGGCCGCCGCTATCGTCGTCAGGACGAGGCCGGCACGCCCTGGTGCCTCACCATCGACCCCGAATCGCCCAAGGACGGCAAGTTCACGGTGCGTGATCGTGACTCGATGCAGCAGGAGCGCCTCTCCTACGAGGAGTTCCTGGCGAAGATGACGACGGCGCTCGAATTCTGAGCAGCCGCTGCCGGTTAAGGTCGCCGCGGCCCTTACGCAAGGGCCGCGGCCTCATTGGAGTGTCGCATGAAAGAGATATTGCTTCAGCCCGCGGTTCAGGTGACGATCACAATCGCCTCGTTCATCGTCACGGCTGTGGCGCTGGTGGTGTCTCAGCGCCGGCATCGGGCCAGCATGCGGGCACTTCAGGATCGTGAGGCGGCACTCACGCGCGAGGCGGCCAACACGCAGGCCATGCTCGCGCAGATCAAGGAAGAGCGTGACAAGGCGCTTGCCGCCCAGAAGGCCAAGAGCTTCTTCTTCTCGACGGTGAGTCATGACATCCGCACGCCCCTGAACGCCATTGTGGGCTTCTCGGAGATGCTCAAGCTGGGAATCGAGGATCCGGTTGAGCGCAAGAGCGCCCTGGATTCCATTCTGGTGTCCAGCAAGACCCTGCTGGAGCTGATCAACGACGTGCTCGACCTCTCCAAGCTCGAGGCCGGGAAGATGGAGATCATGCCGGAGCCCACGAATGTGGTGGAGCTCTTCAGTGGCGTGCTTGCCGCCTTCCAAGTGACGCTCAAGAAGGACGTTCAGCTCATCACGGATGTCAAACCCATGCCGCTGCTCAAGGTCGACCCGCAGCGGATCCGCCAGATCCTCTTCAATCTGGTGGGCAATGCCGTCAAGTTCACCGAGCATGGGTCCATTACTGTTACCGCATCCTGGGAGAAGGGGACGTTCCGCTTTTCGGTGAAGGACACGGGCTGCGGCATCTCGGATGAGGACCTGCGCCATATCGCGGATCCGTATGTGCAGGTTGGCAAGGGACGTCGCGCCACGGGCGGCACGGGCCTGGGCCTGGCCATCTGCCAGCAGCTGGTGGCCCACATGCAGGGCGGAATCGAGGTGGAGTCGGTTCTGGGCCAGGGCACGGTTTTTGAGGTGACGATTCCCGGCGTCCAGTGCGATGAGGCAGCCGCCCGTCGCCAACTGTCGATGACGCAGCAGATTCGGCTGGCCGTGACGCAAAAGGAGATCCGCTATCGGCGAATCCTGGTGGTGGATGACTCCCCGATCAACCTGCGGGTGGTCCAGTCGATGCTCAAGAGCTATGGCATCACCGACGTCACTACGGCGGTGAACGGTCGGGCGGCGCTTTCCATTCTCACGAGCAGCCCCCAGCCCTTTGACCTGGTTCTCACGGACATGTGGATGCCCGAGATGGACGGTGAAGGCCTGGTGCGCGCCATTCGCGGCGACGCCAAGCTGGCCATGCTGCCGGTCTACGTCCTCACGGCCGACGTCGAGCTGCCGAAGTCTGTTGCGGCGGCCGGCTTCACGGGCGTCATGCTCAAGCCGCTCACACTCGCGAAGATCGGCGAGATCCTCGGCTGAGGTCCTTGAGTTGGTGGGCGCGGCGGGAATCGAACCCGCACTCTTGCGAACAGGAATCTAAATCCTGCGTGTCTGCCTATTCCACCACGCGCCCTTGAAATCGATTATGCGGTCGGCTCCCGCTGAATGGCGATGGACGAGATGCCGGTGGGGGGCGGAATGGGCCTCCCCGCCTCCAGGTCGTCTGCCAGCACAAGCAGCTCCTTCCACGAAGAGAAACGCTCATCACGGTCCTTGATGAGCATGTGGGCCAGAAGATTGGCAAAGCCCGGCGTCGTGGCCGGCGCATATTGACGCGGGTCGGGAGCCTGGCATTCCGGGCTTACGTGCGCGCGGATCGAGTCATCGGACGAATAGCCCGCGAAAAGCACGCGTCCCGTAATCAAATGGTAGATCGTCGCCCCAAGGCTGTAGATGTCGGAACGGCAGTCCAGCGCCTCGCAGCGAATCTGTTCGGGGCTCATGTACGCGGGCGTGCCTTCGATGTCCACTTCCGTGTCGAGGGGAATGGCGGCGTCCTGTGCCGTCACCTCATGCGCGAGACCCAGGTCGGCGATCTTCACCGAACCGTCCACGCTGATCATCAGATTGTCGGGCTTGAGGTCGCAGTGGATGGTGCGGAAGTTGGTCCAGGCGTAATCGAGCGCTTCGGCCACAGACAGCAGCACGATGCGGGCGTCAACCTCCTGCAGGCGGGTCTTGCGCTTGAGGAAGGCGCCCACGGAATAGCCCTTGATGTAGTCCATCATGTAGAGGTAGCGCCCCTCGGTCTCAAGGACGCCGTAGCCATGCACAATCCCCGGATGGTTGAGGAACGCCATGGTGCGGCCTTCCGTCATGAACTGCTCGACATCCTCCTTGGACTGGCTGAATTCACGGTCCAGCACCTTGACGGCAAGAATGCGGTCCAAGACACGATGGTGCGCGCGCCACACCACGGACATGCCGCCGTAGCCGCAGACATCAAGATATTCCAGCACGGGTACTGCTGGTGGTGGTTCAGGTCTGAAATCTGGAGAGGTAGGTATCATTGGGAATGGGGCTCTGATTGACTACCAGTCACGCTCATTGGGCGAAAGGGGCACTTTTCTCATTCGCGCCCTCTTTTCGTTTTCGTGCTGGTCACTGCGGTCCTGTGCCTTCTGCAGAAGGGCCTCCACCTCGTCGTCCTTGGGCGGCGGCTGATCCTTCTTCTCTTCGGCCTGCTGCTCTTTGGTTTGGTTTTTGTTATTCTGTTGATCTTTGTGCTGCTTCCGGTCGGGGCGTTAGTTGGAAAGGGTAATTTTTGCCGTGGCTCCCATGTCCAGTCTGTTCAGCACAACGCCGTACAGTTGAATGAGCTGTTCCTGCTCC
>JAKSOW010000122.1 GCA_024405395.1 Kiritimatiellia bacterium | reverse complement strand
TGCCACGATTCGGGCGACCGACGCCGTGACGGTGGCGGGGCCTGTTGAGGTGGCGATCATCGACGCAGCTTTGCAGCCGGAACAAACAACGCGTCTGCCAATTCTCGTGGCGCCGATATCGTCTGCATTCACGGTTGACGATTTCACGTTGGCGACTTTTGGCGCCGGAACCGCGTCTGCGGTGGTGCTGGAGGTGGTGGCTGACGAATCGGCCGGCACACGTACGCTCTATCTGAAGGGCGATGGTTCGCGCGGCAAGATGTGGTTCAACAAGACCACTCCTCTGGAGAATAAGGCCTATGCGCTCACCAATCTGGATCAGTGGAAAGACCGCGACGGCAACATTGGCGCTGCTGGCGCCCCCACGGCAGATGACGAGCTCGTCGTACACGGCAATTCGCGTATCCGCAGTTATATGGCCGTCTGCCCGGCCAGGTCGCTGCAGCTCGGTGATAGTACGGGCTGGGGTGAGATGGTGCAGGATGGTTCCTATGTGACATTTCAGAATGACGGGCTGCGCCTCTATCACGGGTGGTGGTGGTTCAATGTGGCGGGTGCCGCCAAATTGAGGTTGAACGGCAGAGTCACGGTCTTGCCCACGACGGGCACGCCGCCGGCGATGTTTTACGGGCAGGCTACCCAGTCTAATGGCGTGGCCTATGTGACGGGGCCGCTGGTGGGGTCGGCAGACGCGCAGCTGGACATCGGCTATCATCCCAGCCAGATGGTCTCGGTGCAGAACTGCATCTATGAATTCCATGACCTGGCTGACTACCATGGGCTTCTCCTGGTGAAGGCCAGGTATGAGATTGCCGCACCGAATCATGGCGGATGCCTGCGTGTGAAAAGCCGTACGGGGATGAGTGATTGCCAGGTGAGACTCCAGAAAAGCTGCTACATCTCCACCGTGGAGACAAATGGCGTGACGACTATCGGAGATCTTGCCTTTGAAGAAGGGTCCGGGATTCGTCTGAATGGTTGCGCCGAGGGCATTGGCGGCATTGCGGTATCGGGGACGCTCACCATCGAGAAGCCGTCTGTGAAGATTCCCGTGGTGTGGGAGGACTTTGTGTACGGCGGCACGCCCCAGGTGAAGATGCCGGTTCTCTCTTGGCCTTCGGATCAGGCGTTGACGCTCGACAATTTTGAGCTCGTGAAGGGGGCGGGCTGCCGGAACGCCAACATTTCGCTCGCCATCGAGAACAGTACGCTCTATGTCATGGCGGATGCGCGTGTGGAGCAGGTCAAGGCGTTGTCCGTGAACCGCGATACCACCTGGAATTCGTCGCTCACCAACGCTGCTTCCTGGAGCGACGGCCGTCTGCCGCATGCGGAGGCCGACTACTATACTACCCGCAATTTGTGTTCTGGCGGACAGTACGTGGACTACCTGTTTCCGGGAAGCTCGCTGGAGCTTGACGGCGGGTCGCTGTGGTTGAGCACGCGTTCGTTCACCCTGCCTAGTCTGACGTGTCGCAATGGGGCCCAGCTCCTCTGCACCTCCGTCAGTTCTCCTCAGGAACTGAAAGTGGTGGCGAATGCCTTTGTCTTTGCCGATCAGGTGTCTCTGTTCGCCCACAGGAACCACAAGCTGGTTCTGGCGGGCCCCATTTCGGGCTCGGGCGAGATCTATATGCCGAGCCACAGCGGCACAGGTTCTCCAGAGGCCTTGTATGAGCTTCGCGGCGACAATACGGGCTACAAGGGCCGCATCCGGCTCAACCAGGAGGAACGGCGCACGCATTATGTGGACGCCTCGGGCGTGCGTTGCTTCTACGACATGGAAACGCACTTCCCCACATTGGTTGTGCAGGACGGACGCAATCTGGGCGGCGCATTGGATGAATTGGACCGTCGGGCGCTGACGCTTACTGGTTTGGGCCGCCTTTCAGTGAACATCGCCGGCACCGTGACGCTTGCCGGTGACCTCAATCGCGGCGTGTACATCTCGGATGTGGGGCGTTTCCACACGGTGGCGGGGGCGACCTTGGCTGTCGAGCAGCCCGTTCTGCTGGGCGGTCACATGTGGAAAGAGGGCCCGGGCACGCTCATCTTGGCGTGTGAGACGAAATTCGAGGAGACCTCGGGCGGCACGATCGTCGACACGCCGGTGGCGGAGTCGAATCGCTTCACGGTGGCGGAAGGTGTAGTCAAGATCGCGCATGTGGATGCCCTACAGGGTGTGGCCACGACGATTTCCAATGGTGTGCTGCTGGTTGCGTACAATCCCCTTGATGTCGATCTGCTGAAATACGGCATCCGGAATACGCTGATCGACAATCCTTTTGCGTTGGACGCGATCTGCGCGGGCAAGTTGCCGATTGCCGTGGATGTGGGCGAGTTCCCCGAACCGCAGGCTCGGGAGACGGTGATTGGGCTGCTGACGGTTAATGCCACGGCGGCTTCCGGTGTCCGTACCATGTTTGCCGGCAATGCCTTGCCGCGCGCCTGGCCCAATCTGCCGGGCAAGGTGAAGGAAATCGCCAATGCCGATGGCTCTGTGACATTCGCGCTTGTCTGCAAGTATGGCGGCACGTCGATTCTGCTGCGCTGATTGAAATGGCTCTGGGCGTATGCTCCTCTTCGCGTTTCGTGCGCTTCTGGGGAGATAATGCCTGATTGTGGATTGCGATTTCTGTGGAAAAGCGAATCCTCCACGGCTGATTTTTGGTATAATCTATGGCCATGTCTCCTTTTCGGGGATGTAACTGGTCACAAAAGAGGTCAAGATGAAGGTTTGCAAATTCGGCGGGAGCTCGTTGGCGGATGCCAAGCAGCTCACCAAGGTGATGGATATCGTCCTCGCGGATCCCACGCGGCGGATTGTCGTGGTGTCGGCGCCCGGTAAGCGCGACAAGAACGACACGAAGGTGACGGACCTCCTGATTGCTCTCGCCAAGACGGCGCTCGACGGCAAGGACACGGCTCAGGCGCTTGCCGCCGTGGTGGCCCGCTATCAGTCAATCGCCACCGATCTGGCCCTGGAGGGGGACATCATCGCCCGCATTGAGCAGGACCTCATTGCGCGTCTGGCCGCCGACAAGTCGAACGCCGGCGAATTCATGGATCTGCTCAAGGCCGCTGGCGAGGACAACAACGCCAAGCTCGTCGCCGAGGCGTTCGCCGCCCGTGGTGTGAAGGCCCGTTATGCCAGCCCCAAGGATACGGGCATGATCCTCGAAGGTGAGTTCGGCAATGCCGTGCTGAATCCCGACAGCTACAAGCGCCTGGCGCGTGCGCTTTCCGACTTTGAGGGCCTGGTGGTGTATCCGGGCTTCTTCGGCTATACCGTGGATGGCCGTGTGGCGACGTTCCCGCGTGGCGGCAGCGACATCACAGGCTCGATCCTTGCCGCGGCCGTGCGGGCGGACGTCTACGAGAACATCACGGATGTCGATTCCGTCTATCCCGTGGATCCCCGCATCGTCCCCGAGGTGAAGGAGGGCATCGAGACGATGACCTACCGCGAGATGCGCGAGCTCTCCTACGCGGGATTTGGCGTGTTCAACGACGAGGCCATCTTCCCGGCCGTGCGCGCGCGCATCCCGATCAACGTGCGCAACACCAACCATCCGGCCGAGCCAGGCACGATGATCGTGCAGACGCGCCGCGTGACGCCCGGCACGGTGACGGGCATCGCCTCGCAGAGCGGCTTCTGCAACATCTGCGTGGACAAGTACTGCATGAACCGCGAGGTGGGCTTCTGCCTGCGCCTGCTGCAGATCCTCGAGAGCGAGGGCGTCTCCTACGAGCACATGCCGTCGGGCGTCGATTCGGTTTCCGTGATCATCCACAGCGACAACTTCGACGCCGCGAAGGAGAAGCGCGTGGTGCAGCGCATCAAGCGCGAGCTCAACCCCGATGAGGTGGTGGTTCAGCATGACCTTGCGATTCTCATGATTGTGGGCGAGGGCATGTGCTTCTCCGCCGGCATGCTCGCCAAGGTCACGCAGTCGCTGGCTTCCGCCGGCATCAACCTGTCGATGGTCAATCAGGGCGCCAGCGAGATCTCCGTGATGCGCGCCATCCGCTCCGAATGCCGTTCGGACGCCGTTCGCGCGCTCTATCACACGTTCTTCGGGGAACAGGCATGAAGAAGCAGTCCGCCGAGAAGGTGACGGCCGTCATCGAACTCAAGATCACGCCGGCCAAGGATACGGGATTCGCGAAGATCGCGCGTCGCGTGGCGCGCTATCCGCAGGTGGACGCCTGCTTTCTGATGAGCGGTGCGTATGACCTGCTCGTCTTCGTGAGCGGCAAGTCGCTGCAGGACGTGGCGCAGTTCGTCGCCGCGGAGCTCTCGACGATCGAGGGCGTGCTCTCCACGTCGACCCACTTCATGCTCAAGACCTACAAGGCCAAGGGCGTGCTGGAGGATTTCGCGGGAGATTCCCGTTTGGCCATTGTCTGATGTGGTGACGTTGGGGAACCGAGGGGATTCCCCCTCGGTCCAGGACGAATCACGTGAAGAACAGACGCAATTTCATCGCGAAGAATGTGGCGGCGCTCCCCAAGAGCGGCATCCGCAAGTTCTTCGACATCGTGGCGCAGCGCAAGGATGTGGTGTCCCTGGGCGTGGGCGAGCCCGACTTCGACACACCTTGGCACATTTCGCGCGCGGCCGTGACGTGTCTGGAAGAAGGTGGGACGCATTATACCTCTAATTTGGGTACGCCCGCCCTGCGTCAGGCGATCGCTGGCTACGTGAAGCGCCGTTTTGGCGCGAAATACGACTGGAAGTCGCAGATCTTGGCCACGGTGGGTGTCTCAGAGGCGATTGATCTTGTCTTCCGCGCCATTCTGGAGCCTGGGGACGAGGTGCTCTACCATGAGCCGTGTTTTGTGTCGTATGCGCCTACCGTGAAATTGGCGCATGGCGTGCCGGTGGCGGTGGAGACTCACGCCAAGGACGCCTTCCGCCTGACGGTCAAGGCCCTGGAGGCGAAGGTGACGCCGCGCACCAAGGCGCTGCTGCTGAATTTCCCCTGCAATCCCACGGGCGCCACGCTTACGCGGGCGGATCGGGACGCCATTGCGCGTTTTGTGCTGAAGCATGATCTTCTGTTGCTGGCGGACGAAGTCTACGGCGAGTTGGTCTATGGCACCAAGGGGAAGCCTGGTGAGCTCGTGAGCTTCGCGAGCGTGCCGGAGCTGAAGGACAATCTGGTGCTGTTGAACGGCTTCTCCAAGAGCTGGGCCATGACTGGGTATCGCCTCGGCTATGCGTGCGGACCGAAAGACGTCATCGACATGATGATGAAGATTCATCAGTACGGCATCATGTCGGCCCCCACGCTTTCGCAGGCGGCCGGCGTGCAGGCCATGCTGCATGGTGACGACGATGTGGCGCGGATGCGTGAAGAGTACCATCGGCGGCGGGACTTTCTGGTGGCGCAGCTCAATGGCATGGGGCTCAAGACGCTGCTGCCGAAGGGGGCTTTCTACGTGTTCCCCGATATTCGCTCCACGGGGCTTTCCTCAGAGGAGTTCTGTCTGCGGCTTCTGGAGGAATATGGGGTCGCCTGTGTGCCGGGATCTGCTTTTGGACCTTCCGGCGAGGGCTATGTGCGCCTCAGCTACGCCACGAGCATGGTGAAGATCGGCATGGCCTGCGATCGTATCGCGGCTTTCGTCAAATCGCTAAAATAGCGATTGGAACATCGATTTATTGTTCTTTGGAAGGGTTTTACCGCCTTCCAAAATTCTTTCAGTTCCAGGTGGATTTCCGCGCGTGATTGCGGTAAAATATCTACCAATAAGGATATAAGGAACTGAGATGAATAAATTGCTCATTGTCGAATCGCCGGCAAAGGCGAAGACGATCGGAAAATATCTGGGCGGCGACTTCACAGTGAAGTCGTCTGTGGGCCATGTGCGCGATCTTCCTAAGAAAGGGCTTTCCATCCGTGTGGCGCCGGTGGCCGGCAAAGACAACCAGTGGACATTTGCCCCCACCTATGAGGTGAGCGCCGACAAGAAGAAGGTGGTGGACGAGCTGCGCAAGGCGGCGAAGGAGGCGGACGAGATCCTGTTGGCGCCCGATCCTGACCGTGAGGGAGAGGCCATTGCCTGGCATTTGAGCGAGGTGCTGAAGGATGTGGCAAAGGGCAAGCCCGTCAAGCGCGTCACCTACAATGAGATCACCAAGACAGCCGTCAAGCGCGCGGTGGACAATCCGGGCGAGATCAACGCCGCCCGCGTCGACGCCCAGCAGGCACGGCGCATTCTGGATCGTTTGGTGGGCTTCAAGGTCTCGCCGTTGCTGTGGAAGAATCTCAGCTATGGCTATACGCTGTCCGCCGGCCGTGTGCAGTCGGTCGCGCTGCGTCTGCTCGTGGAGCGCGAGCGCGAAATCCAGTCCTTCAATCCCGTCGCCTACTGGGTGCTGGGCGTGGAGGCCGCCAAGCAAGGCGACAAGGCGTCGGCCTTCACGGCGAAGCTCGCGAAACTCGACGGCGCCAAGCCCGAAGTGAAGTCCGCCGAGCAGGCGGTGACGCTGGTGGACGATCTGGACGGCGCGGAACTGAAGGTCGCCGCCATCAAGGACCAGCCGAAGTCGCGGCATCCCTATCCGCCGTTCACCACCTCCACGCTGCAGCAGGCCGCCTCCAGCGTGTGCGGGTTCTCGCCGCACCGCACGATGTCGCTGGCGCAGAAGCTCTATGAGCAGGGCCTCATCACCTACATGCGTACGGACTCCGTGAACATCGCACAGGATGCGCGTGCTGCCGTGAAGGAGCTCATCACCACGTCGTTTGGCGCTGAATACCATTCCGAAAACTACTACAAGTCCAAGGCAGGGGCGCAGGAGGCCCATGAGGCCATTCGCCCCACGGATGTGGCGAAGCGTCCGGCCGACATGGCGCTTGACGCCGCGTCGCTCAAGCTCTACGACCTCATCTGGCGGCGGTTCGTCTCGTCGCAGATGGCGGACGCCAAGCTGGTGCAGAAGACCGTGAGTCTGGCCGCCGTCAAGGACGGGTTGCGCCACGACTATCTTTTCACCGCGTCGACGACCGCCGTTGCCTTTGATGGTTGGCTCAAGGTGATGAATGCGGTGGCTCCCAAGAAGGGTGGCGCGAAAGAGGATGACGAGGAGTCCGATGAGGTCAAGACATTGCCGCCTTTGGCTGAAGGCGAATCGCTTGTGGCCGTGCGCTGGCTGTCGGATCGCAAGGAGACGAAGCCGCCGGCGAGGTTCTCTGAGGCGTCGCTCGTGAAGGCACTGGAGGAGAATGGCGTGGGCCGCCCCTCCACCTATGCGCAGACCATTGAGGTGCTGGTGCATCGCCAGTATGCCACGCGTGAGGCCCGTCAGCTCGTGCCGACGAAGCGCGGCGAAGACGTCAGCGACTGGCTCGTGAAGACGGATGCCGCCTGCAGCGGCTCTCCTGAAGACGGCCTCTTCTGCGTGGGCTACACGGCTCAGATGGAGTCCGTGCTCGACAAGGTCGAGGAAGGGCAGGTCAAGGGCGACGAGATGCTGTCGGCCTTCTTCGTGAAGCTGGACCGTTGGCTCAAGGGTGCCTTGCCGCCGCCGCCGCCGCTGGAGAAATTCACCGCGCTCTTCGGCTTCCTGAACGACGTCACCAGCTGGCGTGCGCCGGTCACCGACGGCAAGCGCGTCTATTCCGATGAGGCATTTGTGCAGTCGGTCAAGGACCAGATCGCCGATGGAAAGCGCGCCGTCTCCGAGAAGCAGCTTCAGGCTTTGGTGAAGCTGGCGGTCACTTACTGCGACCAGGTTCCGGACGGGGAGGCGCGGCTGCGCGACCTGGGCTATGGACCTGAGCTTGACAAGGCCCGCAACGCGCCGCCGATGGACCTTGTGAAGTGGTGTTTCCTCACCATCGACCGCATCGGCGGCATGACGAAGAACCCGTTCCTCAATTCGCTGCGCGAGCAGGTTGACCGCGGTAAGCTCCTTTCGGAGAAGCAGTTCTCCATTCTGGCGCGGGCCGTCGGCGAAAACGCGGGCGCGCTGTCGGATGCCGAGAATGTGCGCACGCGCTTGGCGCCCTATGTGCCGGGCGGGTTCGAAATCGCCCCCGTCGACCCGGCCGTGCCGGAGCTTCTCAAGATGGCCGACGGCATTGCCGAGTGGAAGGAGCCTGCCCATCGCGGTCGCCGCACGTACGACGACCATGGGTTCGTGAAATCGCTGCAGGACCAGTATGCGCGGCGCAGTTCGCTTTCGCCGCGTCAGGTGGCGGCCTTGCGCCGCATCCTCGTTAACTACCGCGCGCAGATTCCGGACTTTGATGCGAACGCCGAACGCCTGGGGCTCGTCAACATGCCGGAGACGCCCCGCGCCGGTACGGCCGAGGCGGATGCTCGTGCGGACGCGCGCGCAGAGCGCGTGGTGAAGCGTCGGAGGGCGTCACGGCGCTCGTGACCCATCCGTCGGCGGAGATGGATCCGGCGATCAAGAGTTTCCGGTCCTATCTCCTCGCCGAGCGCAATGCCTCGCCCCTCACGGAGCAGGGGTATGCGCAGGATCTGGCGCAGTTCGTCGCCTTCCGCTGGGGGGTGGAGGTAAGCGCGCCATTTGAGTGGATGCGCGTCAGCCCGGAAGACGCCCGTGCCTTCCTGATGGCCTTTGCCAAAGACGGGGCAAGCCCGGGCACGACGCGGCGGAAGCTGGCGTCCCTGCGGACGTTCTTCCGTTTCCTCGTGCGTGAGGGACTGATGCTGGACAATCCCTTCGCCGGCGTGCGCGGGCCAAAGCTCGCCAAGCCCTTGCCGAAGGTGTTCACCGTTGAGGAGGCCCGGCGTTTCCTCGAGGCTCCCGTTCGTGAGCTGGAGGAGCTGCGCCGCCTGGGGACCGACACGGCACAGCAGGCCTATGCCCATCTTCGCGACGCCGCCTTCTTCGAGGCGCTCTATTCCACGGGATGCCGAATTTCGGAGGTGGTGCCGTTGGACTGGGGCCAGATCGACTTCGAGACTGGTGGCGTGATCGTAATGGGAAAGGGCGCCAAGCAGCGCCTCTGCATCCTCGGGTCGCACGCCTTGAATGCGCTTCGGGCGTTGCGAGCCCAGGCGGCGGAGATGTGGCCTGACGGAGATTCGGACGCTACGCGTATCTTCCTGAATGAGCGGGGGCTTCCGTTTAGGCCACGGGATGCGCAGCGCCGGATGAAGCATTGGCTGGCCGTGGCGGGTTTGCCGGAGGATCTCACGCCGCACAAGCTGCGCCACAGTTTTGCCACCCATCTGCTGGATGCGGGGGCCGATCTGCGCAGCGTACAGGAGATGCTGGGACACGCCTCGCTGTCCTCCACCCAGATCTATACGCATGTCTCCGTGGAGCGATTGAAGGACGAGTACGCAAAGGCCCATCCGCGAGCATCCGCAGGCGCGGGGAAATGATGCGGACCAGGGAATCAACGGAATGGGGATGGGAACGATGATGTACATTTTGCTGGGATTGCTGGGAATGACGTTGGCGGCGCTGGTCGCCCTGATTCTGCTGCTGGTGCGTGCCAAGGGGCAGGCCGTGGGTGCGGTCGGCGACGTGGTGCGGCTGACGGCCGAGCTGGAGCGCGTCAAGGCGTCGGTGTCTGTTCGCGAAGAGAACATGCAGACGCGCCTGGCGGACAAAGATGCCGCCTGCGCGCGCACCCTTGCCGAAAAGGACGACGCCTGCCAGAGGCTGCTGGCGGCCGCCGACCAGGCCAAGGTCGAGGCCATCGCCGCCGCCAGAAAGTCCGCGGAGGAGGCGTTGGCGGCTAAAGACGCCGCCTGCGCGAAGCTGTTGGCTGATCGAGACGCTCTGCAGGCGAAGGTGCTGCGCGAAAAGAACGAAGAGGTGGCGCGTTTTCTCCAGGAGAAGGAGCGCTCTTTCGCCGAGGCCGTGCAGACCCTGAAGGAGCAGTTCGCCAATCTGGCGGCGCAGACGCTCAAAACCCAGAGCGGCGACCTGACGAAGACCAATGCGCTGCAGCTTGAGACCGTTCTCAAGCCGTTGCGGGACCAGGTGGAGCTGCTGAAGTCGGCCACGGAGAAGACGCAGACCGAGCACGCCAAGCTGGCCGAGGCCATCGGCAAGGACGTGGGGCGCATCAGTGACGTTGCCAAGGAGCTCTCCGGCGTGACGGAGGCGCTTTCCTCCAACACGCGTTTCCAGGGGCGCAAGGGTGAAGAGATCCTGGCGGAGAAGCTGCGTCAGGCGGGCCTGGAGGAGAACGTCAACTTCTTCCTGCAGCGGGGGACGGATGCAGACCGTCCGGATGCGCAGGTGTGCGACACGGAGAACCGGTGGCTGATCATCGACAGCAAGGTGGTGCTGACGGCGTATTTCCAGTATGTTGAGGCCACGGACGAGTCGGCGCGGGCGACCCTGCTGGCCGAGCATGTGGCGCGTGTGCGGGAGAAGATCGACCAGCTGGCGAAGAAACGCTACCCCAAGGTGTTCGCGGAAGAGCACAAGGACAGGAACTATCTGCCGGTCACCGCCATGTTCGTGGGCTACGAGGCGCCGCTGCTGGAAGCGCTCAAGGCCGAGCCGTCGCTGTGGAAGCATGCGGCCGACAACAACGTGATTCTCGTTACGCCGCTGACGCTTCTGGCCTATCTTCGCCTTGTGTATCTGGCCTGGCAGCACGAGAAGGAGGCGCGCAACCAGGAGGAAATCGTCAAGACGGCGCGCGAACTGCTTACCCGCATGAATGGCTTCCTGATGACCTTTGAGGAATTGGGGGCGTCGCTGACGGGGCTTCAGAAGACTTATGACAAGGCGCGCGGCGTGCTGGTGGATGCACCGCATGCGCAGACGATCGCCAAGTCCGCCAACAAGCTGATCGACCTCCATGTGCGATTGGAGAATCGACGCGGAAAGCGCATGGAGAAGGCTGAATGCCTCAAGGTGCCGGAAGAGGATGCCCTGCCGCCGCCAGATGAAGGCTGACGGCGGCTTCGGGCTGCGGAAAAATAAGTGATTACTTCCCGATCACGGTAGTGACGGGTACGACTTGCTTGATGGCATTGGTGGGGGCATTCGTGTCCCCACCATAATTTTCTGCCATTTGCGAGGAGTTGGATATCCAGGCGATGGCGGGGATGCCGTAAGCGATGATCTCGGTGGTCTGGCCGCGTGGCTGGGTGGCCATAGACGTGCAGCCCGTGGCTATCACGACAGTCGCGCCCGTAAGCGCCCCGGCGATGACGGGCCAAATGGCCTTGAGGATCTGAATTCCGATTTCTCTCCAGTTGATGCTCAGCTTCATGATGTTTCCTTTCCTGGTTGGTTAGTTGGTTGGTGTGGGAGGCATCGTGCTCCACCCCGAAGACTTTCCGAAATCTCCAGCGGACTTTTTCGTCTGCCCGCGGACTTTTCCTGAAGTCCCTGCAGACTTTCCTCACACAGCCTCGTCGATGAGCTTGAGCGTGTGCGTATCGACCTGCATGAGGCCCTGCTTCGCCTCGTCGCGTGTCTTCTGCGTCTCGAAGGCCTCGTCGATGCGGGCCCTGAATTCCTTGTTGGATC
>JAKSOW010000121.1 GCA_024405395.1 Kiritimatiellia bacterium | reverse complement strand
TGCCGAGAAGCTTGCCGACCTTGCGGACCTCGTCCTTGTAGAGGTACTTGACCGGTTCGACGAGCCCCTTGAAGATGATGTCCTTCGGCAGCCCGCCCACGTTGTGGTGGGCCTTGACGGCCTTGTGGCCGCCGACGCCCGACTCCATGATGTCGGGGAAGATCGTGCCCTGGCCGAGGAACTCGATGTCGCCGTACTTCTTCTTGAGGTCGCGCGCGACGTCGGCGAAGACCTTGATGAACTCGCCGCCGATGATCTTCCGCTTCGTCTCGGGGTCGGTGACGCCCTTGGCCTTGTCGAGGAAGCGCTTCTCGGCGTCGATCTGAATGAGGTTGATGCCGAACTTGCCCTTGAAGACCTTCTTGACTTCCTTGGCCTCGTTGAGACGCATGCAGCCGTGGTCGACGAAAACGCACGTCAGCTGCTTGCCGATGGCCTTGTGGAGCAGAACGGCGCACACGGAGCTGTCGACGCCGCCGGACATCGCCAGCAGCACCTTCTTGTCGCCGACCTGCGCGCGGATGGCGTCAATCTCCTCCTGGATGTACTTCTTCGCGTTGAAGGTCTTGCCGACGCGGGCGAGACGCTCTTTTTCAGCTTGGTTCATGGGCGATCTCCTCGTGGGGTATGGGGTTGCTGACTGGGAAACTTACAGGAACTTCTCGTTGAGCGTGAGCTTGAAGTCCTTGGCGATCTTTTTGATGTCGTCCGTGGTGATGGTCTGACGCACCTTCTTGCCCGTGGACATCACCTTGAGCGCGATGTCGGCGGACTTCACGACCGTTTCCATCAGGCCGAAAGCCTTGTCGAACGTAGCGCCGGCGCAGAACACGCCATGATGCGCCCAGATTGCGCAGTTGTAGGTGGCCATCAGCTTCTGCGTCGCGCGGGCGATGTCGTCCTTGCCCGGCACCATCCACTTGACGACGCCGACGCCCTCGGGGAAGATCACGGGGCATTCGGTCATGGCGCTCCACAACGTGCGCGTAAAGGCCTTGTCGGTAAGCGGGAGAATGAAGGTGAGCGCGATCACGGCCGGCGGGTGGCAGTGGTAGATGACGCGGTTGGCGCCATCGGTCTTCTCCATGCGGATTTCATGGCAGCGCAGATGCGGCGCGAATTCGCTGGTCGGGCGGCCGCCGTCCTCGAGCCCCCACCAAATGCGGTACTTGGTGCCGGTGGCGTCGATCTCGGTGATGCCAAAGGCATTGGCGGGGTCACGCGTCACATTGCGGATGAAGCGCGTCGTGCCCGTCACGATGAAGAACTGACCGCCGAGCTTCGGCACGCTGCCGCCGATTTCCATCCAGTCGGAAGTCGGCTTCTTGCACTCTTTCTTGACGTTCGCCGCCTCGGCTTCCGTCATGCGGTAGCTCAGGTTTCCGCCGTTCATCTCATGCCAGCCCTTGTCCACAGAATCCTGGGCGAGCTGCATGAATCCCTTGACGCATTTCATGTCGATGATCTTCATCTGCATACCTTTCAGTTGAGAGTTCGTATTATATCACAAATCAGCAGGCAGTTCCAACAGGAACGTGCAGCCACCGCCGTCCCGTGCGGCTGCGGCAAGCTCGCCGCCCATACCACGCGCCAGTCCCCGGGAAATGGGCAGTCCAAGGCCGAACCCCCCTTTGGCACGCGATGTGGTGTTCTCGGCCCGATAGAATCGCTCGAAGACATGACGCAGAGCCTCTGAAGACAAACCAGGGCCACGATCGGCGACAATCACCACGCCATGTTCACCGCGATGCTGGACCGTCACCTCCACCAGTCCGCACTCCGCGGCGTATTTGGCGGCATTTCCCAGAAGATTGAGCAGGATTTCGCGAACCGCATCCTTGTCAGCACGCACGAAAAGGCCATCCGTGGCATCGACACGTACACCATCAGGCGGGAAATCGCCACTCAGAAGCGCCACGGCGTCGCGCACGGACTGTCCCAAGTCCACAGCGGTCAGTTCATACTGACGCCGTCCAGCCTCCAGACGTGTGAAGTCCAGCAGCGACTCAACCAGACGCAGCAACCTGTTTTTCTCATCCGCCACCACCTGAAGGGCATGAGCCCTGCGTTCCGGCGACGCAATCCGACCACCCATCAGCATGTCCAGCCACAATCCCATGGCGGCAAGCGGCGTCTTGAGTTCGTGCGTGACGTCTGAGACGAAACGCGTCTTCAGCGCATCGTCGCGGCGTGCATGTTCCGCAGACCGCCAAAGTCGCACAGCCTCATAGATCAAAAGAGCAGTCAATGCGCCGACAAGCAATGCTGCCGCCAACCACAGCCATGTATGCGTCACTACCGCCACGGGTGGATCGGTGAAGATGAACCCATATATCTCGTTGGCCACACGTCCCCAAAGCAGATAATAAGACCGGTTCTCGGCAATCACCCTGTTCACGGCGCGGCGCGGTGGATGCTTACCCGATGTGGCCCATGCGTTCCAGGTCAGGCGCGCACCAAGCCGCGCCTGCAGTGATGAACCAAGTCCAGACTGCCAAAGCAACCCCTTTTTAGGTACCCAGACGAAGGCCCCCACGGGACTGGCGGTGAACACATGGTCCAACCTTGCGGCAGGGCTTTCGACACCATTTGCAGCATTCGTCGCAAAGGACTCAAACGCGGCGTGACGTGCAAAGATATCTTCGCCTGCATCCCGAACCATCTCGCGAATCTCGTCAATGGCGTTAAGCGCACAGGCATCCTGCATCTGCTCGGTTTTCTGGGCGGCCTGACGCCCTTCCCAGACAAGCAATGCCACCCCTATGACCGAGACCAGCAATCCCGGCACAATCGCACATAGCAGATAGCGCCCGAAGGCAAACTGGGGGAAGCGAATCAACGTCCGGCCCCAAGCGCCTGTAGCGTAGGCACGAAGGACGGGAACGATTCGTTGAGGATTTCCGCGCCTTCGACGGTCACGGGGGCACGCAGACCACATAGCGCCATTGACATTGCCAGCCGATGGTCACCATTGGCATGAGCCGTTCCGCCCTTCAGCGTACCGCCACGAATCCGGAACCCATCGGGGTACTCCTCCGCGTCTGCACCCAACGTCCGCAATTGCGTGACAATGGCGGCAATGCGGTCAGACTCCTTGTAGCGCAGCTCGCGCGCCTCACGCACCACCGTGTCCCCTTCGGCAAACGCCGCAACAGCGGCCAATGCAGGGAATTCGTCGATGGTGCGCACCACAAGATCACCGGCGATCGTGATGCCTGCAAGCGGCGCCGCCGACAACGTGACGTCGGCGACTGGCTCGCCCATCTCCATGCGTTCGTTTGCGTAAGAGACCTGTGCGCCCATCTGGGCCAGGATGTCCAGAATGCCCGTGCGCGTGGGGTTGACGCCAATTCCAGTGACCGTGATCCGGCTTCCGGGGACAATCGCCGCAGCGGCAAACAGAAACGCCGCAGACGAGATGTCGCCGGGCAACACGGCATGAAGCGGCTTTAATGGAGGTTTGCCGCCCATGGCCGCGAGCATGCGCACCGTGTGATCACGCACGGGCCCCGGCACCGTGAAATGCGATTCGCCACTCACCCCGAGATCGGCCAGCTGCAGACAGCTCAACACCTGCGCCGAGGCCACAGGAAGCGTGTAGTCCACCGCATGGAGATGCCCCGCGCCAAAGGTCAAGGGCGCACAACTGACGTTACGGCCATCCGCCGCCACACCAGGCGTTGCCTGAATCACGGCGCCCATCTGGCGCAATGGATCAACAATGCGATCCATCGGCCGCTTGCGCAACCCCGCACTGCCATCCAGCGTGGCGCAGGAACCCGTGCCCGCGACTACGCCCGCCAGCAGACGAAAAGTCGTTGCCGAATTCCCGCAATAGGCCGTGGCGCCGACATTCGGGAACGGCCGATAACCGTTCCCCACGACACGAAGCACCCCCTGTTCCAGAGAGGACGGCACACCCAAGGACGCCAAGGCTCCGCGCATGGCACGCGTCACGCCGCTGTCAGGATAGTTTGAGACGACAGATTCCCCCTCGGCCAGCGCCGCAAAGAGCGCAGCCCGATGCGCCAGGGATTTGTCCCCCGGAACGGTAACATCTCCACTCAGAGGATGGGCGGCTATCGGCAGCGTAAGTTCCATGTCATCCCTTCCCCAATCGCTCTCCTGAATACCGCTTCGCGTGAATGGGGCCCCACCACCACTCATTTTCCAGATACCATTGCACCGTTTCGCGAATGCCCGTATCGAAGGTACGCGTGGGGCTCCAGCCCAATTCGTCCGTCAGTTTGGCGGGGTCAATGGCATAACGGAGATCGTGTCCCGGCCGATCCGCGACGTAGGTTATGAGCGACTCGTACTTTGAACCGTCATCACGCGGACGGAGCTCGTCGAGAATGCGGCAGATGGTTTGCACGACCTCGAGATTCGTGCGCTCGTTGTGGCCGCCCACATTATACGTTTCACCGGGGAGGCCTTTCTCATTGACGCACATCAGCGCTGCCGCATGATCGTCCACGAAAAGCCAATCGCGCACATTCGCCCCTTTCCCGTAGACAGGGAGAGGCTTGCCGTCCAGACAATTGAGGATCACCAATGGAATCAACTTCTCGGGGAAATGGTAGGGGCCATAATTGTTGGAGCAATTTGTGATGAGAACGGGCAAGCCGTATGTATCATGCCAGGCGCGCACCAGGTGGTCGCTGGCAGCCTTGGAGGCCGAATAGGGCGAATGCGGGGCATACGGCGTCCGCTCCGTAAAAAAACCCTTCTCTCCGAGCGAACCATAGACCTCATCTGTCGAGATGTGCTGAAAACGAAAATCGGATTTCGCAGGCTCGGGGAGCGTACGCCAATAGGCCAATGCGGCCTGCAACAACGTAGCCGTCCCCGTCACATTGGTGCGGATGAATTCACCTGGACCATCAATGGATCGATCCACATGCGATTCCGCCGCCAAATGGAAAATCGTGTCAGGCTTGAATGTCGCAAACGCAGCATCCATTGCTTCCTGGTCACAAATATCCGCCTTGAGAAACGAAAGCCGAGGATTGGCAGACTGAAGCGTCTGCGGATCAAGACCTATCTTCTGAAGAGATTCAGGCACACCCGCATAGGTGAGCTTGTCTATGACCAGCACCTGAACCTGCGTCTCGCCAATCAGGCGACGCGCAAGGGCGGAGCCTATGAAGCCCGCCCCTCCCGTGACGATGGCACGATTACGCTTCATCGGTGATGTCCGGGCTCGGCTTCGGCGGCTTCGGCGGAGGCACAGAACCAATGGGGGTGCCTTCGTCATCAGGCTTTGCATTCGCCTTCTCACCGGCAACTTCCGCCGTGCCTACGCCATTCTGGTCGGCACCAGCTTTGGCTTCAGACCCCTTCTTGTCCTTGATAGGACCATAAGGACGATACGCGCCGTATGCACGGTAGCCGCCATATCCGTAGCCATAACCATACGAGTGGCCAACTGGAGTGAACGCACTGCCCGAGCCGCCCATCTCGACGTCATTAACGACAATGCCAATGACCGTGGCACCCGACTCACCCAACGTACGGGCCGCGTGCTGAATGGGCTTGAAGTGAGTACGGTCAGGGCAACACATGATCATCACCGAATCCACAAGCGAAGCCAATGTCATCACATCGCCCACAATGCCAAACGGCGGCGAATCGATGATGACGCGGTCATAGTTCTCACGCGCCCATTTGAAGAATTCCGGCACAATTGCCGAACCCATGATCGACGACGGATTGACATTGTCGGGCGGCAGCGAAACAATGACCTCGAGGTGTTCGACGCCACTGTCCATGGGCAATGTCGAGAAATCGATTCGACTCTTCTGCGATAACGCATGCGAGAACGAATGCTCCATGTCAGGGTTGATGCCCCACACGCGCGCCAGACGCGGACGACGCAAGTCGAAATCAACAAGCAACGTCTTCTTCCCGGCCTGTGCCGAAGAGATGGCCAGAGAGCAGGAAGTGATGGTTTTGCCTTCACCGGGCTGCGTGGACATCAGCAGCATCACCTGGCTGGTGGCCTGATACCGCGGCGAATCCAGCATGTTGCGCAGACCGGCCATGGCTTCAGCGAACTGCGAATACTTGTTCTCCTGAATGAACTTCGCCACCTGCTCGCGCTTCTTGCGGCGGATATGCGGCAGCACAGCCAGAACCTTAAGCCCCAGACGGCCCTCAATGTCGGACAGCGAAACGATGGTGTCCTCCAGATGATCCAGAACCAACACGAAAAGCAGACCCAGGGCAAGCGACAGAGCCGCACCTGCGGCGAAGATGATCACGGGGTTGGGCAACACCGGCTTGGAAGGCACGAGCGCGGGACGGCCGACACGCACAATCTCATTGTTCGCCTCGGCGGCGATGCGCGCCTCGTTCTCCTTCTGCAACAGATCCTTGTACAGCGTCGACGAGACGTCCTTCTCGCGCTCCAGCTGCTGAAGTCCCGCTTCGGCCTGCACGATCTTTTGTTCGATTGTGGCCAAGTCCACACGCTGCTTCTCGTTTTTCTGCTTGAAGACAGCCAACTGATTCTTGTAGGCAGCCAAGTTACCCTTGGCGGTAGCCAGAGCGCGGCTGACGGCTTCGACAAATTGCCGTTTGAAGACTTCAAGCTCCTTCTCCTTGGCCTTCACTTCGGGGTGGTTCTTGGTGAACTTCGCAAGCAAGGCTCCATGTTCCAGCTTGGCTTCCTGGAGTTTTGAGTAGGACGCGCCAATCTCCGAGGAACGGGGAACTGCCGTCGGCAAGGCACCGAAGTCCTCGGGCGTCTCCTGCGCGGCCTCCAGCACCTTTTCCCACTCTGCCGCAGCCGTAACCTCGGTTTCGAGCGCCAGAATATCCGACGTGGTCTTCGTTAACGACTGCTGAAGAATGTCACGCTCCGAATGGAGGTTGTCAATCTTGTTGGCCGTACGGAAATCCAACAAAGCCTTGGCAACCTTCTCGTCAGCACGCCGCTGCTTGTCCACTGCCTCGTGGATTTGCGCCACGGCCTTGTCACAACGGATCTTGTTCTCATCATCCGTAAACGACTCGATGGCCTCGGCATAGGCATTGGCGAGCGCTGCCGCAATCGCCGGCACCCGAGAGCGGATGCTGATCGTGATCAGGCGCGAATGGCGAATGAGCTCTAGCTCAGAAGCCCCGAGCGTGGAGACCAGCTCGGCGTCCGTAACTGTCGATGCGGGATAGTTGGCGCGGTACTGCTGGATGATCTTGGTGACGATCTTATCCGAACGCCAATCCGAGAGTCGCGTATTAAACACTTCTTCGTAGGACGAGCCATAATCAGGCATGTCCATCTGCGATATGCCGTTTCCGACGTTGGAGGACCGACGCATGTCCATCGTGAATTCGCTCTTAGCCTCGTAAATGGTCGGCGAGATGCGATAGACCGCGAATGCCGCAACCAGGCCTATGAGTAGAAACACCAGGACCGAGATCCAGCGCTGGGCGATGACGCGAAGAACGCGACTGATCGTGATTGTGCCGACTATGGAATCAGCATCCTGCGCCGGTGCAGCGCCACCATAGCTTCCCCCATAGTAATAGGGAGCGGTTCCATAATTCGCTCCAGCAGCAGTGCCACCGTAGTACAACGGGGTCTTCGCCGTTCCATAGTAGAGCGGCGACTTCTTTGATGAACCGTAGTACAACGGCTGCTTCCCATATTGCGTACCATCGGAGGCCATGACTATTTTCCTTGATTCAGAGAGGTTTGCGAGGGTTCTGGCGTCGATGCCTTGGGATCACGTGGGAATGACGCCGCCGACAAAGCAAGCGAAACGACAAAGGCGAAAACTGACGCTATTGAGTTGAAGAGCGGTGAGATCAGAAGCTCAAGCGCCACCAGAACGCACACAAATGGCGCCGTCCAAACAACGGGAGGACAGGCAAAAAGAAAGACGTCCGCATCATCATTGTGATGCAGATAGCGGAATGCCTCCCACAAACGCCGCCCCCAGGACCACAGCAGAAGCGCCACACACAAGAACAACAGGGCGCACCCGATAATGCCCCGTTCGGCCAGCAATGTCCAATAACCGCTAAGCGCAAATTGTGGATGCGGCGGAATGACGGCCCAGTCGGCCTTGACCGCCAAGAATGGTGCGTGCAGTCCGTAGGCGCCAACCCCCACACCCAACCAGGGACGCTCCATCCACATCTCCTTGGCAATTCGCGAAAGCACCTGATGGAGCGATTTGTATTCCAAAGGGAAAGCAAGCTCAACATCAAGCCCCTGGAGTTTCACCTGCTGCAATTCAGGCGAAGCTAACCCCATCAACAGAAGCGCAGGGACCGAGAGCCCCAGAACAACCAGCCCAATTCCGCGCGCCACGCTGCCCATAGAACCCACACGAGCACAATACACTGTAGAGAAAACAAGGAAAAGCAGGACGACCAGCAGATGAAGAGCCGCAATGAGCGGGGGACTAAAAAGGACAAGCCCCGCCGAGGATCCTCCTACCGCCACAACAAAAGGAAGACGCGCGGCCGACCACTTACGCCCCTCGGCATCCATGCCGAAAACAACCGAAAGCAGAAGAAACAATCCAAATGCTGTTCCCAGCAGCGGAACATCGGCTAGTCCCGCCGTGGCACTGCTGGCAAGGTACGCATTCTTTCCCAGGCAAGCGAGGACGGCAGAAATTAGCCCACCCACGCCAACCAGAAATGTAGCGGTCAATCCACAGAAAACGCGAGCCTGAAGCCCCAACGCATGCCGCGCACCAACCAGAAAGACGGACAACGCCACTGCGGCAGCCAACGGCAGAAAGCCCGAATTGCCTGCAGAGGCGGGCATAACCGTTGCGGTTGGCTCACGAACAAGCCATTTCGACTGCTCGCTGTCATACCAGACGGCTATGCCAGAATTCCACCATCTCACAAGCGCATACGCAACCAAAAGAAGGCAGAAATAGAACACGGGATCCTTGACAATGGACATCAGGACCCGGCATCGAGAATCACAAGAATGTTCACCAGCCCGAACCGATGGCTCCGCCCAAATCCACAAAAAAGCAAAAAGCGACATCCATAAAGTCGCCTGCCCTAGTGTTTCTGACGAAAGATAAGGGGCGAAAACAACAGGGAAGGCGGCCAACAAACCAAGGTGAGCCGCCAACCCGAATTTAGAAATGACCTTGCGGATCATTCAACCTGTCCAACGCGCCTCCGCGCAATCAATAGTGGAAGCGGATACCAATCGTACCACGGAAACGATCATAGTCGTATTCGTCGTGGTCATTGCACCACTCCTCTTCCCACATAATATTGGCGAAGACAGACATCCAACGATTGATCGTGTAATTCGCGCCAAGACGAATCGAGAGGATCTCTTCGTCGTAGTCGTTGCCTGAGGCCATATAACGATCCGAATAGACGTTATCCTCCAAACGGAACGCCACATTGGCGTTGAGATTCAGCTTGTCGCCTAACGTCAAATAGGACGCGCCAGCAGAAATGGCGTAGACCTTAACAGCCGAGCCACAAGTACGCTCGTTCGGCTGGTAATAGCTCGAACCGAGCACCGAGAACTGGAGCTGACGGGTCACACGCCAGTTGCCGGAAAGCTGATAGGTCCAGCCCGAATCAGCCCCAGAGCGGCCACCATATTCCAACCAGGAACAACCCATCAAGAGACGATACTGGATTTTCTCCGTGGCATGAGTACCAATACCGGCCATAGCCGTCCAGACCTGGCTGTCGTTGCTGTAGCTACGATAGCCGCCGTGACCCGCTTTCTGGCGGTAGCCGCTATAACCGCCGGCAAGCAACAGATCCGTCCACTTGGACGCGGCAAAACCCGCCTCAAGACCAGCCGAATACTCCTGCCACCCGTAGAGCGGGGCATACTTGCCCGTATCGTTCTTGTAGTCGAGCCAGTCATACTGACCCTGGAGATCCGCGTGCCAGCGCTCGGTAAAACGACGCTCCAAGGCACCGGTAATATCCACGCGTTCACGATCACGCCAAATACCGCGGCCATCACCCGAAGTCAAGCTATCGCTCTGCGCAATATAGCTGTAACGCTCGGCCAACGCCAGCGACCACCCCTTTTCACCCGGCTTGGAAGTCGTCCAATTGTACTTCAAGGACTCACCATAGCTGTTTTCACCCATTTCGTCGTTATAGTCGCAATAGGCATTGTAGCGATACCAGAGTGACCCCACGAGATTCCACCGCTCACCCTTCCACTCGAAATCAGCTCCGGGACTCACCATGAAAATGCTATCGTCAGTCGCATGCTTCGCTGTGTCAATGTTGGAGTCATACGTATACGCCAAAGACACATACGGCTTGATGGTGAGGTGATTGTTGAAGAAACGAAAACCTGTTGGCTTATCCGCAACACTCTCTCCTGCCATAGCCGTCAAGGTCGCCAAAGCGGCCATCGCCGAGAAACTGGTGATTTTCATGTTCATTGGAAGCTCTCCTTGAGGAATTCAATGGGTTCAAATGCCAACGTCAATACTGCCCAGGATACTTGGGGGCCTCATGCTCGCCGCCTGCGGCACTACTATCGCCACGATGCTTGCCGGTGTAATAGGGATTGTCCTGAGATTCAGAAAGGCGATTCCCGTCCGCATCACGACCAACCGCCGTCTTACTGAAGACATGGGCGCGCGGAACACGATCAAGCCCCGACCCAGGCTGATCAAGGACAGTCGACGTGCCGACGATGCCAGGCGCAGCGAACGCCGCCCCAGAAAGGCCACTAGAGGAAGCAGCCGCGCCACTCTGCATGTCGGCGAGAACCGCCTGGCCAAGCTGACCCGAAACCAAGGCAAGAGCCGCAGCATGATCAGGCTCATCGCCGGCACCCGAAGCGCCCAACATGGCGTCATAGGACTTCTCACGGCCCTCACCCATGGCGGCCGGAATCCATTCGGTACTGGCGGACTCCTGCGCACCTGCCGGCAAGGTGGAAACAAGCGCGTCACGCAAATCAGCGGGAGAACCACCCGCAGCGCGTTCAAACATCAACGCAGCAAACGCATCACGCACCGCCGAGTTCTCGGCAGAGGCACACCGCTCGACAATTTTCGCCATCGTAGCCGTCGCCAAAGCCTTGAAATCCGCATCCGACATCGGCTTGGAGGGATTGGCGTTCCGGTTGAAAAGATCCGAAGCAAAGCTTTCGTTGACAACGGTCAAGTATTCCGGCGGAACCGTCGCGAAGACTTCGGCCAGCACGGTCGCGCGGTTATCCGCCGTCGCACCAGCCACAGCCGCACGGTTGGCGTCAAGGAACATCGCCGCCTTCTGCTCGTCAGATCCCGGCATCTTGGAGATGGCCTCGTTGACTTCCGCCAGAAACGCAACCTGATTCGTCGGCGAAAGCTGCCCGATGATCTGCTTGAGCACGGTAGGATTCTGCGCACTCTCGCCAATCTTGGCTTGCCATTCGCTACGCGGCATCTCCGCCGCAAACGACGCAACCGCCACACATGCCATCGCCATTGCCGTCAAGACTTTTTTCATGGCTGTTCCTCTCGTTTCCTTTGTATTCCTGATTGTTGTAAACTAAAACTCAATACCAGCTCATAGGGACCCAAATGACATCGCCTGCCTTCAGCAACATATCCTTGTCTGGGCGCCCTTCTTCACCGATCTCAATTAAATCAACACGCGTCTTCGTCTGCTTGCCGTCTTTGTCGCAGCGCGTCACCTGCACGCGGTGCTTGTCCGCAATCGCTGTACACCCAC
>JAKSOW010000120.1 GCA_024405395.1 Kiritimatiellia bacterium | reverse complement strand
ACAAGGCCTTTGACGAAGGTGGCGCCACGGCCGGCAACAACATCTACGTGAAGCCGGGCACCTACACGACCAATAAGCAGTACGGCTTTGATCTTCAGGCGAACCTCATTGGCGATGCCGCCACGCGCGACGAGGTCATTATCCAGTCCGGCGGGGTCTATCGCACATTGCGCATGAACTCGTCCGCCGCGCCGATGGTGACGAACATGACGATCATCGGCGAATCGACGCAGAAGGCCGACAAGGGCGGCGCCATCGAGATGAATGGCGGCACGCTTGTGGACTGTGTCATTAAAGACGGCAGTGTGAAGAACGGCAGTTCCAACGCGGAGGGCGGCAACCTCTACGTCAACAATGACAATGCGCTGGTGCTGAATTGCGAGATCTTCGGCGGTCGCGCCACGAAACGTGGCGGCAACATCTACCTCGACAAAGGCACGCTGCGCAACTGCATCATCCATAGTGGCACGAGCAGCAATGTCGGCGGCAACATCTACCAGTATTCCGGCAAGATCGAGAACTGCACCATCTACGGCGGCACGGCGACCAATGACGGCGGCAACATCCGCATGAACGGCGCCGGCACACTCTCCGATTCGTATGTCTACGATGGCACGGTCTCGGCCAAGGACAAGAAGGGTGCCAATGTCTATGTGGACAGCTCGGGGAAGGTCTCACGGTGCCACCTCAAGGGCGGCGTCGGCGAGAGCTACAATAGCGGCAGCCTCTGCGTCAACAGCGCGTCCGCGTCAGTCGAGGACACGCTGATCGAGGGATCGGCATGCGGTGGCGTGCTGATGGCGGCCACATCCTATCTCTATAACCTCACTGTCGTCAACAACCAGAAATACGGAATGTGGGCCTGGAGCGCGACGCAGCATCTCTACAACTGCCTCATCTTCGGCAATACGGGGGATGATGGTGTCACGCCAAAGGATTGGTCGGGCAATCAGCCCAACTCCAGTTCCGCCCATTTCCTCAATTGCGCGACGGCTACGGGCTCCATGTCACTGGAGTCCTATCCCACGCTCGTCATCATCTCCGCGGATGACTTCGCCAATTATGCCGAGGGTGACTATCGGCTCCTTGAGAACAGTTCCGCGGTTGACCAGGGTGGTGCCGATCCCCGTGGCGCGGCGGCCTCGGCCACGGATCTGGACGGCAATCCGCGCATGAGCGGCACGATCGACATCGGATGCTATGAATATCAGAAGCAGGACATGAGCGTGCGCATCGAATCGGCGGCGTACAGCTGCGCATGGGCGCCGTCGGTGGTGACGTTTGTGCATGCGTCAGAGCATTCCGCCTCGCCCGAGAACGTCGCCTTCACCTACGACTTTGGCGATGGATCGACGAATGAGACGACTTCGGCGCTTTCCATCCAGCATGCCTACGCCAATCCCGGCGTGTACACGGTCAGGATCACGGCCCGGAACGCCTGTGAGGAGGAATCGGCGGAGATGACCTATGAAGGGTACGTGCATGTGGCCTCCACGCATGTCTACGTGAATGCCGGCAACGCCAACGCCGCGTTTCCGTACGACACACCCGAGACGGGCTACGCCAAGCTGAAGGACGCCATCTCGGCCGCCTATGACGGTTATACGCTTTATCTCGGCGCGGGCGTCTACGAGTCGGGGGATCAGACCTCCATCTCCAAGGCGTTGACGCTCATCGGCACGGGGGCGACGCCGGAAGATGTCATCATCCGCAACACGAACGGCAATCCCGACACCTATTATCATCGCACGCTTGAGCTGAACAATGCGGGGGCCTCGATCGCCAATGTGACGATTGAGAATGGCTGCGTGAAGAATCACTGGGGCGGCAATCTGCGCGTGGCGGGCGGCGCCATCGTCTCGAACTGCGTGATCCGCGGGGGCTTGGCTCTGGCCAGCAACGGCAACGCCGCCGGCGGCGCCGTGGTGATTGGTGGGCAGAACTCCGTGCTCACCCATTGCATCATCTCGAACAACGTGATGCAGGGCACCTCCAACGACAAGAACTACGCGGGCGGCACCATCTTCATCGAGTACGGCGCGAAGAACGCCCATCTCTCGAATCTGCTCATCACCGGCAACCGCTACGTCACCACGGGGGATGTGAAGGCGGGCACGGCCGGTATCCGCTTTGGCGGCGGCAATGACTGGACCACGGTCGAGAACTGCACGATCGCCGCGAACACGGTTGAAGGAGCCGTCGCCGACGATTCCGCCGGCATCTACTGCACGTCGTGGCATTGCATCTTGCGCAACAATCTCGTTGTCGGCAACGTCGAGACGGAGAAGGCGGGTGGCAAGTGCACCTCCGTGCAGCTGGGTTATGACGGCGGCAGCAACTACCAATACAAGTACAACATCACGGATGACGTCCTGATCGCCGGTTCGTCCACCAAGAGTGTGGGCAACCTGTGGGTGGCGGACGTCAACGCGATCTTCCGAAACTACGCGGCGGGCGATTTCACGCTGTTGGCCAGCGGACCAGCTGCCAATGCGGGATCGGCGGAGGGATTGGCGTTGTCGCCTGCGGTTGATCTCGCCGGCAATCCGCGCGAATTCGGCAAGGCCATTGACGTGGGATGCTTCGAATGCCAGCGTAATGCGGGCTGCACAATCATCATTCGTTGATGAATATGCGCCCCTTGTCTGCAGGTCGGATCGCCTTGGTCCTCATGGGCTTCAGCCTGATGGGGACGGGGGCGACCGATTTTTCGTTTGCGCAGGATAGGGTGGTGGCCGTCTCCAGTGGCAGGCTGTCTTTCCCGACGGCGGGTGTTGTTGTGCTCAAGAGCCGTAGCGCAGAGTACTCTTCTGGGTTTCAGATATTGCCACCGGCGGGGAAGGACAGCTTCGATCTTTCCGCCGGGCGCTATCTGGCCGCAGATGTGGTCAATTTGTCCGATCATCAGCAACGTCTCTCGCTGGTGATCAAGACGGCTGAGGGCGAGACGTCCTCCACTTTGGCTCTTGATCCCGCTGAGGCGGCGACCGTGCGGGTGCATCTGCCGCATGATTTCATCTATGCGCACCCCGCTTCGGCCAAGGGCGTCAAGACTCTGGATACGCACCATGTCACGAACATCTCCTTCGCCGTGGTCTGGCCGTATGAGGGGCAGTTCACGGATCTCCTGCATGTACGGGTGGGCAATCTGCGGCTGTCGGGCGAGCCTGACTACGCGCGGCGCGTGGCGGCGGCGAAATATCTGCCGTTCGTTGACAAATACGGACAATATGCACACGGGCGGTGGCAGGGCAAGGTCACCGATGACGAAGAACTGCGGGAAGACCGCGTGCGCGAGACGGCGGCCTTCGGGCCGAAACCTGTGGGCTGGGATGACTATGGCGGGTGGGCGGAAGGTCCGCAGCTGGCGGCCACGGGACATTTCCGCACGGAAAAGGTGAACGGCAAATGGTGGTTGGTGACGCCAGAGGGACATCTCTTCTATTCAGTGGGCATCAACGTCGTCAAGCTGGACAGCGACGCGCCTAACGGCCGAGAGCATCCTGACTGGTATGTCTCGGCCGCACAAGGCGCCATGGCGTTTCCCACGTGGAATCTGCGTCGTAAGTTCGGCAAGGATGACGTGGCGGGAGACTACTACGACTTCGTCCTCAGGCGGATGGACTCCTGGGGAATGAACACGATCGGCAATTGGTCGGACGGCGCGCTGACGAAGCTTGGTCGCAAGCCCTATGTGCTGACGTTGGTGGCCCGTCCGTCTGGGTTGCCGTATCTGGCGAACGGGTTCTACGATTCGCTGGACGCAACCTTCGCCGCGCAGATGAAGGCGGCTGTGGCGGCTCAGGTCGCAGATGGGGCGTCCGTTTGCGCGCAGGCGGCAAATGATCCGATGTGCATTGGGTTCTTCATCGACAACGAACTGGCCTTCCCCTCCGACAGTGCCTATTACGAGCCCTATTTCAAGGCGTGCAAAGAGGCCGTCGCAGCGGTTGCGCCCCATAGGCTCTATTTGGGATGTCGCTTCAAGAGCCTGCGCAATTCGGCGGCCCTGTGGCAGGCGGCGGCAAAATGGTGCGATGTGATCTCCGTCAATTCCTATGTGGCCAGCGTGGAGGTCTTTGGCCGAGGCGATAACGCCGCGCCGGCTTTTGACAAGCCGATGCTGCATTCGGAATTCCATTTCGGAACTTTGCATCGCGGCAGATTCTCGGCGGGGTTGTGTCCGGTGGGCGATCAATGTGCGCGCGGTCGCGCCTACCGCCGCGTGGTCGAAGGGGCCTTGCGCCATCCGCTTTTCGTGGGTTCGCACTGGTTTCAGTACCGTGACCAACCGCTTGTCGGGCGTGGCGATGGCGAGAACTATCAGATTGGTTTTGTGGATGTGTGTGACCGACCCTATTCGAAGCTGATTGAAGCGGCCCGTCAGGTGGGCGAGACGATGTATGGGGTGAGGTGGCGTGGTGGCGCGGTGGAGTAGTGAAGAGGTGGATATGAGGATTTTCGTTTTGGTGTTACTGGGGTTGATGGCGGGACGTGCGGCGGCGCTTTCGCTGGTTGACTTTCGGCCCGTGCACAAGGTACGCGTGCAGCAGGAGGGGGCGAACTCCGTACGGCTGGACATGTCGAGCGCGGAATGGGATGCGGGCCTGAGGTTCAAGCCCGCGTCCCCGCTTGATCTCTCGGCGGCGCGTTGGTTGGCGGTTGACGTCGAAAATCTCTCCAAGACGCGTCAGGGGCGTTTGACGCTGCATGTGTCCGCTGGCGGTGCCGGCGGCGACTCGGGTGACCATGCGACGGCCATCTTCAAGAAGAACCGTTCGGTCAACACGGGCATTGGTCTCAATCCGGGCGAAAAGGGCACGATGAAGCTGCTCCTTGCGCATCCGGGTGTCTATGGGGCGCCGTCCACGGCACGCGGTCCGTATGTGATCGACACGGCGCACATCACCGAAATCGCCCTCAAGATGCAGTGGCCATACGAGGACGAAGTGGAGGATCTGGCGAGTTTCCGCATCTCCAATCTGCGCGTGGAGGGCGAGCCGGAACAGGGACGCTTTGTGCCGCCGGAGAAGTACGTTCCGTTTGTGGACGGATATGGACAGTTTGCCCATGCCGACTGGCCGGCCAAGATCCACACGGATGCGCAGTTGGCCGACGATCTGGCGGCCGAGCGGCAGGCGCTCAAGTCCGCGCCCGCGAGCTGGGATCACTTTGGCGGTTGGCTGCAGGGGCCGCAGCTTGCGGCAACGGGCGCGTTTCGGGTCACGCAGATGAATGGCCGCTGGTGGCTCGTGACCCCCGATGGGCATCTCTTCTTCTCAGTGGGGCTTGACGTCACCCGCATCATGACGGATATCACAGATGGCAATCGTCATCCTGACTGGTACCAGCGAACGGTTCCGGCGGACGGCCAGATGAAATTCACCATCTGGAATCTGGAGAAGAAGTTCGGTAAGGCCGACTTTGCCGCCGACTATTTTGATTTCATCCTGAGGCGCTTTGATTCGTGGGGCCTCAATACCATCGGCAACTGGAGTGCGCCGGAACTCGGGATGCTGTCGCGTAAGCCCTATGTCATGAGCGTACTGGAGCGTGCGAAGGGCGTGAAGCGTCATGCGAAATTCCACATCTACGACTTTGAGGATCCTTCTTTCGAGACCAACATGCGTCAGGCCATCCGTGCGCGTTTTGCCGAAGATGACTCGCTTCGCCATGCCGCCAAAGATCCGATGTGCATTGGATTTTTCGTTGACAACGAGCTGCAGTTCCAGAAGTGGATTCCGGCTGTCGGAGCCGAGAAAGCCAAGCCCAATCTTGATCTCTATTTCCGTCTCTGCAAGGAGGAATTGGCGCAGTTGGCGCCGGGGCGACTCTATCTGGGCAGCAGATTTGTGGGATTCCGTCAGTTGGGCGTGTTGTGGGATGCGGCGGCGAAGTACTGTGATGTCGTTACGGTGAACGCCTACGCGAATTCCGTTTACAATCTCTCGGAGAAGATGTTTGCGCGGGACGTGCCGGCGCGGCCGATACTCGTGGGGGAATTTCATTTCGGCTGTTTCGATCGGGGCATGTTCAAGCCAGGGTTGGCGCCTGTGTGGAATCAGGCCGAACGTGCGCGCAGCTACACGCGGTTTGTGGAGGGATGTTTGGCGCATCCGCTGGTGGTGGGCTGCCATTGGTTTCAGTATCGGGACCAACCCCTTCTGGGTCGAGGCGATGGTGAGGCCTATCAAATTGGCTTCGTTGATGTCTGTGATCGTCCCTATGAGGAACTCTGTACAGCTGCGCGTCGTGTCGGTGAGACGCTTTACGAGAAGCGCGTGCGTGGCGTCTGGGGTGAGAAATAGGGCACTTGGACTGAAGAGTATCATTTTTCAATATAGACAGCCTATCCAGATTGTGTAGTAGCGCTGCTGCCAAGGCCAAGATCTTGTCCACACGTGTTCCCTGAAGTCACGTGAGGATAAGTTTTCGCTGAAAAAGAGACCGAGTTATGGTATAATACACGGTAAACCTTAAGGAGCACAACCTAACACGGCGATACACCATGCGCACGGCTACCATTGAACGCAACACGAAGGAAACGCAGATCAAGCTTTCGCTCAACCTGGACGGGTCTGGCGTCGGCACGGTTGACACGGGCATCGGCTTCTTCAACCACATGTTGGAATTGCTGAAGAAGCACGCGCTCATTGATCTAGACGTCAAGGCTGTGGGGGATCTGGATGTCGACTACCATCATACGGTGGAGGATGTGGGGCTGGTCTTCGGCCAGGCGCTCAATCAGGCGCTGGGTGACCGCAGAGGAATCACCCGCTATGGTTTTGCCTCGATTCCCATGGATGAGGCCTTGTGTGAGACGTCCGTGGATCTTGGTGGGCGTCCCTTTGTGGTCTTCACAAGCGCCAAGAAGCACCTGATGGTGCGGGATTTCGAAGTGAAGCTCCTGGAGGAGTTCTTCCGCGCCGTGAGCGTGGAAGGTCGCCTCAATGTGCATCTGCGCGAAATCTACGGCGACGAGACGCATCATGTGTGCGAAGGCATCTTCAAGTCCTTCGCGCGTGCGCTGCGGCAGGCCGTTGCGTCAGATCCGCGTGAAAAAGGCGTGCCGTCGTCCAAGGGCATCCTGTAAAGGCTGGTTTGAAACATAGGGAAGTACAATGAAGAAGGTCATTATGTTCGGTCTGGCGGCGCTTGTCGCGTGTGCGTCGTTTGCGGCCAGTGCCGAAAAGAAAGGCGAAGAGATGAAGGAAACGATTTTGGTTGCGGCTGACCCGTTTGCCGTGGGTCTCAAGAAGGCGATTGTCGCCCATCTGGAAAAGCGCGGGTTCTCCGTGAAGGACATGGGCGCGACAGATGCGAATCCTGAGAAGCCTTACTTCGAGAGCGCGGTTGACCTCTGTCGCGCCATGCAGAAGGGCGAGGCCAAGCGGGCCTTTCTGTTCTGCGGCACGGGCATGGGCATGAACATGATCGCCAATCGCTTCAAGGGCGTGCGCGCGGCGGTGGTCGAGAGCGTGTTCGCTGCGAAGATGTGCCGCACCATCAACGATGCCAATGTGCTCTGCATGGGGCAGATGATCTGGGGCGACATGATGGCGGAAGCGGCGGCGGATGCCTTCCTGGACACCAAGTTCACCGAAGGACTGGAGCCTCTTGCGAAATTCCTCGAAGAGGCGCGCAGCAAGGTTGAGACAATTCGCGATTGAGGCATTTAACCAAAGGAGCAGTGAGATGGATCTGAATAGGCGTGAGTTTCTGGGCACGGCGGCGTTGGCCGCAGGGGGTGCGATGGCAGGCTGTGCGACGGCCGGGGCCAAGATGCCCGAAGTGGCGGATAACCAGATGATCTGGGCGTGTCTGCTGCATTTCGGCATGAACTCCTGGAAGGACATTCCCCTCAATGAGGCGCCGGCTGATGCGTCGCGCTCCTTCAAGGTCCGCTGCATGGCCGACTATCTGCGCTCCGACATCGACGTGTGGCACAAGCTGACGGATCGTCTGGCGGCTTCGGGCGCGAATATGCTCATCATCGACATGGCCGAGGGCGTCTATCTGCCCAGCCATCCCGAACTGGCGGTGAAGGGCACCTGGAGCGTCGAGAAGTTCCTGAAGGAACTGGCGCGTCTGCGCGGCATGGGCCTGGAGGTCATCCCGAAGATGAACTTCTCCACCTGCCATGACTCGTGGCTCAAGAACTACCAGCGCATGGTCTCGACCAAGAAATACTACGAGGTTTGCTCGGATGTGATCAAGGACGTCATCGACATCTATTCAGTGGATGGCAAGGCGCCCCGCTATTTCCACCTGGGCTATGACGAGGAGACGGCCAATCATCAGCGCTCCTTCCAGCTCGCGATCGTGCGTCAGGGTGACCTCTGGTGGAACGACTTCCTCTGGTTCGTCAAGCAGGTCGAGTCCAAGGGCGTGCGTCCGTGGATCTGGAGCGACTACTGCTGGCACCACAAGGAGGAATTCCTCAACAAGATGCCGAAGAGCGTGCTGCAGTCCAACTGGTACTACGGCGCCCAGTTCGACGTCTCGAAGATGGCGGCCGATCGGCGTTGCTATGTGCAGACGTACGTGGATCTGGCCAAAGCTGGCTTTGACCAGGTGCCGACAGGCGCCAACTGGTCCAACGACACGAATTTCGCCGACACGGTGAAGTTCTGCCGCGCCAATTGCCCGGCGGAGCACCTCAAGGGCTTCATGATGGCGTCTTGGCAGCGTACGATCCCCGAGGAGCTTGAGAAGGGTCTGGCCGGTATCGACCAGCTGGGTGTCGAAGCGAAGAAGTGGAAGTGAGGTCTAGAAAATGACGATCAAGTGTGAAGGGTGTGGGGCGCAGTTCTTTGTGCCCAATACGCTCGCGGGCAAGCGCGTGAAATGCAAGAAGTGCGGCCAACCCGTGCTCGTGGGGACGCCGCCGCCTGCCGCGAAGCCTATGTTCAAGTTGGGCGGACTGAAGTCCGCCGCTCCGATAGCTGCACCCGCTGCGACTCCCGAGCCGGCCGAGACGCCTGCGGCTCCTGCCCCTGAGGCGGCGGCCCCTGCGCCGGTTGCAGAGGCTCCTGCACCGGCTGCAGAGACACCTGTTGCTCCGGCTCCCGCCCCGGCAGCTGAGCCCGCTGCTGTCGAGCCAGCCCCTGCTGCTGCTCCTGCTGTTGCCGCGCCCGTGGCTGAAGCTCCTGCCGCTGCTGCGCCTGCTCCTGCACCCGCTCCTGCGGCGGCTCCTGCGCCCGCGATGGGTGTCCTTAAGGGCTCCGAGACCGAAAAGAATCTCTGGACTGCCTTCGCCGGTGAATCGCAGGCGCGCAACAAGTACGACTACTTTGCGTCACGCGCCAAGAAGGACGGCTATGAGCAGATTGCCGCCGTCTTCCAGGAAACCGCGCTGAACGAGAAGGAGCACGCCAAGCTTTGGTTCAAGCACCTCAGCGGAATTGGCGATACGGCGGCGAATCTGGCTGCCGCGGCCGCCGGTGAACATGAGGAATGGACCGACATGTACAAGCGCTTTGCCGAAACCGCGCGCAAGGAGGGTTTCCCCGAGCTTGCCGCGCAGTTTGAAGGTGTGGCCGCCATCGAAAAGCACCACGAAGAGCGTTACCGCAAGCTCGCCACAAACATAGAGCGTGGGGACGTGTGGCAGCGCATTGGCGACAATCGCTGGCAGTGCCGCAACTGTGGCCACATCTATGTGGGCGAGAAGGCCCCCGAGGTGTGCCCGGTGTGCGCGCATCCGCGCGCCTATTTCCAGATCGAGCCGGAGAACTACTGAAACTTTCGGCTTGATTCGGAGGGGATTTTAAGGTAAATTATACACCCAACAGGTAATACAAAGGAGATAACATGGCTTGGGGTCCTTGGCAGATTCTGCTCGTTCTCGCAATCATTCTCATCCTCTTCGGCGGCAAGAAGCTGCCGGAGTTGGCGCACTCGCTCGGCAAGTCCCTGAATGAGTTCAAGAAGGGCAAAGAAGAGGGCGAAACGCCCGCCGTCGAAACGCCTGCGCCTGCGGCTCAGGTCACGGACAAGAAGGCGTCTGAGCCCGCGAAGTGACGGACGTCCTCAGAGAACGGCTCAAGACCGTTCCCAATCGCCCCGGCTGCTACCTGATGAGGGACCGCCGGGGCGTCATCATCTATGTCGGCAAGGCCAAGAATCTGCGCCGACGTGTGTTGTCCTATTTTCGCCCGAATGCCGACCATGCGCCGAAGGTGCGCTCGATGGTGAACACGGTCGCGGATCTTGAGTTCATGACCGTGAAGAATGAGGCCGAAGCGCTTCTCACTGAGGCTTCGCTCATCAAGAAATACAAGCCGCACTTCAACATCCTGATGCGCGACGACAAGCGCTATCTGGCGCTGCGGGCCGATCCAACGGTTGACTTTCCGAGGTTTGCCACCTGCCGTATTGTGCGGGACGATGGCGCGCTCTATTTCGGGCCCTTCCCCTCTGCTCCGGTGGTGCGTGCCGCCAAGGACTTTGTGGAGAAGCACTATGGACTCAGAAGCTGTGAGGCGCTCTCGCCTGATGCGGATGTCCATACACATTGCCTGGCCGATGTGATCCGCTTCTGCTCTGCGCCTTGCCTGGGGCGCATCACTCCTGCCGAGTATCATGCCCGCTTTGACGAGGCCTGCGCGTTTCTGCGCGGTGAACGCCCAGCCGTCATCGCCGAGCTGGTCGAGGAGATGAAGGCGGCCGCGGCAAAGGAGGATTTCACCAAGGCGGCGCGGTTGCGCGACACGATTGGCGCACTGAAGGAGATGACCAAGCAGCATTTCGTGCGCAAGTCGCCTGAAATGCGTCGCGACGACGCCAAGCGCGGCATCGCGGAATTGGCGGAGGCCCTGGGGTTGGCGGCACCGCCGCGCGTCATCGAATGCGTGGACATCTCCAACCTCTTCGGCACGCACAACGTGGCGTCACTCGTGGTGGCGGTGGATGGTCTGCCGGATCGCCGCTACTATCGCCACTTCAAGATCGAGTCCTTTGAGGGTGCCGACGACCCGCGTGCGATGGCGGAAGTGGTCTTGCGTCGATATGGCCCGGAATCTTCGCTGACGGCCAAGTCGCCGCGCGCCGATCTGTACATCTGCGATGGCGGCATCACGCAGTTGCGGGCGGCACGCGCGCGCTTCGCCGAGATCGGCGTCACGGATCTGCCGACAATCGGTTTGGCCAAGCAGCAGGAGATATTGGTCACGGATGATGAGCGGGGCGATGTCTTGCTGCCGCGCGATTCCGAGGCGCTGATGGTCGTGACGCGTCTGCGCGATGAGGCGCATCGCTTTGCGATCACCTATCATCGCCATCTGCGCGAGCGTTCCATCCGCGAGTCCGTGCTGGACGAAGTTCCCGGCATTGGACCAGCCAAGAAAGTTGCTTTGCTGAAGCGGTTCAAGTCCGTCTACGGCATCGTGCGGGCGTCGGTGGAGGAGGTTGCTGCTGCGGCCGGCGTCAATCTTGAAATCGCCGCAGCGGTGCGCCATGCCTGTGGCGGCGAAGATGGCGCTGCAGATTTGACAAAATCCAATTCAAGGAAAGGATCGTGTGATGGTGAATCGTAGGGAATTTTTCTCTGGGACTATGTGTCTGGGCGCTGCTGTGGCGGCAGGATTATCGGCTGGTGCCGAGGATGCCGTCCGCGGGCAACCTGTTGTCTCCAAAAGTTTGGGCAAGGCGACGACGCTTCCGCCGGGGCGATACGACGAGCACATCCACATCTATGAAGACACGGAGC
>JAKSOW010000012.1 GCA_024405395.1 Kiritimatiellia bacterium | reverse complement strand
TGAGCTTGTCGGCCGCAATGGCGTCCGCCATCAGCGTCGCCGCCGCCTTGATGTTGGCCTCTTGCTTCTCCGCCACCGCCTTGATGTTGGCGATGGCCTTTTCGATATAGCCGTAATCGTTAATCATGGAGTTTATTGAGTTGTTGTCTGTTAGTCGTTAGTGGTTAGTTGTTGGTTCGAAATGGCAATGACGGGATTACATGGCAGACGACGGCGCCCTCCCCGGTGTGGCGATGAGCATCTCCGTCGCTTCGGGCTCGATTCGCCCAAGAACCGCTCTGATTTCCGCAAGGTATTCGCCCATGTCTTCTGTCACCTGAAGAAAAACGATTCGCCCGAATCCTCATACATGAAGACGAGCGGAATGAACCCGGTCACCCAGCCGGTTTCAATGCAGTACGCCCCCCACCCCGTGTCCTTGTCGAGTCCGTAGTATTCACCGATGTCCATATCGTACGCCCGCATCCAGGCGCCGTCGAAGCGCGGATCATCGGATGCAATCTGGACCTTCAGGAGAAATGCCCGCAATGCCGCGTACAGATTCCTGACGGCCGCCAGGTCGACCGTTCCACGCCGGTTCTCCGGCAGCTTCATCATGACCGAAAGCGCGTTCAGCACCAGATAGTCGCAGTAGAGGATGTCCGTGATGTGGTCGCTGCCGTCGCCCATGCCGATGCCTGCCTCGCCGTCGTCAATGAGGCGAATCGGCGTCTCCTCGATGCCACCCGCCGGATGGAGGTGTTTCGTGAAGAACGCGAGCGTCCGGTTGATGCGGTCCGAGTAGTCGCGGTCGGACGCCCGCTGGGCGCACGCGAGCATCATCAGGTAGCGGCTGTAGGTGAAATTGTCGGAGAAACCGAACGGCGCGACATCCGGGAACTTCTCGTTGATCTTTTCAAGCGTGAGGAGCGCAACGTCCGTGTACTTCTTCTCGCCGAGCTGCAGCAGGAAAGAGATCATCTCCGCGTAGAAGACGGGATTGTCGCTCGTGCCGCGCCCCTTCCAGCCTCCGTCGTCGACGTGATCGAAGTGCCCGCTGTTGAGTCCGCGTCCATCCATCCAGAGGAGAAACGCCTCTGCGGCCTTCCGGGCTGCGGACAGATAACGCTCCTCGCCCGTCGCTTTGTAGAGGTTGATGAGTCCGAGCGAAGAGCGTCCCATGTCGGACGAGTAGACAGTGTGACCGGCATAGCCGGGATACTCGCGATCGAACCAGCGGATGAAGCCCTCCTTCGTCTGGAAGCCTCGCGACAACGCGAAATCGGCAAGGTTGGTGCCGATCCGCGTCCAGTCCGCGTTGCCATAGCGCTTGCCGGCGCAGGCGAAGAGCGCGGCCGTCAGAAAGTGGCAATCGCCGCGTAATCCCTTGCGGTAGCCGAGCGTGTCGGACACGATCGCCTCGTACATTCCCTTCGTCCCGTCCGGCGCAATCAGCACACCGCTCTTCTGATGCCAGGCCATTGCCCGCTGGACGAGTGCCTTAACGTCCGTCCCATTGGAATCGCCCATGAAGTCGGGATACGTCACCGCCAACGCCGCCACGACGCGCTGCGGATCCGCACCGGCGACGCGCTTGAGAAAGTCGGGATAGAACGCCTTCCAGCCGACGTACGGACGCATGGAGTGCGGATCGAACCGCGAGAAATCGATAAACGCCGCATGCACCTTCGCGTCATGCGACGCGACCAGCACCGGCAGACGATGCGTACCGGGCTTGCGGACACCGTGGACACCCAAACAGTCCGAGACACTCGCGACTGCCTTCGCCGGCTTGCGCAAGTTGGGCGAGCGCGTCCCCGCCGGCAGGTAGGACGACAACCGTGCCTGCAGAACGTCGTCGTTGAACTCGATGTACTCCTGGCTGATGCGCACAGGCTTCGTTCCATAGACCTCGGCGCCCAGCAAACGGATCGTGTCGGCGCCGGACGAGATCGAGTTCTCGACGTACAGGCGGTTGCCGCGTTCGAGTGCCTTCTCGGCACGGACGCTGTTCTGGCCGAGGTCCGGCAAGAAGCACTTGCCCTTTTCGTAGTCCGGCAACACGAAGAAGACGGCATTCGTCGCCGTGTCGAACGGCATGTAGGCCATGTCGGCGAACGTCTCGATGGTGACGTCCGGCCCGCCCGCCGCCTTCAAAAAGGCCCGGAATTTCTCCGTCCCGCCGCGCACATACCATGTCTGCGCTGCTCCGACGGCCGAAGCCGCCAGCACCAGCGCGAACACCACCGCCTGTTTCTGTTTCATCATGTTCATGCCTTCCCGAAACCGTTCCGTTCCATGAGGTCGATCGTTTGAATGCTGTTAAGCAGGAATCGCGGCAAGTGAAAGAAGCCCTTGAACCGACTGCCCTTGTAATCGTGAAACGCACGACCGGCGACAGGTGCATAGGCGAACCACTCGCCGCCTTCGGCATCGCGCAGGTTCGTCCAGGTGAAGTCGTCAATCTTGCGGAAGAAGTCGAGATACCACGCGTCGCCCGTCAGCGCATAGGCCTGAAGCATCGCGCTCGCAGCCTCGTTCTGCGGCCACCAGGCCTTGAGGAAATACTCGTGACGAGACATAGGCCTGCCGAGCGCATCCCGAAAATACCAGATGCCCCCCTCGACTGGATCCCATCCGAACTCGCCCATGATCCGCACTTCGCGACGGACGAAGTCCGCCAGCTCCGCATCCGGCTGTTCGGCGAGACGATGCATGATGAACGACAGTCCCTCCAATGCGTGACCGGGATTCACGAACCGCCCGAACTGCGTGTCCAGCTCGAATCCGCCGCCCTTTGGCGCCCGTTCGAACATGACACCCGTCTCCGGATGGGCGAAACGGCGGATGCGCCGGATGCAGGACACGATCTCATCCTCGTATCCGCCAAATGCCGCACGGAGGGTCTGTACCACGTTGAGCTCGATCATCGGATAGGCAAGAAGTTCGTATTTGCCGCTACCCCCGGCCGTCTTGCGCCGATAGACGCGGTAGGCACTCAACGACTCGGCGCGGAAGCGCTCATCGCCTGTAGCCCGATAGAGCTCGGCGCATCCGATGGCGGCGAAACTCTCGGTGAACACCTCCTGTCCGCCGTCCTTGTCCGTCAGCACCCCACCCTGTCGGTCGAGCATATAGTGGTAGGAACCGTCCGGCATCCGTCCGTGACGCCAGAGGAAGTCGAATCCGTGCCGTGCCAGGTCGAGGAACCGGCGCTCGCGGTACCCGGCATTCCAGAGCGCGGCGAACATGTAGACCTCGCGCCACTGCATCCAGAGATGCTTGAACGTGTCGTACGCCGCGCCGTTTCGATCCAGGCAGGTGATGAAGCCGCCGTATTCGCGATCGACGGAATGAGTTTCCCAGAACGGGACGACCCGCTCCAGCAGTTCACGCTCGTAACGGCGACGCACGTCTGTGAGATACGCCCGGTCACCGCCGAGGGCGAGGCAACCGGGCAGCAGCGGCGAAAACGCCGCTGCGCCCAGTCCCATCAGGAACTCCCGTCTCTCCACCATGTCTCTTCGCCTAACTTACTTGCGGCCCTTCTTGCAGACGCGCCGGTAGTTGCGGCCGATGTTATCCCAAAGCTCAAGCGCGTCGGGCGCACCGACCACCGTGCCGTAGCCGCCCCGGTAGGTCCAGGCGGCGAGGCGGTCAACACCCGCCTCCTCGGCAATATCGACCCACTTGTCGATCTGCTTCCAGTCTTTGGGCTGCTTGTAGTAGCCCATCAGCCAGCGCTCGGACTTCTTGCCGTACTTCTTCGCGATCGCGACCGTGCGGGCCGTGATGTCGCGGTAGAAGTCCTCCGGCAGCGCCCAGTTGATGATGGTTGTGGAGAACACGTCGAAATAGGGACAGGCGCCGACCATATCCCAGTTGTCGTAGCCGCGGTACTCGCTCACATAGTAGCCGTTCTGCGTGGCGTGCACGCAGCACGTGATCTCGAGCTTGGGGTCGATCTCCTTGAGTGCCTTGGACGTATCCGAGAGCACGACCAGCGCCTCTCGCCAGCGGAACTGCTTCACGTCGTTCGTCATGTAACGCGGCATCGGATAGCCATAGTAGTCCTCAAAGCGCTTGCGGCACACGGGGCAGTAGCACGTCCAGTCGTCGGCCACGCCGCCAGTGATGGAGGCAATGCCCTTGGGGAAGGCGTAGTGCGGCTCATCCCAGAAGAAGCCGTCCGGCTTCGCCTCGCGCGCCAGCGTGGTGCAGAAGTTCTTGAAGTAGTCACGGTAGCTGTTCGTGTTGAAGCAGGCATACGGCAGCTTCTCGCCCGTGAGCGCACTCACCTGGCGGTTCTCCACGTTGTCCTGGAGGAACTTCGAGACCTGTTCGCCGCCGAAGTACTTGCCGTTGCCCCAGGGGTCAATCAGTACGCGCAGCCCCAGCTCATGCGCCTTGTCGACGATCTTGGGGATGTTCGGCCGCCAGAAGTCGAAATCGAATTCAGTCACCGCCAGGATCACCTGCGTGACGCCATGCGCCTTCATCTCCTTGAAGTCCGCCTCGGCATGCTCAACATAGTTCAGCCCGTAGTAGCTGATGGAAGTCTGCGTAATCATTCTATGATGTCCTCACTTTTGTTCAACAATGTGATTGTCTTGTATTATACACTTTTGCGTCAAATCACGAAACCGAAACTTACGGCCAAATCAGGAGCCCCCTGCGTCACCCCGTCGCGGCAACGACGGCATCACATAGCGCACGGACACCGAAGCCGCCGCCGCCGCATTGGCGGCCACACATGCCGTCCGCAGGTCTGCACCTTCCGCCAAACGCGTCGCCAATACGGCGTTGAAAGTGTCGCCGGCCCCAGTTGAATCAACTGCCTGCACCGTGGGCGCGGGAATGATCTCGCCCGTTGAGCGGATGCGGCATCCTTTGGCGCCTAGCGTCGTCACCACTTCGCCAGAAACCGTTCCCAAAGCAGATTCCTCGCATTCATTTGGCGTGAACAGCGCGACAGCATCCACAATCGTCGGCGGCAAGGTCTGCGCAGGCGCAGGATTGAAAATAATCTTCACGTCATGTTCACACGCTATCCGAACAGCCGCACAATTGACGGCCTCCGGCACCTCGTTGTTCAACAGCAGAAAGTCCGCTTCGGCAATCGCCGCAACAAAAGCCTCAACATCGGCTGGTTCTAGAGCGGCCCCGGGATAGACCGTCACACGGGTTTCACCTGTTCCGTCCGTCAGAATGGCCGCAGAGGCGGTCGCCCGTGTCTTCTGGGCCAATTGCGCCACCACACCTTCATTACGGGCGAATTCCGCGATTGCGGCTACATCAGCCGCCGCACACGCCCCCAGAAACGAGACCTGCGCCCCTTGGCGTGCCGCCGCCACAGCCTGATTGAATCCCTTGCCGCCCCACTCCTCGTGATAGCCGGTCGCAGTGACCGTCTCGCCGCCCGCATGGAAATGCGGCAACTCGAAGAAAAGCGATTTGCCTACCAGTCCTATGACCGAAAGTCGTGCCATGATTGCATATCCCGCAAGGCTCAGAGCCGTTTCACGCGTTCAAAGTAACGTTCCTCGAGGGCGACGTTCTGCGCCGTGCCGCCCGTGATGTTGCCGCTGATGTAGATGGGCGGCGTCACCCCCTTCGCCAGCGCCCGCTGTGCCCCGTCAATCAGCACGGAATTGAGGATGAACAGCGACGCATAAGTTGAGAGTCCGCCCATTTTGGCTGCTCCCACGTCGATGACGGCATCCCCATAGGGCACCAGGCAGTCGATAGGCAGATCCGCCTCAGTGAGCAGCACCCCGCCGTGCGTCGTGTAGGCCGAGGACGAAATCGCCACCGTCTTCACGCCAGCCGCCTTGGCCGTGCGCAGCATCTCCACAGGTGCGGCATTCTTGCCGCTGGCGGAAATGACCACCAGCAGATCCTTGTCCGGATTCACGCGCGCACGCCGGAATGCTTCGGCGGCAATGCCCTCTCGCTTTTCCAGACGACTGGACTTCGCGGCACCGTCGTGCAGCATCAGGTCCTCGTCCAACAGCGGCGATACGCACGCCAGCCCGCCTGCGCGATAGAAGGCGTCCAAAGCCGGCAGATGCGAATGCCCGCACCCGAACACATGGATGATGCCATCCCCGCAGATGACATTCGCCGCCGCTTCCGCCGCAGCGGTCAACGCCCCCGCCTGCTCCACCTCAATCCGCTTGAGAAGTGCCGTGATCTGATCCAAATACACACTCATGTCATTCTCCTTGCACGGCTAAAGCCGCTTGCCTCGATAAAATGCCTCAAATGTTCCCGGCGTTGCCTGTGTCGCAGCCGCCGGCCCGCTTTGCCCCGGCGTTGTCTGTATCGCAGGGGGCGGCTTCAGCCGTCCCAAACCTATCAGCATCTGCCGCAGCATGCCATTCGCCGAAAGATCCCCTACCCAGATCTCCGCGGCGTTCTTGAGCAAAAACTCATTGCACCACGTTGCCACCTTCTTGTTGAGCCGCGATCCGGGAGCCTGCGGCGAAACCGCCAACGCCCAGCCCTCCTGAATCGCCCGCGCGAGCCCCGGATCCAACTCATCCTCCACAGGCACCCCCGCAGGGAATACGGCGATCAGCGCCCGTTTCTTCGCCAAGGCGCGACGCAACGCCTCGCGCTCCTGGGCCGAAGTAAATGTCGAAATCAGCACGGACTCCTCAGGAGCTTCACCAGACCGCGCCCAGATCCGACGCGGCTTCAGTTCGCTCGCATAGAATCCCTGGCTCGCCACAAATGCGATGCGCGGACGATTCAAAAGCTCTACATTGCCCAGAGCATAGGCCGTACAGGCGCCATAACGGTCGCTGGACCAGTTCGCGGGATTCTCCCGGATGTACTTCTGCCATCCTTTGAATTCAGACTCGCTTGTCACCAAGTCATCCCAATAGTCGCGCTGCCAAAGCCTCGTCCCGATATCCTCGACTTCTCCTCTGTGGCGCATCTGGCCGTAAATGAAGGAGGTTCCACCCTTGAATCGGCTCATCAGGAACCCCAACTGGTGTTCCCGGCTCGTCGGCGCGAAATGAATGCGCAGCAACGAATGGAAATGGTTTGGCATCACCACGAAATCGAACAGCTCAAGCTCAGGATATTTCGCCGGCATTTTCCGCCAGTAGTCAACCACGGATTGCCCCAGTGCATTCAGAACCACCTTCTCGCCCACGATCGTGCCGAAGATCGACTTGTTTTTCACGACCTGAATCGTGACCGACCACCAACCCGAGCGGTAGTTGATGTTCGCGTTACGCAAAGACTTATGGTAGTAGGGCACTTCCGCCATCGGTGAAATTCCCTAGATCTTCAGGTAGATCTTCTGCCGGTTCAGGAACCAGCAGGTGAGCCAGCAAAGCATCACCATGCCAAGCGATTCGATGAACAGCGGGTCCGAGAACCACGACGCGACGCCGCCGAAAAGGAAACGGGAGATCGCCTTGTAGTCGACGATGCGCTTGAGCATGTAGATGGTGATGGAGTTGACGCCCACCACCTTTAGGAAGAAGCACCAACGATCGTGCCCCTTCACGTCGATAATCCAGTAGAACAGCGCCAACATCAGGAACGAATACCCGCCCACGACCAACGAAAAGCTGGGCGTCCAGAGATTCTTGATGATTGGGCAGTCCAAGCTCACCAGCCACCCGGCAATCAGGGCGATAACGCCAATCCCCGCCAGCGCCAACGTCTTCCGGGTCTGATTGAACGACAACCTGGAGGAACACAGCAGATCGCCGGCCAGCATGCCCATCAACGCCGATGCCGAAGACCCCAGCGACGAAACCACCACGCCCGACGGCTCCAACATGGGCTTGAGCACGCCGTTGACCTTCAGCTTACAGTAGAGATCGCCAGGCGTAAAGCCCAATCGATCCAGATATCCGGGGAAACACCCCGCCAACGCAAAGGGACTCGTCCCCGCCGGCGCATCTGGCGCCACCAGATGCAGCAGCGCCCAATAGCCGCCCAAAGTCGCCAGCAGCACGCCCAGCCGCACCTTGACGCCGAAATGCACATACCAAAGAGCCGCCACAAGCCACGCCAGACCGATCTTGCCCAGCACGCTCGAATAGCGGAACGTCTCGAATTTGAACGCCAGGACACCGTTGTAGACCATCCCCAGCAGAATCAGCAGCGCCGCCCGTCGGAAAAGCCGCAGGTGAATCTTCAGTGCGGAATCGCCGCGCGCGACTTGTTTGGCATAGGAGAATGGGAAGCTCACGCCGGCGATGAACACAAACAGTGGGAAAATCGTGTCGAAAAAGGCCAATCCGTCCCAGGCGACATGATGGAACTGCTTCTCAAACCACCATCCCGTGCCACCCGGAAAGAGCTTGCAGAAACCGCGAACCGTCCACTCCAGACCCAGGATCCAGATCATGTCGAACCCGCGAAGTGCGTCAATTGATGCCAATCTCTTCATTTTCTGCTCAGACTATTACATGCAGCACTAAATCCCCCACAGAAGATTCTCGCTGCTTTGCCATACCTTCACAATGCGGCCGATTAATCATGCAGCGGATATTATACTCTTTCCCACCTGGAACAGGAAGACAGAATCCTGCAAGAAAACATCTACTTTTCTTCAACTTCGTACGATTCTACACCTTCTGTCCTTTCATTTCTGCTATACTGTACGCGATGAAGCCACCACGGACACATCGCATCACCGTTGCTCTTCGCATGGCCGGCATCGCCGGGCAGGACAAGCTCAACGGCATCTTCGAATACCTCAGCGAAGGCCACCGCTGGCAGCTGTCCATATTCCGCATGGCGCAGGAATTCACGCGCCAGACCGTCCGGACGGAAATCGAACACGGCACGGCGGGCTTCATCATCGGCATTCCGGGGACGGACGATGCCCTGGCCGAATTGGCGAAAATGGACATCCCCACCATCGTCATGAACACGACCGGCGGCAACATCGAATCGCGTACCCGGAACATTGCCTTCATCCAAAGTGACGCCTCGGACATTGGCCGAGCTGCGGCGCGCGAACTACTGCGCCAGGGCATCTACCGCAGTTTCGGCTACGCGGGCTACCGAGAGGATCTGGACTGGAGCCGAGAGCGTGGCCGCGCCTTTCGCGACGAACTGGAAAAAGCCGGCTTCATTGGCCGCATGTTCGACCTCACGCACTTTCCCGATCAGCTGGAAGACCATGCCACGCTGATTTCCTGGTTGCGCAGCCTGCCCAAGCCCTGCGGCATTCTGGCCGCCTGCGACGACCGGGCCTTCGAGCTTCTCGACATCTGCCGCGAAGCGGGAATACGCGTCCCCTCGGAAGTCGGCATCCTCGGCGTCAACAACGATCCGATCCTCTGCGAAAACGCCGAGCCACGCCTATCATCCGTCCAGCCGGACTTCATCCGGGAAGGCTACCTGGCGGCGGAAATCATGGACAAGATGCTCACGAACCCCAAATACCAGAGCCAGCTGCAGGGTCGCATCGTCAAGGTGGGTATCCGCCAGATCGTCTTCCGCGACTCCACCCACCCGCAGTCACCCGCCGGGATCCTCGTCCAGAAGGCTCTGGCCTTCATCGAGAGGAACGCGCTCAAGGGCATCAGCGTGCAGGACGTGGCCCGCCACTTGAAGATATCCTATTCGCTATTGAACCTCCGGTTTCAGGAGCTTCAGCATGAATCCGTCTATGAATGCATTCTGAACCTGCGCCTGACGGCCGTGAAGAAACTGCTCCAGACGTCCGACAAGCGCATCAGCGCCATCGCCGAAGAGTGTGGCTGGCCCAATCCCACCGCGCTCAAGCCGCTCTTCAGGAAGCGCTTCGGCATGTCCATGCGCCAATGGCGTGATCTCCACGGCAAAGCCCCCGCCGAAAGGGCGGCATACGGCTCAACGCCATCAGACAAATGAACGCCTGATTCTTCTTCCGCGAAGAATCAGGCGTCCAGATGATCCATTATCTAGCCTTGACTCCGTATTTCTCGAAGAGCTTGGCCGCATCCATGCCCGTGACCTCCCGCAAAAGCGCCGCCATCTCGTCAAGCGACAGCTTTTTCGGCAACTTACCCTCGGCAAAACGCTTGTTTTTCAAGTTGCAGTAATCCTTAATGAGGCTTGGACGTTTGGCCCGCAATTCCTCGAGCGCAGCCCACAACGGCGCATGTGCACGCTGCCATTGGTTATCGTCACCACCCTTACTAGACAACCCTTTCGCAATGTCTTGCTTAAGCTCAGCTGTAGGATTCCGGCCTTTGGCATCAGCCTCGACGAATTTATTCACGTAAAAGACAAACGATGCCCAATTCGGCTCTTCGCAAACCGTCAGAACCGACGAAGCCAAGTAGTCAAGGGAGAATTCGTATGTGTCGCGATCCTTGGCGAGACTCAAAGACCATTGGTCCGTTTCAGGGTAAAACGACATGCCACGCTCGCTGCGCTTGACCCGGATCGGATAGACACGAGACGGCTTCTTGCCCATGAAGGGATCCCCGTAATAGCGTACGGCACGCGGCAGATAGACCACCTTCAGCTTTCCGAGAACATAGTCCGCACCGTCCTCACACCCCGGATCCGCTACCATGTGGATGCCATACGGCCCTTCCGGTTCGAACGACTTAACCGACTTGTCGCCCCAATAGGCGATTTTCCGCCCATGGATGCCATCAACCGGCCACAATGCCGGTAGCTTCTCGCCGCCCGCACGGTTCCACCCCGTTGTTCCCTGGGAGACATAAGTAATCAAAGCCGGGGAAACCGCCTGATAGATCAGGTCATCAACATGAGCAGGTGCATTTCCGAGGAACCGGATCGCAGTCAGACGAGGACAGCGATAAAACAGAGAATGGCCGATCTTCGGCGCAAGGACGTTCTCAACGCCCGCACCAATCGTTATGGTCTCGAGCAGAGCGCACTCGCCAATGCTCTGCGCATCAATGGTCTTGACCGTATCGGGAATGACGAGCTCGCGAATCTGATCGCACCCCTTTATCGCACGATACGGAATCGTCTCGACGCTGGCGGGGATGTTGATTTCCGTAAGACCCGAGGCCACAGCCAGAAGCGTCTTCCCGTCAGCCGAGAGCACAACCCCGTTCTCGGCGCGGCACTTGCGATTTCCCTTTTCAATCGTCAGCGTCGTGAGATTCCGGCAACCGCCAAATGCACCATGGCACCAGCTCTCCGTACCATCATATCTGGCCGGAAGATGCAGGGCCTTCAGGCCAACATCACCCTTAAAAGGATCCTGCAGCTTAAGGCCGAGCTCCCCTTCTTCGAACTCAACAGTCTCCAGCTTCTCGCATGCGGCAAGAGATCCATATTCCAGACTACGGACCTTCTTGCCAACGAACACGGACTTCAGCTTCGGGCACCCCCTGAACACGCTCCAGCGAACAGACCCCGAAAGCAGCCGCACGGATTCGAGATTCGGGCAGCCGGCAAACGCGCTCTCGCCAATGCTGATGAGCCGGTCCGACGTCTTAAGCGAGACAATCTCCGCACAACCTTCAAACGCCCGTTCCTCTATCATCAGGATCTTTTTCCCATCAATCTCTTCGGGGATGACGAGATCACGCGGCAAAGGGGAATCCGCGCCAACCAAGTTCACGCTCCTACCGGCATCTACATAGAGCCAGTTGATGCCATTCACGACCTTCTTCTGCAGATTCGGGTACTTGGCGGCGAGCTGATCTTTTGCCTTAACCGAGGTTGCCGAGGCACCCACACTCTGCTTGGCTTCATCCTTGAGCTGACGGAAACGCGCGACATCCAGCTTGGGCTTTCCACTCAAAGCCTTCGCGATGATGTTGTCCGCGTATTTTTGCGACATGTCCGAGAACGCTGCCTCAAGCGCAGCCATCGCCTCTGCCGCCTTCTTGAGATCGCCGCCTTTCGCGTAGTAGGAAACCGCGCCTTTCATTAGGAGGAACTTTTCGGCCTCCGTCCTTGGCGTATCGGCAAGCCGCATGGCCTCAGCCGCGACGTCACCCCACGTCTTCTTGTTCGACTTGCGTGCAGACTCCTCTGCGGACATCAGTTTCTTGACTGCGGTCGTTGCACGATTCAACTCTTTCTCTGTCGGCATCGCCGCCAGCTCAACTGACGCGCAGAACGCCGCCACTCCCAGTAAGGTCAGCTTATTCATTGATTTGCTCCTTTTGATGTGATTTGCATACACCAGCACTATACGCATGGCGCAGGCAAATCTCCCGCGAGAAATCTCAATTTTCTTCGGTATATTCCGTTTCTACCGCCTCAATCATCTTTTCCACACGGTACTTGACCTTGTAGATGATATCGGGGCTAACGCCATAAGCAACAGAAACTTCTTCAATCGGCCGATTTTCCACCACATATGCTCGATAGATGTCTCGAGACTGAGCCTTCATCGCCACTTTTGTGAGGACATGTTCAACCGCTGCCTCGTGCTTGGCCTTTGCCCAGGTCAGGTCAATCTGTTCGCGTTGTTCCGGCGGGACAGCCAGTTCATCCGTCAAATCATCAAGCGAACAGCGATCCGCCACATGCCGCGCCTGATCCTGCCGATAAAGCGCAATCAACTGATGCCGGATCAGGAGCGCGAGAAACGTCCGGAACCGCGCCTTGTCAGAATCAAACTTTCCCGACCGGAGAATCCCAACAAGCTTGAGATAGACCTCCTGCACCACGTCATCTGGATCGTGCACATGGTCATTCAGTTCCACGAACCGCCGAATGGCCGGCGTGTAAAGCCCGAAAAACCTGACCCACGAAGCCTCATTGCCGCCAGTTACTTCGACGGCAAGCTTCTGCAGCAAGGTCAACGACGTCGGTGGGAAAAGGCTCATGGCGTGCCCTTCTCGTAAATGCCTCCTGAACCAAATGCCTCGTCAAAATCATCGTGGGCGGGACGCCGGGAGAGCATGAAGGCGACTGCCACGGCAACGGCCAGCGCCACGATTCCGGCGAGCACGAAAGGCATACGCCGCATCCTGCCTAGTGGCGCATGTCGGCTTTTCTCCGGTTCCGAAGCGACAACGAGCGCCGCCTTCCGCAACGATTCGGCAAGTTCCACAAGGTTCGTCGGTCGGTTCGCCGGATTCTCGTCCAGAAGACGCGGCAAGACATCAATCCAGCGGTATTCAAGCGCCTCCAATACCTTGAACACCTTGGACCCCGGCTCGTACCAGATTCCCGTCAGCAAGTAGACAAACATAACGCCCAGCGAATACGAATCCGCCGCCGGGGTTGCCTCCTCGCCACGCTCGACCTCAGGCGCCATGTACCCCCGCGTGCCCATGACGAGCCGGGCGCTCGTCACATCCGTAAGCACCGTGTTGGCCGTCTTGAGTTCGCGCCGCAGGTTCTCGGAGAAGAAGCGCGAAACGCCGAAGTCCGAAAGGACAAGTTTTTTGTCTGGCTTGAGCAGCACATTGCTCAGCTTGATGTCACGATGAACGATGCCCTGCGCATGAATGTAGTCGAGGGCCGCGGCAAGTTCGCAAAACCAGTCAAGGACAAACGATTCCTCGAGTTCGCCCGTCTCGACATCGGCAAGCGTATGCGGTTCGCCATCCTTGTAGAGGACCAGATCCATCACGAAATACGGCGTACCCGTCATCTCGTCGAAATTGAGGTCGAAGACACGAATGAGGCGCGGATCATTCAGCCGCGCGAGAACCTTGCCCTCTGCCAGGAACTTGTTCTTCAAAAGCTCATCGCGCTCACCGTCGAAAGTGAAGGTCTTGAGCGCATAGTGAACGCCGAGCTGCGTATGCTCTACCTCGTAGACGGCAGCCATGCCGCCCGCGCCGAGACGCCTCACGACGCGATAGACGCCAATCACGTCACCATTTTTGAATTCCACTGTCATCAATTTCGGGTATTATACCAAAATCTTCTGTGTTGTGGAATATTTGTTGTTTGAACAGATACATTCCCAATATTCCCAATGTTCCCACAATGTTCCCAACGGTTTGGGAATATTGGGAATAGTCAAAAGAGATGATGTACGTAAAAAATGAATACTCTTTTCTTCGTTATAACTCTCTCTTTTCCAATGTTCCCAATATTCCCTCGTGAACGCGCAAATTCCTGTTTCACAGTGTGCATTCAGATGGGAATTGGGAATATTGGGAACATTGAAGATTTTTCACGAAAGTGCGGAAAAAATGCCTGGCTCATGGCACTAACAGATATGGAAGGGCGAGCATGTGCCGCCGACCGTAAGGTCCGGCGCAATTGACCGTACGTCCCAACCGATTCGACTGTACTCCAAAACGAATCGACGGTAAGGAAAGAATCATTTCTCGGCAAGTAGGTTGATTACCACTACCGCGAGGTTTGGATTTATGCTATTCTATTGTCGATTTGGTCTTGTCCTCAATTCATTCACGTGCACAACACCTCAATCAACCATGAAACATTCTTTTGCATTTCTCGCCAGCTTCCTTGTTCTGTGCGCCGCCACGGCCGATGAACCTGCCGTCCATCCCGATCCGCACCGTGCGGTGATTCCCGCACCGCTGCCGCCGCCTCCGCCGCCGCAGCCGATCACGCCGCCTATGCTGGGAATCAGCCTGCGGGAAAACGAGAAGCCCGTCTCGCTCACCTCCTACACCGTTGACGCGCAGGTGAATGGACTCTTCGCCACCGTGCGCACGATGATCGTATTCTCCAATCCCAATCCGCGCGTGCTGGAGGGCGAACTCCAGTTTCCGCTGCCGGACGACGCCAGCGTCTGCGGCTATGCGCTTGACGTGGAGGGCCGTCTTCGCGACGGCGTGGTCGTGCCCAAAGACGAGGCACGCGTGGCCTTTGAGGCCGAGGTGAAGGCCGGCGTCGACCCGGGCCTGGTGGAGCACGTCAAGGGCAATGTCTTCCGCACCCGGCTCTACCCCATCCCCGCGAAAGGCTCGCGCATGATGCGCGTCGACTATGTGGCACCACTCGTCTTCGACGCCAATGGCGATGCCGCGCTGCAGCTGCCGATGCCAAAAGAGAAGCTTGACGAACGCTGCGTCACCATCAGCGTGCCCATCCGCGAGAATCTGCCCGAGCCGCGCCTCGGGGGATTGGGCGACCGCCGCTTCAAGCACGCCGAAGCCGTGTGGCGCACTTCGGCCATTGACCGCGACGTGACCCCGGCGGAAGACATTCTCGTGGCACTGCCCGCACTGCCGCCCACCTTCGCCGCCGTCGAACGCCACAAAGGCGAATATTGGTTTGCGGCCTCGGCTCCCGCTCCTGCGCCCAAACGCGCCAAGCCCGTGGAGACGGCTCCCGCCTTCCGCATCCTCTGGGACGCCTCCGCCAGCCGTGCACCCGCCGATGTCGAAAAAGCTCTGGCGGCGGTGGACCTGCTGCCGCGCGACACCTACTACTCGCTTGTCGTATTCCGCGACACGCCCGAAGAAGAGCTCTATTTCTCCTCGCGCGCCGATTTGCTGGGAGCCCTCACCAATCTGCCCTATGACGGCGGAACCGACTTCGCGGCACTCGCCCGTGCAGCCAAATCCTTCACCCGCAAGCCGGACGTCGTCACCCTGCTCTTCACGGATGGCATGGACACGCTCTCGGCCGAAAACGCCAACACCATTCTCCCCGACGTGCTGGCGCTTGCCTCCGGCACGGAGAAGGACCTGGAAAACCTGCGCCTGGCCTGTGGCGGCCATGTGCTGGACCTCGCCACAGCCGACAAGGCCGCCATCACGCGTGAGATCCTGAATCCTTCCCGTTTCCTCGTGGGCGTCAAGGGCGAAGGCGTCGATCTCGTGCAGGGCATAGGCCAACTGGCCTATGGCCGCATGGTCGTCGTGGGCCGACTCGCCGCCCAGGCCACGGAAATTCGTTTCGACTTCGGCGAGGGCATCCTCTCCGAGCCCATTACGCTGACCCAGGCCATGGCCAAGGATGGTGGTACACTCGCCTGCGCACGCGCCGCCAAGCGAATCACCCAATTGGCGCCGCGCGCTGACGCCTTCCGCGACGAATTGCTGGCCCTGGGTCGGGAATACAATATCGCCAGCCCCAAGACCTCCCTGCTGGTGCTGGAGACTCTGGAGCAGTACAAGAAATACAACATCGAGCCCCCGCAGACAGCCAAGGAACTGTACGCCTCCTGGATGAAGGGCCGCCCCACCCCGCAACAGATCAAGGAACGCGAGGCGCAGGAAACCGCCAGCTGGAATGATGCGCTCCAAAAAGACTGGAATGAACGCGTGGCGTGGCACAAGAACCCCATTCCCAAGAAGAAGACCCCAAAGAGCGGTCTCTTCGAAGGCGCTGCCAACCGCGTCCGGTCGGCATTTGGGGTCGAAGCGCGCGGTTCGTCGGCACGGAGCGAAGCCCTGGTGGCCATGGAAGACAGCGCCGCGGGTGAGGCACGGCCCGAACCCGCGCTAGCGACAAGGTCGAGATCGAGGCCGAGGCTCGTAAACGCCTGCATTAGCGCCGAGTGCAAGGAGGCCCCTGACATGCCAGCCCCCAAAGCTGGTCTCGCCGCCAGCATTCGTCTTGCCGCCTGGGACCCGAAGACGCCCTATCTGCAGGTGCTGAAGGACTATGCGGCCGCGAATGCCGCCGCCACCAACGCACCCGGGGCGATGCTCTATCGTCGTTATATGACGCTACGCGCCGACTATGCCTCGTCTCCCGCCTTCTTCCTCGACTGCGCAGGCTTCTTCTTCGCGAAAGACGAAAAGGCCTATGCCGTACGCATCCTCTCTAACCTCGCGGAGATGAAGATCGAAGATCCTGCCTTGTTGCGCACCTTCGCGTGGCGTCTGCGCGAAGCGGGCGAGTATGACCGCGCAATCCCCGTACTGCGCAAGGTGACGAAGCTCCGCCCCGAGGAACCGCATTCCTTCCGCGACCTCGCCCTTCTGCTCGGCGAACGCGCCAAGTCCCGCAACAGCGCCGCCGATGCGGAAGAGGCCATGGCCCTGCTGAAGAAGACGGCCTTCACCGCCTGGAAACGGCAGAACGCACGCGCCGTCGCCGTCTTTGCGGTGGAAGAACTGAATGCACTCGCCTACTGGTGCGCCAAGAAAGACTGGGGTATGGCGAAGAAGCCGGCCATTCCCGAATGGGACGCCGCCTTCAAGTACGTCCTTGACATGGACGTGCGCCTCATACTCTCCTGGGATGCCGACAACACCGACATCGACATCCACGTGCTGGAGCCCAATGGCGAAGAAGCCTTCTATGAGAATCGCCGTACGGCCTCGGGCGGCTTTGTCTCGCGGGACATCACCACGGGCTATGGTCCGGAAGAATACCTGCAGCTCAAGGGCCAGGAGGGCATCTACAAGGTACTGACGCACTACTACGGCTCCAGCCAGCAGAAGCTGACCGGCCCGGCCACGGCCACGGTCACCGTCTACACCAACTATGCCCGTCCAAACGAAAAGCGGCAGATTCTCTCCTTGCGCCTCGACAAGCCCAAAGAGAAGGTCACCGTGGGCGAAGTCGAATTCAAGCGCTAATCCAGGAACAACCATGAAGATCTCCCTTCTCTGCTCGTTGGCCGCATGGACGGTCCTTGTTTCCGCCGACGTCAAGAACGGCACCGCCTTCACCTTTGCAGACCTGCCCAAGGAACTCGTCGTGCAACGTCGCGTGGGTGAAAACGTGCGTTTTTCACTGGAGGAGCACGCCGAACTACAGCAGTCCTGGCAAGCCGAATGGAACACAAGCGAATGCGACCTCACCCTGGAGCACCGCGCAGGCAAACCGGGGCTGGCTGGCCTCACAGTCACCAGCAAGATCCACACGCCCGCACGCGTCGAACTGCGCTATCGCGGTCCCGATGCCAAGGACGTACGCGCGCTCAAGCTCCTGGTCTACACCGTGGGCGAAGCCAAAGACCCCCTCTACCCGAATACGCCCGTCAACGCGCTGCTGAAGAGAGAATGCGAACGCCGCGGCATCGTGATCACGGACTGGCATCTGCACATCCGCGGCGGCATGACGCCCGAACTCGCGGCCAAGCGCGCCAAGGCCTCCGGCATCCGTTCGTCTGCCATGGAGAATCATGGCCGCGAGTGGGAGATCTTCGACAACGCCCAGCTCGTGGCCTTCGCCAAACACGCCCGCAAAGTGGATCCCGCCATGCCGGTGGGCATCCAGGTGAACGACCGGGACTGGTTCAAGCAGATCGATGCCACCACACGCGCCAAGTTTGACTACATTCTCGCGGACACAATGATCATGGGGACGCTTCCCTCGGGACGTGCCAATCGCCTGTGGCTTGTGAAGGAGATCGCCGATCCTGACGCCTGGATGGAGCAGTACGTCGCCCACAACCTGCAGATCCTGGACGAACCCATCTCCATTCTCGCCAACCCCACCTACCTTCCCGTTCCCCTCGCCGCCGAATACGACCGCCTGTGGACGACCGAACGGATGCGCGCGGTGATCGCCAAGGCCGTCGCGCGCGGTATTGCACTGGAGATCCAGGCAGGCTCGCCCTATCCCCGCCCCAAGTTCCTGAAGCTGGCCAAGGAAATGGGGGCCAAGTTCTCGTTTGGCACGAACAACTTTGACCCGGGGCCCAAGGATCTTGCCCGTTGGCTCGAGGTCATCACCTGGCTGGATCTTGGTCCGAACGACATCTGGACGCCGTCTTGCCTCAAGTGACCCCGAATTTGTGCTATAATATCCGCACCATGAATCTAAAAAGACGCGTGTGGGTCGAAGTCGACCTCGGCAAACTCAAATCAAATTACACGAAGATCGCCGCTGCGGTCAAGCCCGCGAACGTGCTCTGCGTCATGAAGGCCAATGCCTACGGGCTGGGGGTGCGCCCCTATGCGATGGCGTTGGCCAGCGCCGGCTGCACAGCCTTCGGCGTGGCGGAACCCTTTGAGGCGCTCGAGCTGCTGGAGGCCCTGCGCGAGACGCCGACTGACCGTCCCCCTTCCGTTCAGATTCTCTCGTCCATTCTTCCGGACGAAATCGCGCCGATGGTGAAGGCCGGCGTCATTCTTCCCGTCATCGATCTGGCCACGGCGAAGCTCATAGATGCCGCCGCCAAGCAGCTCAAGACGGTGGCAAAGGTCCACTTCAAGCTCGACACGGGCATGGGTCGCCTTGGTATTCTGGCGGCAGAGGCCCCTCGGGTCATTCGTCAGGTCAAGAGGCTGAAGCACCTCGACTGCGAGGGAATCTTCTCGCATTGCCCCATGGCATACGATCCCGCCAACGAATTCACCAATGACCAGATCGACCTTTTCAGGACGATCCTCAAGGATTTGGCGGAAGATGGCATCACTTTCAAGACCGTCCATATCGCCGCCTCGGACGCGATCAACAACTTCCCGCGAGCGGCCAAGCCCCCCTTCAACCAGGTGCGCACGGGCATCAACCTGCACGGCAGCTTTGATCCCAATGGGCGCCGGGCGCTCAACGTGGAATCGGTGCTCACGCTCAAGACGCGTGTCGCCCAGGTGCGCGAACTGCCTGCCGGCACCACCTTGGGCTACGGCCGTACCTGGTGCCTCGCGAAGAAGACGCGCGTGGCCACCATCTCCGCCGGCTATGCGGATGGCCTGCCGCTGGCCCTCACGAACCGCGGCCACGTCCTCATTCAGGGGCATCCCTGCCCCGTGATCGGCCGCATTTCCATGGACTACACCACGGTGGACGTCACCCATGCCCCAAACGTCAAGCCCGGCGACGAAGTCGTCTGTCTTGGCGGCACGGGCAAATACGCCATCACGCCGGATGACTGGGGAGCCCTCAAGGGCACGCACGCCTACGAAATCATCTGCTCGTTCGGCAATCGCGTGGAGAGGGTCTACCGCTAGTGGCCGTCCTTCTCGTCAGCGAACGCGGCACGGCCAAAGGCCGGATCTTTCTGGCGTTGGTCTATTCGGTGTTGACCCTCGGCGGCATCACGATGGTGTTGCCTTTCCTCGTGATGCTGGCCGCCAGCTTTTCGAATGGCTACGACTACAGCCGCCACACGCCCTACGTAAAGGCGGTCTTCGACCGCAGCGACCGCTTCATGCGGTCGATTTCCACGTATTTCCCCAGATTCCCCCGCGAAGTCTTTCCGGACGCGCCGGAGAACTGGGGAACTTGGGCATCTGTCGCGCGTGACGCCGAGGGCGTGACGCGCTTTGCCGCCAAATATCTGGAGCCGGCAATCAATGATGGCACGCTGCGCGCGGCCTGGACCGAAAAGGCGGCCCACTTCCGCGACGTCCTGCAGCACTGTGACATCACCCGCACCACCTGCAACTACGATGCACGCGATGTGGCGCCATTTGTCGAGTCACTGGCCACCTTGGACGAGATCAACCGCACCTGGCCCGTCAAATACCGCAGCTACTTCGACGTGAGCTTCACCGCCGAATCCAAGGAGGCGCTCGGACACAAGTCCTGGCAGCCCGATCTCGCCAATCCGAAATATCGTGCCTGGCTGGCCTTCAAAGACCATTATCGGCGGCAGTTAGCCGGATCTGATGGTGATAGCGCAAAGGGCGACTACATCTGCCGCACCTTGCCGTACCCTGCCGGGGATCAGGAGGGTCTGCGCGAAGCGCTCGCCATCCAGTTCATCGAGCACGGCTGGCGCGACTTCCTGCGCGAGGCTGTGGCGAATTATCGGCTAGTGGGAGCGTACCTCTTTGTTCGGGGCCGCGCTTTCCTGAATACGTTCCTTCTGGTGGTGATGAGCGTCCTGGCGGGGCTTACCGTCAATCCGCTCGCCGCGTATGCGCTCTCGCGCTTTAGGATGAGATGCACGGAGCAAATCCTGGTGTTCCTGCTGGCGACGATGGCCTTTCCCGCAGCGGTGACGGCGATTCCGGGCTTTCTGCTGATCCGCGACCTCGGCCTGCTGAACACCCTGGCGGCCCTGGTGCTGCCCACCGTGGCGAGCGGCATGGCGATCTTCATCCTCAAGGGATTCTTTGACGCCCTTCCTCGGGAGCTCTATGAGGCGGCCTCCATTGACGGCGCTTCGGAATGGACCGTATTCCTGAAGATCACGCTTCCCATGACCACGCCGATTCTGGCGGTGAATGCCCTCAATCACTTCATTGCGGCCTACAACTCATGGGAATGGGCGTTTCTCGTGTGCCAGAAGGAAAGCAACTGGACCATTGCCGTATGGATGTACCAGATGAGCCAGCAGATGAGCGGGCAGCCCTGGTGCGTGATGGCGGGCTTTGTGCTCGTCTCGATTCCCACTGCCGTCGTGTTCCTCCTGTGTCAGAAGGTCATTCTTCGCGGCATCGTGCTGCCCTCAATGAAGTAGCGCCTCAGAAGAACTGGGGCTGATGGAGCACCAGTGCCGACTTGCCGGGACGCGTGAGCGTCATCTTGAAGTCATACCGGCCACGCGGATTGGGCGGGCGCGTAATCTGCAGCGTCTTCCCCCAGTGCTGTCCGGCCTTGAGATCGATGGCGGTCGGCGCAAAGTCCACCTTCCAGTCCTTCGGCAGCTGATCCAGCGTCAACATGCCTTTCAGCGGTTCATCCAAGGGCGCCGTGACGTCAAGGCGCATGGTGCGGCCCAGCGAATCCAGGCGCAGCGAGACGTTCGGCGACACGGCCGAAGGCACATACTCGAGAATCGGCCGCTGGCCGTAGCCCGAGGTCTCCATCGTGATGCGCTGACGATAGGAAGCGTCACGCATCAACGCCACCCGGCGGTCGAACGCCGGGATGTCCGTGGTGTAGATGCGGATCTCGCCCTTGCTGCCGCCCAGGAATTCCTCGCGCCAGTCGCCATAGAGATCGAGAATGAGGCCGTTGCCCACAAACCCGCGTGTCACCGACGCGCCCTCATGATCACGCACGCCGCCGGCGCTGAGTTCACGCTGCAGATCGGCGTCCCACCAGATGGTCGTGCGCCCGCCGCCGAAATTGTACTTGCAGTTCGTATAGGCCGAAAGCAGTGTGCCGTCAGCCGTATAGAACCAACGGTTGTCGCTGGCGGGGTGCGTGTTCTTGCGCGTGGATTTTCCGCCGCCCTGATCCACTTCCTGCCCATAGAGCTCGAGGCCGGGATACTTGGGGCAGATGTCCGAGCAGATGCCCGAACCATGCACATGACGCGTCGCGACGGGCAGCTTCCAGATCTCCTCGCCGGTGACGGGATCGCACAGGAAGAGTCCACCGCTGTCGCGCTGCGCCGTTTCGTAGACATAGAAGAGCTCCATGCCGGGACGCACGGGATCGATGTCGCCATAGTAGTGCGCATCGGAGTGGCCACGCCCCGTGCACCACAGCACAGTGCCGTCCTGATCGAGGCACAGCGAACCGATCAGCACCTCATCGCAGCCGTCGCCATCCACATCACAGCACAGGCAGGCGTGATCGCCTTGTCCACGATAGCGGGAAGGCATGAACTCGTTGTTGAAGCGCCACAGGCGCACAAGCTTGCCATCCTTGAGGCAATAGGCATCCACAATCATCTTGCCGTAGGTACCGCGTTCGACGATGGCGCACGGCGTCTTGCCGTCAAGATACGCAAGCGCGATCTGGTTGCGGGAGGCGTAATGGTTGTAATCGTCCACAGGATCGGGGGCGGCACGCTCCGGCCATGGCGTCTGCGCGATGACCTCGCCCGTGAGGCCATTCAGCACGGCCAGGAACTCAGGCCCGCGCTGCACACGACCGTCCGGATCACGATAGTCGGGCGCAAGCGGCGCAATCTTCGAAACCACCTCGGCCTTGCCGTCACCATCCATGTCGGCAATGAAATAGGGGGAGTACCACGCGCCCATCTCGATGTTCCAGCCATGCTCGTGCCGCCAGAGGAACTTACCGTCGCTGCGGTAGGCCTCCAGACGGCAGGTGTTGGTGGCCGGCGTGTAGACGAGATCCCAGGGATCCGTGCCGCCGGTGGGCGTCTTGATGACGAAATCGTACTTGCCGTCACCATCGAGATCGCCCACGCCGATGAGCGAGGGCGCGTCGTTGGTGTTGGCCAGCACAATGCGGCGATAGGGTGCCTCGTCCTTCTTCGCGAAGGATGTCACAGGCTCGAAGTTCGTGCCGTCCAGCGAATACAGCGCCGTGGCGTCCATGTAGCCCGGCAAATCCAGGTCGGTGGTCTGGCGAATCGGCGACTGGGTGATCTTCTCCACTTTGTCGCCCACCTTGCGCCACACCTCAAATCCGCGATCGGCGGCATCGGTGTCCAGCAAACGCCAGGAGAGATAGGTGCCGCGCTCGGTCAGCGAAACGACGAGGCCCCGATCCATCTTCTCGACGGGGCGCTGCGCCAGGGCCCCCTTCACGCGATTGTCGGCATGAACAGCCAGGCGATACGCCAACTGCAGCGTCTCGCCCGCCTTGAGGATCTTCGGCCCGTCATACAATGCGGCCGCATTGGCGAAGCGCTTGTCGGGCCACACGTAGAACTTGCCCGAAGGCGGCGCCACAAGCTGCGTGAAACGCACACCTTCACCCGTCTTGGCGTCCGCGAAATCCACATACTTGACCTCCCGTCCGGTGACGGCAGCAGACCCATCTCCCGTGGCGAAGCCGCGCACCGAGAACTCGGCGGCACGTGCGGGGTCAAGTCGCAGCGTAGGGCCGGCATACCCGCCGCCCCAGCGCGCCAGATCGGTGGAGCCATGCGGAGGCGTACGGTCGAGAATGCAGTCACGCTGGGCCGTGAACGTATGCCGCACGGTGATGATGTAGCCGCCCTCGGGATCAGGCGGGTCGACGATCACCTGGCGCCGCTCCAGCAATGTGGGCTTCTTTTCGTCGCGAGGCCCATAGGAAAGTTCAAGATTAACGCAGCAGTCGAGCCCCTGCGTGGTGATCGTCTTCTTCGTCACCTTCGTCTCGCCGGCAGGCTCATGTCCCTGGCGCTTTTCGTCGGCAGGCTCCCAATAGTTGATTCCATCGATGTATTTCCAGGAGAACCAGTAGCCCAGGTGCCAGATGTGGTCCTTGGGGCGGCAATCCGTGATCGTCTTGCCGGAGGGGAGATTGAGCGGATGGAAGAACGGCCGCCCTTCCGGCGTGTCGATCTCGAAGTTCCAGAGCGTCTTGCCGTCACGCATCATCTTGACGCCGGTGGCGGTCTTCTCCAGTTGCGAACGGCGGGCAATCGTGATCGCCTCGTCCGTACGGCGGCACTTCGGCACGCGCGCAATCAGCTCGTCGAGCATGTTGCCGATGGTCCACTTCGGATAGTTGGCGCGCTCCTTGCCGACAGCCTCCGCCAGGCGGCAATTGCGGCTCTTGGCATCTGGCACCCACACGTCCGTGCCGTCAAGATTCATCTTGAACGTGCCGCGCTCCAGGTTGAAGAAACGGCAGGACTTCTTGTTGACGAGGTCAAAGCCGCCGCGCACGGCGGCAAACACCGTCACCTCGTCCCAGGAGGCATGCCCCGCCTCGTTGTTCCAGACCTTGGAGCCCTTGCATTTCTCGCGTGCCGGCAGGCAGGTCTTGAATATGTCCTTCACGGGACTGCGGAACGCATACTCGCGCTCGGCGGCCATGCGTCCGGAGAAGACATTGTAGCCGTAGGCGAAATCGGAGAAGACGATCGGCTTGGGGAACGTCTCGATGGCGATTTTGGAGGATTCCGCATCGCCCATCGAGTTGTACTCCTTGCCCTTGGGGTTCCCGCAGGCCATCGCGAACCAGCTGTGCACCTTCTTCGCGACCAGCGCCCGGCCGTCCAGCTTGGAGTACGCATCCGGCTTGGACTCCAGCAGGCGGCGCACATTCGTGAGGAAGCCCACCGAGCAGAGGATGACGCTATTGTCGGAGGCCGCCGCCAGAGCCTTGCGGTAGACCTCGACGGCGTCCGGCGCATCCCCAGCCTTGGCATGCTTCACCCATTCGGGATAGGCCGCCACCAAGTCGATGTATTTCTGGTGGTCCTTCGGATTGCCGCGAGGTCCAAACGGTCCAACAGGCGAACTCTTGCAGCCGCCCACGGGGATCTCGGGCCGTCCGTAGAAGGCATTGAGGATCTCGACCACGCCCACCGAGGCATTGTCGCCCGAGCAGGTGCCCATCGCAAGGATGTTGCACTGTCCCGCATCAGCCGCCGCATGCAGCACCGCCACAGCACCGACGTCATCGTAGTCCGACACCATATCGGTGTCCAGGATGATGTTCGGCCCCGCGAACAGCGAAGCGGCCATCGCCCATGCCCAAACAGATACGACTTTCCTCATGGTCTCACCTTTCCCCTTGCGAATGCCTTCGGTAGCCACTGCCGCCTCGTTTCTCAGCCGCGAACGGCATTCCGCCGTTCGAGATCAGCACGATAGGCCTTCAGATCGACCTTCAGCTGCGCGACACCCGTCTTGACGGCGGCTTCGGCCACCGCATACGAGACTTCCACGAAGAGACGGCGGTCAAAGGGCTTCGGGATGATGTAGCCCGTGCCGAACGTCAGCGTCTCATTCGGATAAAGGGCCTGCACTTCGGCGGGGACCGGCTGCTGAGCCAACGCCGCCAGCGCCTCGGCCGCCGCCACCTTCATCTCCTTGTTGATGGTGCGCGCACGCACATCCAACGCGCCGCGGAAGAGATACGGGAAGCCCAGCACGTTGTTGATCTGGTTCGGATAGTCGCTGCGGCCCGTCACCATGATGTACGTGCGGTCCTTCAGCGCCTCGGCGACAATGGCGGGGTCGATCTCGGGATCGGGATTCGCCATCGCAAAGATAGCGGGGAAGGCACCCATCTTCTTCACATCCTCGCCCGTGAGGACATTGGCGGCGGAAACGCCGATGAAGACATCCGCGCCCACCAGGGCCTCCTTGAGCGTCTTGGGTCCAGGCGCGACGGCATGTTTCGCCTTGTAGGCGTTGAGGTCCGTGCGGTCCGTGGAGATGACGCCCTTCGAGTCGCACATCGTGATGTTCTGCACGCCGGCGGCCTTGCACATCTCGCAGATGCGGATGCCGGCCGCACCGGCGCCGTTCATCACGATCTTGAGCTCCGACAACGCCTTGCCGGCCAGTTTGGCGTAGTTCATCACGCCCGAAAGCGAAATGACGGCCGTGCCCCACTGATCATCGTGGAAGACGGGGATGTCGAGTTCGGCGTCCAGACGATCCTCGATCTCGAAGCAGGCGGGCGAGGCGATGTCCTCAAGGTTCACGCCGCCGTATTGCGGAGCCAGGGCCTTGACGGCGGCAATGACGCGCTCAGGGTCCGTCTTGCCTGTGTCGAGCCCGTCCTTGCGGCAGTGCGCCAGCGGCACCGGCCAGGCGTCCACGTCGCCAAAGCTCTTGAAGAGCACCGCCTTGCCCTCCATCACGGGGATTGAGGCCGCCGCACCGCGGTCGCCAAGGCCAAGGATCGCCGTGCCATCGGAAACCACAGCCACCAGATTGGGCTTGGCGGTGCAGGCGTAAACGGCTTCAGGGTCTTCGGCAATCGCCAGCACGGCCTGGGCCACACCGGGCGTATAGGCAAGGCAAAGGTCCTCCTTGGTCTTGAGGTCCTTGGGCAGCTTCACCGCCACCTTGCCGCCCTTATGATACGCCATCACCTCTTCACGTGTAAGTTTTGCCATCTTCTCATTCCTTTCAGGTCTCTTATGAAATCATGTCGCCGCTACAGATCCTCTTCCACGAAGGCGAACTGAGTGGCCTTGACGCCGCAAATCGCAAACATCTTACGGGCAATCGCCCTGCGCTCAGGCGTAAGCTTGGCGGCGACAACCACTTCATCGGCCCGCAATTCCTTGAGCACGGTCGGCGCCTGCTCCAACGTCCCGTAGACCTTTATTCCGCCAATGTACTGGTTGCGCAGCAGGACATCATCGTCCAGCAGTCCCACAATCACCCGATTCCCGGAGGATGAGGCGCGAACCAGTTCGCGGCGGTAGGCCTGGTAGCGAAGCCCAGCGCCATACACCACCACGCGCGAGGCCTCCTGCGTTTCCGCCAGACGCCCGGCATCCAGCGCGTAGAACAGATCGCGAATCGCCGGCCGCAGAGAGCGAACCACCAGCAGGCCCGAGAAGACCGACGCCGCATACACGACCGTGAAGGCCGTCATGTGCGAAGACGGGACCTCGCCCAGAATCGCTATCGCACAGGTCAGCGCAGACCCGCACACCACAGCGCCCCCCAGCCGCACATAGTTCGACAGCAGCGCGCGCGCCCATATCGTCTGGTAGGCGCGAAAGACGACCAGCGCCAGGAACATGGGCACGACACGCAGGACCATCCACCGATGAATCGAGGCCTCGTTCACGGGCAGGCCCAGGATGGCGCTCGACAAGAGCCACGCCGCGCAAAGCACGAAAACGTCCATCACAATCAGTACAGGCACCGCCATCACATGGCGTCTGCGCCGGCGCGCCAGGGCATGGGCATGGGCGGCCGCGTTCAGCAGGCGGCCCGCATCCCACAGCTCAATGCGCCGCATATCCCGGAATATGATGTAGGCGACAACTATGAATCCCACGATGAAGAGCGCCGCAGCACGGCCACGCAGCAACACCCCGCCCACACCGATCGCCACCAGCAACGCGGCAAACGCATACAGAACCAGGGCCGCCTTGCGCTGCGAGACGAACCGACGGAGAATCCGATGGTGGAGATGATCGGTATCGGCCGTCATCACCCGGTCATTGCCCTGTTCGCGCCCGGGTTCCTCGCGACGGAGCACAGCCCGCACCGTTCGCCGCATGATGGCCAGGCTGGTATCGAAAATCGGCACGCCCATCGCCAGCATCGGCACACCCACGCCAACCAGGAAGGAGTTGGAGGACTTCGTCATCAGCGGCAAAGCCGCCACCATATACCCGATGAACATCGAGCCGCAATCACCCAAGAAGACGGAGGCCGGGTTGAAGTTGTAGCGCAGAAAACCCAAGAGGGCGCCAAGAAAGGAAAAGTGCAGGAACGTCGAATCCGAAAGCCCCACGCAGAAGAGTGCGCCCGCCATGCCCACAACGGCAATGGCCGCCAAACCGGCCGCCAAACCATCCAGCCCATCGATGAGATTGAAGGCGTTGATTGCGCCCACCAACCAGAAAACGGTGAAGGCGGCATCCAGCCAATGCGGCAACCCGGGGAAAACGGCGGAGAAACCCATATGGCAGAACAAAACCGCCACACCTGCCGCAAGAACCTGTCCGGCCAATTTCACCAATGGCGGCAGGCCGAACTTGTCGTCGGCATATCCCACCGCCACCAAGATCACAATCGGCAACCAATGCAGGAGGCCGGCAAGGCCCTGAAGGCCCGAGACGAGCGGACGATGAAAAATCAGAGGGAACAGCGAAAGCGAGAAAGCCAACGCCAGGAAAACGCCCAGTCCCCCGCCCCGCGGAATGGGCGTCTTGTTGATGCGCCGTGCCGAAGGCTTGTCCACCATGCCGAACTTGCGGTTCATCTCGCGCACAATCGGCACCAGCACCAACGCCGCGACAAGCGACATCAGGAAGGTCCCCCACCAGGGAGCACTCACGACAATGAACTGAATCAGCGCCTGCCCCGCATAGTTGTTCATTTGAGGCCCTCCGAAAGCTTCAGGAGAAAGGCATCCAACTCGGCCCTGCCCGCCAGGCTACGCCGCGAGAAGCCGTGTGGCGACCCAGCATGGACTGTGACCATCACCCAGCGATCCACGCGATTGTGGAAGGAACGGTCCCACACGTCACGCAGGATGCGCGCCAGATGCGAAGCCGTGCGAACGCCGTCCTGATTGAAGAACGTGTAGACGAGCGTGCCCGGCACACCGCCGGGCGGCGTCATCTCAACGGCATGGAACGGCCGATCCCCCACCATGAAATCGTGCGGATGCCCCAGCAGATACCCTTGTGCCGGCAGGCAGAGTTCGGGTCGGTGGATTGAGTTCTTCGTCTCACCGCCGATGATGGCCGACACCAGAAACTCGGCCCCTGAAGTCGAACGGTACATCCGCCGACGGAACTGCGTATCCGGCGGCAGAATGCGATGCTCGCCCAATGAAACGCCGTCCAGCTCACCACCACACGTGGGGCAGGTGGTGCCGGGGGGCGTCAGCTGCGAGAGCACAAAGAAGCGCCCGCACTGCTCATTCTGGCAATATCGCACATCCTCTCCGCGCGCCCCGCCCAGGGCCTCCGGCAATTCGACCTCGGGCGCCGACATGATCATGCCCATCGGCGTCTGAGCCTGGAAAACGAAAAGAGCAGACAGCGCCAAAGTCGCCAGGCCAGGCACGAGCCACGCGCGCCACGACAAGGAACCGCCCGACACCTCAACCTTGTCGGCCGGCACCTCGGCGGCCTTCTGGGGTCTCGCCAGCTTGCCGAAGGCCTTGCTGGCGGCCAGGCGGCTGATGCCCTCACCCACCGCCACCATCGCCGAGATGGCCACGATGAACACCACATAGCCCGAATAGTCGTGGTAGAAGCCGAGCGCGAAATCCGGATCCGCGTACGCCGCCACCAGGCAGATCGTGAGCACGCGCATCACATTGCCCAGAACGGCGAGCGGCCCCGCACAGAGGAAAAGCAGCGCCCGCCGCGTCCAGGTGGGCTGGCTGTAGTAGGCATACGCGGCCGTCAGTGCCGTCAGCGCAAAGAAACTCCGCAGCCCCGAACAGGGTTCGGCCACGTCAATCGAGAACGGATGCGTGCCCTGTTCGCAGATGATGGCGGTGCCCTTCTGAACCACCTCGAAGCCGAACCCCTTCAGGACACCCAGGGCCGTGCCACTCGCCAGCAGGCGCAGATGGATGGTGAAGAAGTCCAGGAATGAGGAGACAGGAATCGTGAACAGCAGGTAGGCGGCGGGGAAAAGGCAGCGCTTGGCGACCTGCCTGCCGAAAAACGCCCAAGGCACCGTCACGCACAGGCCAATGAAACCCAACTGCTCGAAGCGCAGCTGAAGCCCGCGCGTGCCCAGCAATGCCAGCGCAAGAAACGGAATGGAGACCACCAGTCCCCAAATCGAAGGCGCGCCCAACGCCCTCTTCAGCTGTTCCCGTTCGGTCCAGAGAACATAGAGCGAGAACAGCGGCACATACCAGCCGAACGACATGTCCTCACGCTCGTAGCTGAACACCTGAGCCGCACGCAGGAACATCCCCGAAAAGCCCCAGCACATCGTCGCCAAAGTGGCGGCAAAGAGCGCAAGACGGCCTATCTGGAAATTCTTGGGCATGGGCATCGTCACTTGGCGCAGCGTTCAACGAGGTCGGCCACCTTGCCGGCGGCGTCCGGCGTGGCCATGAGCCGCATCCGCTCGGCCATCTGCGCAAGCTTGGCGGGATGCGCGACCTTGTCCAGGATGTAGTTCGCCAAAGCCCGCGGCGTGAGGTCGTCCTGACGCCCTTCGGCCGCAGCGCCGGCGGCCACAAAGGCCTCGGCATTGAAATGCTGATGGTTGCGCAGGGCGGAGGGCAGCGGAATCAGGAAGGCGGGCTTGCCCACACGCGCCAGCTCAAAGCAGGTGGAAGCCCCCGCACGGGCAATGACGAGGTCAGCCGAGGCGAACGCCCGCGGCATCTCATGCTCGAAGGCATTGACCCGCGAAGGAATGCCGGCGGCGACGTAGCGCCCCATCACTGGGCCTTCATCCTTGAGGCCCGTCTGGTGGATGACATACAGCTTCTTGCCGGCCTGGTCAAGCGCCGTCTTGACCAGCGGCATCGCCGCCGTGACCAGCTCATTGACCCGATGCGCGCCCTGGCTGCCGCCGGTAATGAATACGCAGAAGGAATCTGCCGGAATCTCGGCGAAACGAGTCCCCTTCTCGATGCCGGCCCGAACCGGCAGCCCCACCAGTTCAGTGGGGCGGCCATGAAGGTGGTCCTTGGTGACGGCAAAGGCAATGGCAACCGTCTTCGCGAAACGCGACAACATGTCAACCGCACGGCCAGGAATGGTGTTGGCCTCATGCAGGACAACAGGCACCCCTGAGATCTTGGCGGCAAGCACAGGCGGCAGGGACGAATAGGATCCCATGGCCAGCAGCACATCCGGACGGAAACGCCGGATCTCGCGCCAGCATCGCATGAAAGAGAACAGATTGGCGAACACATTCTTGGGGGACAGCTGCTTGGCGCCAGTGGAGAAGGTCTTGTTCGACCACGCCCGCATCACATCGCTTTCCACCATGCGGCCGGAATCCCACACCACGACGTCATGCCCGCGGTCCAACAGCTCACGTGCGACTGCCAGACCCGGAAAGGCATGCCCGCCCGTGCCGCCACATGCCACAACAATCTTTTTCTTTTCCATCATCAGCCCAGACCGAGTTTCCGAAAGGCTCATGGGCCTTCCTCCAGCTTCAGGACACCCCATCCCGAAAAACTGGAAGATTATACCACAATCCGAACTGCATGGCAATCCAACGGGGGCTACGAATGAACCGTTGTAGCGGCCTGACGTGCTGTGCCTGTCCGTCCGCGCCCCACCGCTTCGCGCAAATGGCCGACTTTGTGTGCGGAATAGACAAAAATCTAGCATTTGTCGGTTCCTTTCGTTGCGATGAGATTTTAATGCGTAATAATCTTACATGCCCTCAACCTCTTTTCAGACATAGTGAGATTATGTTGCGTAATAAAAATGAAGTCTCATTGATGGATTGGGGAGCGGGCCCATAGGCCAGAGTTGTGCCCAAAGACGCACCCTTGCGGGCCGCAAACGCGAAACCCTTCACGGGGGCGGGGCTCAAGGCGTCCCAGGTAGGCAGGAGAGACGCAGGGGCGGGCAAGCGATTTCGCGTGCGGGAGGCGAAGGCGGTATTCCGCCGAGTCTCCCGTGCGTGAAGGCGCGCCGCACGCGCCTGCGGCTCCTCCGCTCTCCTGGGTAAGCCGCAGGGCCCCGCTTCCGGGAAGCAGCCCCAGTGCAAGTGCGGCGGATACTGGGGCCGCAGCCGACCTGACTAACGCGAAGAGTCGGGCCGTGCGTTCGGCGCACCCGCCGCCAGATGTCAATCTGCGGCGCGGTGCGACGGGCGTGCGGCACGCCTCTTCGCGAAAGTACGGACGGTTGCCCCAGAATCCGACGCGTCTCGGACAGCACCCAACAACGGCCACGACAGAAGCATATTGCCGCTAGAAAATGGACGATCCCCAGAACGAGAAACCCTATTGGCTCGTGGCGGGCATCATCATACCCTCGCCCATCGGGACGGGTGCGCCATTTGCATCCAGCAGGCGGATGTGGCTACGCCCGCACAGATTGATCTTCCCCTCATTCCGCAATTTCGAGAGGGCCCGACTCAGGGCGGCCCGATTGCAGGCCAGATAATCGGCAAAGTCGTCGATCGTCCCCGGCAGCCAGATGTCGTCGGACCCCGTCTCGGCACAGCGTATCTTCAGATAGGCCATGACCCTGTCCACAATGGTCCGCTGGGAGATGATGTACCCACGTTGCCAGGCAACGGCCAACGAACGGCTTAGCTGGTCTTCAATCATGCTGAAGAGACGTGCGGCCAAGGGCTCGGAACGCAGGCTTTTTGTCGCCGCCAGGTCATAGACGAGAATGTCACATGACGGATAGGCCACGACATCGCACGGAACGACGGGATTCTGCTGGAGCAGAAGCGAATGCCCCGCATATTCGCCTGGGCGGACCACCCGCATCAGGCATCGGTCGCCAACCGGCGTGCGGACCGCCATCTGCAAGGCCCCCGCGACCACCAGGCCGAAGCTCTCCGCCTTCTCCCCTTGCTTCGCGACGACCTCGTATTTCTTCAGATGCACCAAACGCGCCTTCATTCGAGGCAAAAGCGCCATTATCACCTCTTTAGAGGATCCCGCATCGCCCCGGACGGACAATATCATATCCGCCATCGCGGAATAGTCTTCTCCCGCATTGCCCATTGTCTACACCTCCTCCAGATCAACGACTCCAACCCAAGACCGCCACCACGTCGGGAGACGGGCTTAGACATTAAGGGCGGAGGTATCCTTCTTGACGCCCTTGAAGTCCAGCTTCGAGAGGTCCACATCCACAATGCCGAGCGGCTTGGCCGTCTTCCAGCCACCACGCGTGAAGTCGGGGAACTTCTGCGGCATCGAGCCGGAGCGGACGCTCTTCTCGGAGAGTTCGGCGATCGAACACCAGGCGGCGAGATCGTAGACGTCCATGTCGAGCGGCAGACCATTCTGCAGGCAGTAGGCCCAACGCAGATCCATGATGAAGTCCATGCCGCCGTGGCCGCCCACCTTCTTGGCGATTTCGCCGACCTTCTTCCAGAGCGGATGCTTGTATTTCTCGCGGATTTCCGCGATCCTCGCCTCTTCGTAGAATTCATGCACGCCAGAGCCCGGCTTCTCGGGATCCTCGAAGCCCAGACGCATCATCGAGGGCTTCTTGCCGTAGGTACGCCACGGCATGCCCTGGAACACGCCCTTCGTGCCCGTGATGAGGTTGAGGCGCGAATAGGGACGCGGACTCGACACGTCGTGCTGAATCATGATCGAACGGCCCAGCGCCGTCTTCACGAGCGTGGTGTTCATGTCGCCCATCGCCACCGCACGACGCGCATCGGCCGACTGCGGACCAAATGCCGCCGCCGCATAGGCGCGGAAGTTCGCCTGGTTCGACTCCAGCGACACCAGGTAGTCGAAACGGTCGCCGCGGTTGATGTCCATGTACTGGGCAATCGGGCCGAGGCCATGCGTCACATACTGATTGCCCTTGTGCGCGACATTCCACTCATAGCGCCAGCGCTTCCAGTAGCCGCCTGCGGCCTCGCTCTTGTAGTTGGACATGCGGAGGTCGTGAATGTACGCACCTTCGCCATGGACGAGCTCGCCGAGCATGCCCTTGCGCACCAGATTGAGGCCCAGCATCTCCTCTTCGCCGTAGCAGCAGTTCTCAAGCTGCATGCAGTGCCTGCGCGTCTTCTCGCTCGTCTCCACCAGTTCCCAGCACTCGTCAATCGTCATCGCGGCCGGCACTTCAATGAAGACATGCTTGCCCGCACGCATCGCATAGAGCGCGACCGAAGCGTGGTGCGACCAGTCGGTGACATTGTAGACCACGTCGATGCCGTCCCAGTCGCACATCTGCTTCCAGCCGTCGTTCCCCGTGAACTGCCGTGCCGCCGGCTTCTTGTTGTCCGCCAGCCACTTGACCTGGGCTTCCAGCTTGTCCGCCCGAATGTCACAGAGCGCCGCCACCGTGACGCCGGGAATCATCGCCAGACGATGCACAGCGCCCGTACCACGATGCCCAAGGCCCACCACGCCCACACGCACATGCTTGAGCGCAGGCGCGGCATAGCCGTTCATGGCACCGCCCAGGCCGGCACCAAGACCACCCCTGGACATGCAGCCCGAAGCCATGGCCACAGCCCCCATCCATGCCGTCCCCTTGAGAAAGTCGCGTCTGTTCGTCATGTGTCGTTCCTTTTTCGGTTTTGTTCACACTTTGCGGGAAATCTAAATGACATTTTACCATGAATCTGGTTTTTATGCTATACTTTGCCCATGGAAAATTCAGTGACCGCAAAAAGTGAACGTGTCGTCTTTCTTGATTGGCTGCGCCTTGTGGCCTGCCTGATGGTGATGCTGGTGCATGCCTGCGAGGCCTTCTACTTCGACAATGACGGCAACTTCGCCATCCAATCTCTGGCGGACGCCCGCTGGGTTTCCGCGTTGGATGGCGCCTGTCGTGCCGCCGTGCCGCTTTTCGTGATGGCCTCCGCCTATCTGCTCTTCCCGCTCACGCGGCCTACTGGCGAATTCTTCCGTCGGCGGCTGGTGCGTGTCCTGGCACCCTTCGCCGTCTGGTGCTGCGTCTACAACATCGTAAATGACGGCAAATGGGGCCAGATGCTGTTCAATTTCCCGATGTCCACAGGCGGTCACCTCTGGTTCGTGCCGATGCTGCTGGGGCTCTATCTGCTGATGCCCCTGCTGTCGCCCTGGGCCGAGAAGGCGACGGAGAAAGAGGTTCGCGGCTGGCTTCTCGTGTGGTTCTTCACCACCAGCTTCCCCTTTCTGCGCAAGCTCTGGGGGCATCTCTACGGCGCGCCGGACTTCGGGGCCGTGCCCTTTCTCTATGGCGAATGCCCCTGGAATGGCTTCGGCATGTTCCAGTACGTGAGCGGCTTCTTCGGCTACCTGCTGCTCGGATTCTATGCGCGCAAGTTCCTGCCTGCGCTTTCTTGGCGCAAGACCCTGGCCGTGGCCCTGCCTCTGTGGCTGGTGGGCTGGTGCATCGCAGCAGGCGGCTTCTACTTCCGCATTCCCTGCGAAGGCGGCTATCCCGTGGTGAAGCCCTACGCCTGCGCCGTGGACATGGAGATGAGCTGGGAATTCTGCGGTTTCGGCGTGGTCTGCACGGTGATCGCCTACTTCCTGCTGGTGCGCCCCCTGATGAAGTCGAGCGCCCTTCACCGTCTGGTGGTGCGTCCCCTGGCGGAGGCGAGCTACGGCACCTATCTGATGCACATGCTCATCCTCACGCCTGTGGTCACCTGCCTGCGCGCGCACCTGCCGATGCCGCTTACGGTAGTCGCCACCGCCATTGCCACCTTCGCGCTCGCGTCGCTCGCCTCGTTGACGATTCGTCGCGTGCCGGTGGTCGGCAAGTGGATCTGCGGCTGAATCAGCGCAGCATGAAGGTCGTGCCGGGGCCGTCCCCAAAGACGCGCAGACGCCCGGCGCCCGTGACGCGGCCCTTCAGTTCGGGAGAGGCCGCCGTGTAGGCGGTTGGCGCACGCAGACGCACGCCGTCCACATAGACCTCCTTCACGTATTGGTCGTTGCCGCCCAGATCCAGGGTGCAGCCCTCCTCCAGACGCAGCACCGTGACGCGCTTGCCGAAGCGCTGCGGGGCCTTGAGCGCCAGCGAGCCGTTCACAACCACTTCGCGGACATTGGGCCAGGCGCTGTGGAGCACGAGATTGCCGCCCGCCACCTCCAGGCGTCCCGTCGTCGTGCTCGTCACGTTCGACAGCGTCAGCGTGCCCGTGCCCTCCAGCGTCAGGCCGGCAGCCTCCTCAAAGGCCAGCGAGGAAACCAGCTTGTCGACATTCTGCATCACGTACAGCTGTGCCGGCGTGGCGGAGAGGATACGCGAATGGCTATCCTCGGTGGCATAGCGCCGCGAGTCGTCTTTCTCGTCCAGGCATCCAGCATGTTGATCATGCCCGTTGAGGCGCATATCCGTCCAGAACTGGCGGGCCGTACTATCGCGGTAGACGCCCAATCGGATCATCGGCGCCACACCGCCAGGCGAATTGCCATGGGACGTGCGACACACAGCGTCTGTGGCATAGAGATCGATCAAAACCTTGCCGCTGAGCGAAATGCCGTATGTGCTGTTGTAGCTGTTGGAGGACGTATGGATCTCAATGACGCTCTGTGCAGCCGTATAGCTGGTTGAATCAAAGGACCCCAGTGCACAGACCTTGTTGGTGAACACCAATTTGCCGCCAGCTGGCGGAGCAATGCGATAGCAACCAGTCGACAGGCCACCCGCGAAGATGACCTCACAGCCCGTTGGCGTCTCCGGACGGAGCAGTCCGCCATGAATGTCGAACATCTTATTGAACGTCACCTTGCTGTAGGGCTCACCCAAGGCAATGCGCGGCGAATCGTTGCCGTAGAAGTCAAGGGCGCGATCGATCTCGTTGGTGCCGTGGAAAACCAGCTTGGCCGTGCGCTTGCCCGTGGAGCTCACGGTCTTGGCGCCAATGCGGGTAACGCCGTCAGGGCCGCCCAGCGCACGCGGATGCCACACATGGGCCACGACGCCCGAACAGGAGGCATCACCCGAAACGGAGAAGTCCATAGTCCCAAGGAAGGCCGAATTGTCGCCTGTCAGGTGGAGGTCGCCGTTACCCGTCACAAACAGCGTCGCGTTTTCAGAGCCCGCCAGCGCGCCATTCTGGACGAAGACCGAGCTCTCCGAGGGCAACAGCCAAGTCTGCGTATCGCCGATCGTCGTGGGCACGTCATTCGTGTAGGCGCGTGCGGCGTCCCCACGCGCCTCATCCGCCGTGATGCCGCCACTGCCCAGAAGCAGGGTGCCGCCGCCAGCCGCAAACGTGAAGGCGCCGCCTGCCGGACGCCGCAGCGTCAGGCCCTGCAGCCACAGCGGCACGTCCACATTCGCCGTGTCGCCGTTTTCCGAGAAGATGGCCGAGTCCTGGCCAACCGTGGAGTCGGGCTTCACGCCATCCTTCCAGCTGGTCGCCGCTGAAACCGCGGCGTCCGGGCCGCTCGCGGACCAGATGCAGACAGTCGGTGCGCGGCCCGTCACCAGGAACATGCCCGGGCCCTCCAGGCAGGACAGCTCATGCTCCGCCCCCGAGCCCACGGCGCCATAGGTGCCGCTCGCGTCCAGCGTTTCGCCATCCACCACCAGCTGCGCCACCCCCAGACGAACCGTTCCGCCCGGTATGCAGAGGTGGCCACCCGCCGACACGGAAATCACAGCGGCCGCTGACGAAAGATTGGCGCCGGCCGTGAACTCCAGCCGCGAGCCCTCGCCCGTCACCACGATGTCCTCACCAGCCCAGGAACCTCCCGACAGGAATTTCACCTGGCCGCCATTGGCCACGGTCAAACGTCCGGTCGTCGTGCTGACGCCGCCCAGATCCATGGGAATGGGCCCCTCCACCGAGAAGGCCGCCGCGCCCTTGAACGCCCCGTTGAAGGTCATCCGCTCATAGGCCAGCCAGTTCGAGTTGTCTGGCGTATACTCAGGCGCCACCTGCGCATCGAGATGCAAGGTGGCCGGCAGCGCAGACTGAATCGTACCTCTTGCCGTACCGATCAAGGAGGCGAAACGCTGGTCAAAGCCATTCAGATCCAGCGTGCCGTTGTTGGCGCCGAAGTTCAGCAGGGAACTCGGATAGGCCTGCGTCGCCTCGGCAGACTCCGCAAAGACATTCGGGATCTCCATCACATGCGTGCCGGCATTCGGCATAAGACCATATCGGACACCGAACATCTCCGGATGCCGCACGAAATGATGATAGACGCCCGCACCGAAATTGGCGCGATATTCGTCTAACGCGCCCCAGATGTCGACACGCGCCGTGTTGTTGCCGCTATGCACCACATAGCCCATGTTCGAGACCCGATTGGAGATGACCGTGTAGGAACCGCCCCCAAACGTAAAGCTGTTGCGCGTGGTCTTTCCGGTGATGACGCCCCGCAGCACGTTCGTGGTGTTGGCGGAGAAATTGAAAAGCGAGTTGGATTCGAGCCAGCAGTCAAACGGCTCGGAGATGTCCACCCCGTCAAAATACATTTTCAGGTTGCCTTCAGCGGCACGCGAATAGACGAACGTCCCGGATTCCGGCGAGCCAAACGCCGCATCGTTCGCCACATGGAGCGCGCCAGCGCCCTGGAGCGTCAAAGTGCCCGTGAAGGTGTTCGCCCCGGCAAAGGTCACCGTGCCGTCCGCCTGAACCGCAATCGCCCCTCCGCCAATCGGCGCATGCGCGGTCAGGACGGCGCCTGCAGGAACCGTCAACGCGGCGCCGCTCTGCGTCAAGGTCACGGCCGCGTTGTCGAGCGTCACGGACCCGCTCTCAACGACGAACTTCCGTTCTACCCGAAGGGCGCCACCCGTGATGCGGGCGGGGCCAACCACCGAAACGTACGAGTAGTCTTCGCCTTCCGCCGCCACCTCGTAGTCGCCGGTGATCACCTTGCGCCGAATGGCCGTATCGCTTGCCACGAGGAAATCGGGCACGCTCAGCGCACGTTTCGTGACGCGAACCGCCGCCATCTTGCCGTAGAACGGCTGCGCGGGGAAACTGTTGCGCGAATCGCCCAGGATAAGGGGCGCGAGGGGCGTCCCCTCGGCCGGCGCCTCGTAGGTGTGATCAATCGTGTTCACCGAGACATAGTTCAGATAGGTCGTCGTCTTGCCGGCGGCATGCACCAGCGCCAGATGCTGCCATCCGGCATTCTGGGCCCGATACGTTTCCGACATGGTGATCGCCGCACTCTTGCTGCCGCCGAAGACGGCATACTTGTTCCAGGCACCATATTGTACCAAGAACTTAAGCTGCGTTTGCGCATTGACCGCACCAGTCGCCTGCTCGGCCGTAAAAAGCAGGTACGAGCCATTGCTGCTGCCGGGCTGCGTACAGGCCGACTCCACCCGGAAGAAAAGCTCAACCGTCCAGGTATCCAGGTTGGCCAACGCCGTGTTGAGCCCGTCCAGCACGATGCACGCCATGCCCTGTGGACGCAAAGCGCCATTCACATCCTGATACGTGACGATGGCGCTGCGCGCCGACTCATTGGTCGTAAGCGGCCAATAGACGCCTTTGGGATCTGTACCCGCGGCCATGTCCGGAAACTTGATCGCCTGAAAGTCACCCGGGCCATACAACGGCTCCGCAGCGGTCTCATTCGCGTAGATGTAGGCACCTGGGACGTCATCGGAATACGTCATGGGCGTCACCGTGCCATAGGCAGCCGCCTGATACGGCGTACCGCGATAGGCGGCCGCATCGACGGCATTGAGAATGACCGGCTGCCGCAGCGTGGGCGTAGTCTCCACCTCGCCCTCGTTGAAGGGATAGAACGCCAGGGTGTCGGCGTCAAACGCGGCATCACCCCACGCCCCTGAAACGAGCCCAATCATCACTACGGCAAGAAAGTTCTTTTTCATGCCGAGATTTTAGCAATTCAAGAGTCCAAAGTCAACAGGCCATCGAGGTTCATTTAGGCAATTCAGGGGCAAGTAAAAACGGGAACACGTCGCTCACCGAAGGCCTTGCGCAGACGCTTCTCCTGACTGCCGATGGCGGACTTGCGGCGCGAAGGCACGGCCAGCCCCAGTTTCGCAAGAAGCTCCCGCTTCGCAGCACGAGAAGCCTTCCACTCCTCCCAGGTCAAAACGATGGGCTCAGGCGAGGGCATTGGCAATCTCCTCTTTAAGAGCCTGCAAAGCCGGAAGGACCTTGAAGTCCGGCAAATTCGCCAGACGTTCGGCCTCCTTCCAGTCAAAGGCCGCATCTTTCAGGGCTGCCGCCATCATCTGTCGGGCAGACGGGACACATTCCCCATCCTGTTCGGCGAAAAGGATCCGCTCCACCAACGCCAGTTCAGGCGGGAGGATACGGACTTCTCCATAGGGCGTACGTACAATCCTCTCAGGCCGCAGCGTCTCACTCTCCAGCAGACCGAGAAAATCGACATAAAGGCCACAGATCAGCCAGTTGCGTCCAAGCCCCCGACCACCCAGACTTTCCGCGATCTCCTGAATTAGACGCGGTGGCACACTCTTGAGCGTCTTGCGGCAGAAATCGATATCGCCGCTCATGTAGCCACCCTCGGTGTAGAACTCAACGGCGCTTCCACCAACGACAACGAGCGGGAAACCGCGTTCCTGGAAGAACGTGGTCAGAAGCCCCGACAGCTTCATTGCCCGTTCGAGCAAATCCGTCGTCGACTCGATGTCGGCTCGCGCCGAATCTAACTCTTTGTCAGTCATAAGGGTGGGATCCTCCCGTTGGCAGCAGATTATACCACAATTTGGCCCCGCTCTGTCAAAATTCGCACCTTTCTTATGCAACCAGACGGGACACACCGCACAGCCGGGGATATTTGGACAGGATTCACAGGATTTCCAGGATTGAAAATCCCGGAGTCCCCGCAATGATTCTTTGCTGCCGCAGGCCTCAAACAGGAGAAATGGAGGCAGGAGACAGGAGGCGATCTCAAGACGCTACGCGCAGCTTATCGGGCATTGTGCCACAGGTATTGAGGCCGATCAAGGTTGCGAAGCCTCTCAAATCGACTCCTGCCTCCTGCCTCATCCCCTCCTGCAATCCGCCCGCGGCAGCGAGAGACTTGTCACGCATCAAATGGGGACAAGACCCATTCGCTTCATGTTATGGCAAAATATTTGCCGCAAAAATTTTGCCATAGCACGCCTTCTGCGGACTTCCATCAATTCCCAACCTCGCGGTTTTATGGTATAATCACCCAGAATCCGACGATGGAGCAGGATGCTCAGGATCCGAAACGAACCAGGAGGTGAAATATGGACGATTCCTTGATACAACGGCTCAGGAGACTCCGCAGGCGAATGAACGCCATGGAGAACAGTCGCACACATAGGGAATTCAAACGGTTCTTTAAGCAACTGAACAGAATCCAGGACCTCTCCGACAACGGCGGCTTCGCATTTGACCTCAACTCCGCCATCAGACAGCTCAAGCCCGCCCCCTGGCCACATGACGATCCTCCTTCCCTGGAAGACCTTCGCGAAGACCTGATACAGTATTGCATGCTGCGCAAGGGAACGATCCAAAGGGTATGGGAACTCGCCGAAAAACTGGATAAAAAGGCGCCAGACAAGGACAATCTGCGTTCTTATGAGATTGTCGTCTGCGATTTCAACACCCAATTTGACTGCATACCACGCGACCATGAATGTGAGGATCTGCTGCTGATGTTCGGCAAGTTGGCCCGAAACATAAAATCTGTGTTCTTGCCTCGTGTCATCACGATGATGGCCGAGATGAATGATGTAATCCACTGGGTGGTGCATCCCACCCAAGAAGAGGCCACTCGCCTTGTGGACGAATTCTGCGCCTGCTGGAAACTGGTCCTGACTGAAGTACAGCTACTTGACGAAGAAGAGATGCTGAATATCTACCCGCAACGCCCGATTCGTGATGATTCAATCGAGCTCGTCGCGGAGGACTTCGATTTCATGTCCGCAGAAGAGGCCTCCGCCGAAAACCGCAGATATGCGAAGGAAGACTATTGCCGCCGCCTGCAGGGCCTTATGCCTCCAGCAAACGCCCCGTCCGCCAGACACCCCATGCTGGATCTTGTTCAGACCACCTCCAATCTGGTCGAGGCGGCCAAAGAACAAAAGTTCACCACCAGCACACCATTCTCGAATGACGACTATGAACTATTGGCGCACATCCTGAATGTGGACACGACCTTGACGTACAATGTATTCGAAGCCACTGACCCCGCGGAAGAAGACAACCCCGAGACATGGAACACCATCAAACAGAATGAATCCACACCAGAGGATCAATACAAGGGTGAAATCATCAGAAACCTCAAACTCTACCTGAGCACGTTGTGCGACCTGGCGAAGGAGATTGAGTCCAAGTCCATCGAAGATCTGGTGCGCAGCCAGGAAATCATCTCCATCAACAATGGCCGCTTCTTCACCAACGGCAGAAAGCGCCAAATCGGGGTCTCCTCCCAGCTGAAGACGTTCATCACCTGCCTGAGGCGGGGGCTGGCAACCTTTTGGGTGGACCACAAGAACTACAATCCCGCCAAAACCCGGAAAGACGTGGCCGAGATCAAGGCGCACGTCACCGCCGAGGCCGACCGCGAAATCGCCGCCAAGGCCCCCAAGCGCAAGAGGAAGTTCGGGCACGAGGGCAATGGCCTCAAGGGCCCCAAGTCCACCTTCATGATGCGGCAGCGGAAGATCTTCGAAAAGTATCTGGCCGTACATCCCGTTGACGGCAAGAACACGCGCATCGTCCGGGCGCACCAGTGCTGGCTACAGCACAAGGACGCCTGGGACAGGGCGGCAAAGGCCCAGGGCGACGCCAAAGGGTACGCCAACCACAAGATCCTGGCCCAGGCCAAGTGATCGGGCATCGGCGGCCCAATGCGCAACTAAACCAAACCTCATCCCACCAAGATGCACAAGGCCCCGTGTTTACGGGGCCTTTTCATTGTCTGCGGTTTAGATTCCCGCACCGAAAATGCGGGGCACTCCGCGCTTCTCCATACTAGGCGCCGACAACGACCCACCAGGTCCGAGGGCGGCGAGAGGCAGGTGACTTCACGCGTCACGACGATCGGCGGAATCGTGGTCACCAGCGAAAAGGAGAATGCGTCATGCACATCAGAAAAGACAGATACGGCGAGGAGATTCCCTGCTACGACACCCGCGAGGAGGAGATGGCCGCCATCGGCAACTACCTGCGCGGCGACTACAGCCGCCTCACCGCCTGCGAAGTCGAGTTCTTCCGGGCCTGCCAGGACGATCCGGCCGGCGTTAAGGGCGATGCCGAACACGCGGGCGAGTTGGTTGACATCACGGAGCTGGCGCTCAACGGCGTGCTCTTCGTGTATTTTCCGCACAATGAGACGCTGGCCCAGAGCCGCAAGAGGCTCGAGCAGCTGATCGGGGCCCATCCCCTCACGCCCGCCCGAATCTGGCAGGCCGTCCGCAACATGTCCGCAACCCCCAACCGCTAAATCCACCCATGAACAACCTCCCTTCTGATTTCGCCCATCCCGGCGGCTTTGTCGAATCCTACATGAACTACGTGAACGAGACCGCCGTCTGCGAACAGCCGCTCTTCGCGCTCGCCTCCGCCCTCGCGCTTGCCGGCACGCTCTACGGCCAGCATTTCCAGACCGTCGACGGACAGCGCACCAACCTGTTCTGCATGGCGGTGGGATACACAAGCTGCGGCAAGGGACATCCCCTCGCCATGCTCTCGCGCGTATTGGACGACTGCGGCGCCACCTATCTGCGCCTGGGCCAGGTGACCAGCGACAGCGCCATCGAGTGGGCCCTCAAGCAGCAGAGCCGCTTCTGCTTCCTCATCGACGAGGCCGGGCATTATTTCTCCGGCGTTTCGGACAGTGTTGCCGCCTCAAGCGCACAGCACGCCATCAAGCCGGCCCTGCTCGAACTGTGGTCCGCGGCCGGCGGCAGCTGGAAAGGCAAGCAACGCGTCCCACGTGACGGCAAGAGCGAACAGCCGCCGATCGTGGTGCGCAACCCGCATCTCTGCCTCTACGCCACCACGCAGCCGCAGATTCTCTTCGAGTCGCTCTCGCGCAATGACCTGCGTGACGGCTGGCTGCCGCGCAACCTCTTCTTCATCTCGAAGACGCGCCCCAAGCCCGTGGCGAAGCCGATCACACCAATCCCCAACGACGTGCGCCTGGAGGTGCTGCGCTGGAAGAACGCGCCCGAAGGCGTCATCACCGTCCCCATCACACCCGAGGCCAATGCCATATTCAACGACTTCACGGACCAGATCTACAAGAAGATGATGATTGCGGACAAGACCGGCGACGAGACGAACTACCTCTATGGCAAGGCGCGCGAAAACGCCGGGCGGATGGCGCTCATCCTCGCCGTGTCACGTCGGGGAACGGACGCCGTCATCGGCACCGAAGAGGCCCAATACGCCACCAAACTCGTGCATTACCTCATCAATGAGATGATCCGCGTAGTGCGGGAGAACGTAAGCGAATCGCCGGCCGAGAAGGACAAGAAGCGCATTCTGCAGATCATCGCCCAGACTGGTGGTGCCGGCATTCTCAAGGGCGAGCTCACCCGCCGTACGCAGTTCATCCGCCGTGCCCTGCGTGACGAATACATTCAGGATCTGGTGGAGTCGGGCGAGATCATGGCGACATCGGCATCAAACGGCGGTGAACGCTATCGTATCTGCGATATCGTTTGATATTGAGCGAGACGATCCGGTCATGAAATCCTGTCAATCCGGTTAATCCTGTCTGAACATAAT
>JAKSOW010000119.1 GCA_024405395.1 Kiritimatiellia bacterium | reverse complement strand
CTTCCTGAACGGAGTTCGAGCAGAGCATCGCGAAGCCGGTCTGACGGCACGCCATCACGTCGCCCTGGTCGCCGAAGATGCAGAGGCCCTGGCACGCGAGCGAACGCGCGGAGACGTGGAACACGGTCGGGGCGAGCTCGCCCGCGATCTTGTACATGTTCGGAATCATGAGGAGCAGACCCTGCGACGCCGTGAAGGTCGTCGTCAGCGAGCCCGTCGTCAATGAACCGTGAACCGCGCCTGCAGCGCCACCTTCAGATTCCATCTCGACGATGGAGGGGACGGAACCCCAAATGTTCGTCTTGCACGCCGACGCGAGCTCGTCGCAGGTCTCCGCCATGGGCGAGGACGGCGTGATCGGGTAGATCGCCGCGACTTCGCTGCACGCGAAGGCGATCTGGGCGGCCGCGGTATTACCGTCGACCATGATCTTTTTGGCCATTTCCTGATTCCTTCTTCGGGTTATTGAAAAACTGGCTATCTATTATAAGACCAAACGGGCGAAAATTCAAGCCAGAAATTGCCTTACGCCAGAGGATGTGCTATACTTTCCCGCATGCCCGACAAAAAGAACATCAAGGCCGTCGTCGTGCTGAGCGGCGGCCAGGACAGCGCCACCTGCCTCGCTCTCGCCGTGCGCAAATATGGTGCCGCCCAAGTGGCCGCCATCACCTTCAAGTATGGCCAGCGCCACCAGATCGAGACCACCTTCGCCAAACGCCTCGCCAAGCGCTTTGGCGTGGCCTGCCATAAGGTCGTTTCGATGGATTTCTACAAGAATCTCACCACAAACGCCCTTCTTGACCCAGAAATGGCAATTACGAAGAAAGCGGGCGCATCTTGCCCCTCCACTGTCGTGGAAGGCCGAAATGCCTTCTTTCTGCTGGCGGCCGGCGTATGGGCAAAATCCCTGGGCGCAACGGATATCTACACAGGCGTCTCGCAGGCGGACTTCTCGGGCTATCCGGACTGCCGGAACGTCTTCATTCGGTCCCAGCAGCGCATGATGCGCCTCGCGATGGAGTGGCCTTTCCGCATCGTCACCCCCTTCATGAAGATGACCAAGGCCCAGGAATGGGCCCTTGCCGCGAAGCTGGGCATCCTCGAAATCGTCAAGAACGAGACGGTGACCTGCTACAACGGCGTGCCGGGAGCCGGCTGCGGGAAATGTCCCGCCTGCCAGCTCCGCAACCGCGGCCTCAAGGAGTTTGAGGCGCAGGCGGCATCGGCGCGCACGTGACGCCTGCGGCAAGCAGACGCTGGCGATAGCGCGTCATGCGGGCGTAGAAGTCGGCATAGCCGGGCTTCTTTGCGCCGAGCCACAGCGTCTCGGCCATGGCGCAGCCACGAGGCCACATCTTCCACGCCAGATCATACTCATTCCACGTATATTCGCTCCAGTTGCAGCATTGGCCGCCCAGAATGTGCGCCTGCGCTTCGGACGGCACCCCCTTGAGCGGATCAAAGGCGTAGGTCTTCTCCAGCGTCAGCTTGCCGCCGCCATACGGACGGCCGCTGCCGCCATACTGGAAGGGATCGTCGGGTAGGCCCTGCCCATAGTAGAAATACGTCTGGTCATGCGGGGTCATGATCATGTCATGCCCCTTCATGGCGCCCTCGGCACCTGAGACGAGCTTATGCCCGGCCCCATTGCCGCCCGCCGTGCGCCAGCTCATGCCCACAGCGCTCTTGGGCACGTCGCCATTCAGGTATTCGTCCCAGCCAATGACGCGCTTGCCCCGCGCCTCGAGGTACTTCACATAACGCCGCGTCACCCACGGCTGGAGGTCCTTTTCGCTCGTCAGGCCTTCCGCGGCCATTCGCGCACGGCACTTCGGGCAGTCCTTCCACCGCTCCGAAGGGCATTCATCACCGCCGATATGCACATACGGTGCCGGGAACAGACGGCACACATAGTCAAGCACGTCGTCCATGAACTTGAGGGCCGCATCGTTGCCGAGGCAGAGCACGTCCTTCTCGATTCCCCAGATGAGCCGCGGATGGCGATGCGCCAGGTTCTCGGGGCGGCACGCAAACTGAGGATAGGCCGCCAACGCCGCGTAGACATGGCCGGGCAGCTCGATTTCGGGCACTACCATGATGTGGCGGGCGGCGGCATAGGCGACAATCTCCTTGACGTCGGCCTCCGTGTAGTAGAATGGACCGTACTGCAGCCCGTCCAACGCCATGTCGCGCTCACCATTCGGCAGACGGCGCATCATGGCGCCATGCGCAGGCGACGCCGGACGCACAGCGCCATATTTCACCAGGTCCGGATAGCCCGGCACATCCAGACGCCAACCCTGGTCCTCCGTGAGGTGCCAGTGCAGCACGTTCATCTTGTGTGCGGCCATCAGGTCCAGCACGCGCTTGAGCGTCTGCTTGCCGAAGAAGTGGCGGCAATCATCGAAATGGACGCCCCGCCACGCAAAGGCCGGCGCATCCGAAATCGACACACACGGGACAACCAGGCCCTTGCCCTTCGGCTCGGCGAGCTGCTCCAGCGTCTTGAGCGCGTAGAAGGCGCCCGCCTCGTCGGAATGGGCCACCCGAATGCCATCTGCGGCCACCGTCAGGCGATAACCCTCCTTCGGCACGGCGGCATCACGCGTGAATGCGACCACCGCAGCCGAGATCTCGTTCGTCGCCAGCTCAAAGGAGCCCGCCTGCACCGAACACGCCTGAGGCGCCGGCACCAGCGTCATTTCGGCAAAAGCACAGGCGGCCATCCAACCGGCGGTCGCCGCAATCATAAGGCGCTTCATTTCTGCCTCCTTACTTCGAGCCGAGGCTGATCGCGCAGAACGAGACGATGAGAATCGCTAGGCCCAGGGCCAGGCAGCCCTTCGTCTTGCCGCTCGTGCCCTTCCACTCGCCCGTGATGGCGCCAATGATCGTGGAGAAGAGGATGGTGGAGGCCATCATCACCGCGAAGGAGATGTACTTGAGCTCGCCCATCAGCGGCTCGCCCGCCTTCGTGCACACGAACTGCATCACCCACACCACGCCAATGGCCGCACAGAGCACGACATTGCGCACGGAAGGCCGTGCGTAGTCGCCAAAGGTCTTGTGGATGAAGTTCTGCTGGAAGCACCACAGGGCCGACACCGTGAAGCCGCCCCAGAGCACCACCATAATGACCGGCATGCCCTGCCACGGGAAGAGCGCCCCTGCCGAGACGACGCCCGCCTTGACCGCGGCATCATAGGCGGCCTTCTCGATCACGCCGCCGGACTGCAGGCCGAAGTTCATGCACGCCGAGCAAACGCCCGAGACGACCGCCACGATCATGCCCTTCTTGAAGTTGAACTCGGCGACGGCCTTCTTCTTCTCCTCCTCGGGGAGCTCGTTCTCCTTGATCTTGCCGGCGAGACCCACGAAGACGATGCCAAGCAACGAACCCATCACGCCCGCCAGCACGGTGATGGCACCGGCGTCCTTGACGAGATCCGCCGCATGACCCTGCGCAATCGGCGGAATCAGCGTACCCGTGGCGGCACAGAGGCCGCAGCCGATGGCGAGGCCAAGACCAATGCCCAGATAACGCACCATCAGCCCCCACGTGAGGCCGCCCACGCCCCAGATCGCACCGAAGAACACGCACTGGGCGATCACCGTGCCGGGCGCAGATGTGATCACGTTCCAGAAATCGGGCACCGTGAAGTAGCAGATGAGCGTCGGGCACACGAGATGCCCCACGAAGACGTACACGAGCCACCAGCTCTCATACGCCCAGCCCTTGACGCCACGCGCCGGCAGCAGGAACGTAGCCCCCGCCAAACCGCCCAGCGAAAACACCAACATGCCCAGAATCGCGTCCATTCAGTTACTCCTTTTTCTGTGAGAAATTCACATTATATCATTTTCGGCGCATCGCGTCATTTGAGTTTCCGTCCGCAGGCGCCACAGAAATTGGCGTCCGCCGAGACCTTCTTGCCGCACCCCTCGCAGAAGCGAGGAGCATCAGCGGGTACAGCAGCCGGAACGGCGGACGGCACGGCCACCGCAGGCTGGGCCGGGGCCACAACCACCGGTTTTGCGGGAGCCGCCACCACGGCCGGCACGGCCGCAGCCCGCTGCGCAACACGGAGATTTTCCTCGACGCGCCGATTGAAGCGGCAGATCCAGCCCGCCACATGGCTATCGATCTGCGAACCGTGCTGGTTCAGATTCGTCGACTGCGGAATGTCGGGGATGAGCAGGCCGTTCTCAATGCGGTAGCAGGCCGTCAGCGTATGGCTGCGAACGCTCAGCACAACGCGCGTCCACCGATTGGACGGGTCACGCGTCTCGACCGTCCAACGCCCGAGGATCCAGCTGCCGCGGTTGTCGGCCGCCTTCTCGACGGCGGCAAGAGCCTGCGCATCGGAAACGCCGTCGGGAATCCGCACCGATCCCGCCCCCGGGATGCGGTTCAGGGGGACATCCTCACCATAAAGCGCCCCACTTGCCATCACCACCGCTATCATAAGCGCAATCATCTTATTCATTTAGCTTCTCCTGGTTCTATCACGCATGACGAGATTCCGACATCGTCTACCGCCCACCCAGAAACGGCAGATCGTCGCGCAACACAGGCCATAGGCAGTAAATCATGTGTAAGGGCGTATTATACCCAACCTCAACCTTGTTTAGCAAATGAAAAATACACGGGATGTGCGATCTCCAACGGCCCACATCACACGGGACCGCCCATCACCAGCTGAAGCGGACCGCGAACTGGACGGCCCCCGATTCCGGAGCGGGGCAACTGAGAAGCACCTGCTGCGCGCCGGGGTTTGTGGCGTCAAAGGACTCCTTGCCTTTCGCCTCCACCACTTGCCAGCTGCCGGGCGTCGTGCCGACGGAGGTCAGCTTCACCGTCTTGCCGTTTCGCCGCAGCGTCACGCCGGCATCCGTCACCGACGCCACCGCCTTGGTGGTCATCGCCCACCGCACGGCGGCGCCCGGCTTCAGGCCCGCAAGCTCGTCCGTGAGCGTGAAGGAACGGCCATCAGCCGCCAATGCGCCCTGACGCGTCCAGGAACGGCAGACATTCTTCGCCACGCCCGTGAGATCGTAGCGCGACGTGCTGGCCACGCCCTCCGTCGTGAGCGACAGCAATTTGCCTTCTCCCTTGACCAGCTGCGGCTCGCCATCCACCGACACCACATTGTGGCTCATGTTGTTCAGCCGGAAGATCCGCCAGCGGTCGGACTTCTGACTCGAGTTCCACAGCGTCATCCCCAGCGATTCGATCTTGTTGTACGACTCGGCCCCCAGATCCCAGGCCCAGCGCTCGCCCAGGACATCGAGCACAAACGATCCCACATCCATGTGGCCATGGTTCACACGCGGCGTGCCGCCCTTGATCGCGAAGAAGAAGTCCTCCTTGCCCCAGCCGCTGCGCTGCACCACCACCTGCTGAATGCATTCGGAAGACCACACCAGCGGACGCTTCGGCTTCAGATCCGCCGGTGGCGCCTTCGCCCACAGCATCTGCAGCGCATGTATGCGGTCGACCTTGATGCGTCCGGCTTTCGCATCCGCCAGCAGATGCGGAAATTCCCAGTCGGCCGTCAACTCGGCATCCTGATATTTGTGGGCGAACCACCAGATCGACATGTCCAGCATGCGCGCTGAGCCCGAATCGGAGTAGTTGAAGTAGATGCCCGAAGGTCCGCACATATACGTGGTGAAGGCGCCCGTCTCGCGAAAGCCCGGCAGATCGGCAAGCCCGAAGTTCGTGCCATAGGCGAAGTCCAGCATCGCGATGGCCAGCACGCTGAAGTCCGTGCCATAGCTCCAATAGCCGGGACCCTCGGGGTAGCAGCCCTTTGGCGCATAGACCGACATGGGGATCTTTATGCCTGCCACCGCGTCCTGCACCAGCTTGTCGGCCGCGGCGGCACCCACCCGCTCACGCAGCGCAAGCGCCACCGCAATCGCACCACCGTTGCACACCTGTCCCCAGTTGCTCTTCACCTGCATGACCTTGGGACGGCCCGGCTGCGTCGTTACCTTGTCCCAATTGTTGGCCCGATTGTATTCAGTCCATCCCAGCCGCTCAAGGCCGGCACCGATCGTCTCGCGCTCTTCGGGTGTCATGTCATTGTAGAGCCAATCGTAGCCGATGCTCACGCCCAGCGAGAACTCGGCGACATCCAGGTAGTGCTTCGGATTCCAGTCGGAGAACGCGCAGACAGCCTTCATCTCCTCGACCGCACGCGCCAGGAAGCGCCTATCGCCATGCAGCCGATAGGCCATCGACAGACTGGAAATGCGCCCAAGCGCTTCACGTGCCTTGTCCAGCAGACGGAATCCGACGAGCTTCCGTTCGACCGGCTGGGTCTTGAGATAACGCTCCGCCAGCTGCAGGAGAATCTTGTCGGAAGCGTCGAATGCCGCGTCCGTCCCCAGTCGGGCCTTCATCGCCGCAAAGCCGGCGTCATCCGTGAACAGCCGTGGATGTGCCGCTGGCGGTTCTGCCGCCATCAGCCCAAGCGCCAAGCCCAATCCGCATACGAACAGTGTTGCCTTCATCGTGTTTTTCCTGACCTTGTTCATTTCTTGCCAAACCGCTTCAGCAGATAGCCGTCAATCAATTCCGCGTGTTCGTCCAGCGACGACAGAACCAGATGCTCAGCGGGCGTATGTGCGCCCCTGGCATCCACACCCAGAATCAGCATGGGCAGTCCCAGCTTCTGGATGTGCCGGGCGTCGGTGGAGCTGTTGAGATGATAGAAGTCCACCTGACGCGTGGGCCAACGCCGGCGCATCAGCTCGCGAAACTCCTGCAGATAGGGCGCCGACTCATCCAGGATCACAGGATCGCCCTTGCGCGTACAGACGATGTCACACCCAGTCTTGTCGCGGATCAGCGCCTCGATGCGTTCCCATGAGCCATAGTTGGCGCAACGCACGCGAAGGGCCATCTCCGCCTCTTCCCGCGTGCCGCAGATGCGGGACAGGTTGATGACGTCACGCCAGGAGCCGTCTTCATGGTCCGAAAGCGCCGCCACCAAATCATCATACGCCCGCAGCAGCCGCAGAGACGCGTTGGGCGGCGTGCCCTTCATCATGCCCGTATGTGCGGCCGCCTCCTTGGCCGTGACGACATACTCGGCCAATCCCTTCTGGCGGGTAGTGATGGCGAACTGTTCGGAGTCCAGAATGATCGCCAAGCGTTTGCCGCCATAGCCCTTCTCGAGCATGAAGGCCGTGGAGGCGCCGCCGATCTCCTCATCCGATCCGAACAGACAGCCCACCGAGACCTTGCCCTTCAGCTCGCGCATCAGACGCACCGCCAGGATGCAGTGTTCCTTGCAGTCCGAGGCGCCGCGTCCGTAGAGCCGTCCCTCCGAACGACGGGGAATGAACAAGTCCGGCGTCTGTGCCGGCACGACGTCCAGATGCGCCGAGATCAGGACATCGGGCGCCTTCGTCTGCTCATTCGCCGCATACAGTACCTTGCGTCCGTCGGGCATCGCCTCCACCCAGCAATGGAGCCCATCCTTCGTGGCCTCCCCCTTGAGGAATGCCACCGCCCGATTGACCTCCGGGATGTCCTTGGAGACGGAGGGAATGCGGATGAACGCCTCCAGACGTGCGACATCATCCACGCCTTTCGGCTCCTGAAGGCGCTTGCGATAGAGCTTCCAGTAGCGCACCTCCGCCCACCACAACCGATAGATCTGCACATAGATGTCACGCAGATCATCCTTGTGCGCAATGCGGAAGGCATTGAGCGCCTCGGCCGCCTGCTTCATTTCGGGGACAGGACGATCCGCGACCGCCGTCAGGAACCGATAGGTGAGGATGCCGTGCTCCGCCTGCAGCAGCAGCGACTGCAGGCGAGCCGATTCCACCGCCGTCAAGTCGCCCGATTTCGCATGGCGGGCCACGCTCGCCGCCAGCATGTCGTACTTGGCCTGAAGCTCCGCCTCGTTGCGGCCCGTCTCCTCCGTTCGGGGCAAGGTGCCGCCGCCGCCAAAGTCGCTGTTGGGGTTGCGGGCGAGTCGGCGGCATTCCTCCAACGCCGCTTCGCCCGTCTGACGCACCGCTTCGAAGTAGGCCTTCACGTCGGCCGCCGCTGCACCATAGCCCGCATAGTAGTCGGCCACGATCGACTCGAAGGTAGCCGTCGGGTCCGCAAACGCCCGGGCCAGCACATAGAACTCCAGCGTCGTCATGGGGCGGTTGTCGTTGGCGTCGTAGTCGACGCCGATCATGCCGGCGTTCAGCAGTTCGTGGAACTGGTTGTAGAAGAAGCGCTCGTAGCCGCGATGAATGGTCACGATCGAATGGAGATAGTTCGGACGGAAGAAGAAATGCCGCATCCCCGCCTTGCGCCAATCGTTGATGAGCGCCATCGCGTCTTCCGCTTCCGCAAAGACGAATCCGCAGAGCATGTTTTCGCCATACGCGATCTTCTCCCTCCGAGGCGGCAGGCGATAATCGGAATAGACATAGGTGACGAGCTGTACGTCGGGCCGAATGGCACGCGCCTTCTTCGCGATCCGATTCCAGAAGTTCACATAGCGGTCGGTGACGTGCGCGAGCGGCTTCTCGCCCTCCTTCGGCACATCCAGAGCCCGGCAGGCCGGACACTCGCACCAGAACCCGCTGTCGTTCTCGCACACGTTGAGAAAGCGGTTCGTGCCATTGGCGCACCAGTCCGCCAGAATCTGATCCACCACCGCCTCATTCGAAACGCAGTGCTTGGTGCGATCACGGCCTTGGGTGGACGTCCACCCACGCGTCTCCACGCCCATCTTGGCGTCAATGTGGAGATTGAGGTATTCCGGGTGCGACTTCTCGAAGCGGTCCTTCCAATGGGTGAAGGCGTGCCCATAGGTGAAGTACTCGCGGTCCTGCAACCGGTTGCGTCGCTGCCAGAGGACGCGCTCCTCATGCGTCGTCGGCCGCGGCGCATCATAGAGCTCACGCGGCATGTAGGCCTTCACCTGCTCCCACGGGAACGGATGGTACTGGGCATAGCTGCGGATGCGGGCCTTGACGAGAGTAGAGACATGCCGCCCTTCCGCATGGCGTGGCAGCGACAGTATCGGCGTCTTCGGCTTGGTGACCGCCACACCATCCGCCCCCGGCCAGAGATAGCGCAAACCCAATTCCCGTTCGCCGAAAAGCTCAACCGCGAACAGCGTACCGTTTCGCCGCTGCGTCTCCTTGCCGCGATCGTCGCCCCAATCCCACTCCGCCGTCTTGCCGCCATCATCGCCCCAGAACCAGACGGTATCGTCTTTCACGCGATAGCGCGACTCGAAGGGCGCCACCTCCTTCACGTCATCCGGCTTCGCAAACACAAAACGGTAGGGCACGTCATCCGCCACCAACGCCAAATGATGACGGAGTTCCTGCACGGCCAGACGCAGGGAACCGTCCTTGGCGGCAGGCTCAACGATCTCAAACGCCGAAAGCGCCGAAACGGCCAGAATCCCAAAGGCAAACAACAAGTTCTTCATGACCCCACATTATAGCATAAAATCGCCACCTACGAACTAAACCCTACCACACCCAACCAGTACCGCTTTTTGCATAACATATTTCCCGCAATTCAATACCTAGGATTTCGTCGGACAATCAAGTAAGGCCCACGAATCACGAAATGGTCTGTTTCGAAGCCATTTCCGTGTCGCCCGTCTTGGGCGCTTCTGGATCTTCAGTGGTGAGGAAATCGCGAGTGGGGTAGCGCGTCGTCGGTAGGTGCCTCGCGACCGCAACAATCCCAACCACATTCGCCACACGCAGATGCCTTGGGAGGGGGAATTTTGAGACCTAGGTAGGGGAATTATGAGACCTAGGCCAGTTGACGTCATCACAGGAGGACGCCCCTTTCTTGGCTACCTGCCGCAAGGCCGTCTGCAGATAGTCCAGGGAATCGGCACGACGGGCGTCAAGGGCGGTGGCATCGTAGATGACCTGCTCGCCGGCAGCCAACGACGCCAGGGCCGCCGCAAGCGAATCGGCGACCAAGGGTCCCTTCACGCAGGACGCAAATTCGGCGATGCGGGCGAACATGCGTTGGCGGAGCGCCGAGGCCGGCCGCACAAACCGCACGTTCACATCACCAATCGTCGCAAACATCAACGCGTGGAACGAGTCGGTCACCAGGGCGTCCGCCTGCGTCACGCCCCGCACAAACTCCTCCGGTCCCGCACTGAGGTGCACCTTCACACGCGCCCCCACACGCGGCCGCACCTGCCGCAGCCAGGCGGCGAACGTGGTCGGCTGCGGATGGAAGAACTTGTCCACAAACAACTCGACCCGGCAGTTCTCGCGCTTCGCCCATGCCTCCAGAAGCCGCAAGGCCGCTGGAATGTCCTCCGAGAGGAAATAGGCGGCAACCCGCCGCAGGCGCCCCACCCGCGAACGCCGCCGACGCCGGCCCAGGAGCGGTTCCCATTCCGCGGGCGGCAGCAGCAGCGTAGGATCCACCACATGCCGGGCCGAAACGCCCAGCTCCACACAGAGGCGCACGCCCTCCCCCCCACGGCACGAAAGCGCCTGGAACCGGGCCAGCCCGCCCCGACACAGTTTCGCCACATCCGTGCAGCGCTTCATCCGTTCCGGCAATGCCGCCATGCCGAAGGAGCCCGCATAGGCGAGGGCGGGAATCTGGGGCGCGCCATCCAGGAGAAACGGACGCGGATTGCCCCAGTCGCCGCCGTGCCACACCTGATCCGAACCCACGACAAGCGCGTCCACGCCCAAGTCGGCCGGGGCCTCACGCCAGTCGCAGAAGTGGTAAGGCGTCAGCTTCAGTCGCCGCCGCAGGAAGCGCATCGTCCGCCAGCACCGCACCAGCCGCCCGCCGTCTCCCGTGCCCAGCACGATCTGCCAGAGGAAATGCCGCCAAGTCTTGAGCGGATACCCGGCGAAAGGGCCCTTCACGCGACGGTTCTCGCGGTCGAGCCAGACATCCACCACCTGCACGTCGTGGCCCAAACGCCCAAGGGCCCTCTGCAACGCCCAGCATTGCAGAAGGCCCCCGTAGTTGAGCTGCGCATGCAGCGTAAGAATGCCGAGCCTCACGCGTCCGGCCAGAGTTCGTGCGCCATCTCGCGCAGTTTGTACTTCTGGATCTTCTGCGAAGCCGTCATTGGGAAGATGTCCAGGAAGTGGACATACTTCGGGATCTTGAACCAGCTGATCTTGTCGCGGCAGAAATCGGCCACGTCCTCTTCCTTGATGTCAGCGCCATCGGCGGGGATGATGAACGCCGCCGGCTGTTCGCCGTACTTCTTGGAGGGGCAGCCCACCACGGCCACGTCCTTGACGCCCGGCATCGTGCCGAGGAAGTCCTCGACCTCCTTGGGCGAGATGTTCTCGCCGCCGCGGATGATGAGGTCCTTCAGACGGCCGGTGATGTAGTAGTAGCCGTCCGCGTCCATGCGCCCGATGTCGCCGGAGTGGAGCCAGCCCTTCTCGTCGATGCACTTCGCGGTCTGCTCGGGCATCTTGTAGTAGCCCTTCATGGTGTTGAAGCCACGGCAGCAGATCTCGCCGTCCTGGCCGATCGGGGCGATCTCGCCCGTCTCGGGGTCGATGATCGCGACCTCGACGCCGGGAAGCGCCTGGCCGATCGTCGCGCACTTGCGCTCGATGGACGGCTCGAAGTAGCGCGTCATCGTCATCACGGGGCCCGACTCGGTGAGACCGTACGGGTTCGTGACTTCCTTCATGTACATGCGGTCGAACACCTGCTGCATGCGGTGCGTCGGGCAGGCCGAGCCGCTCATGATGCCGGTGCGCAGCGAGCTGAAGTCGAACTTCGGGAAGAGCGGGTGGTCGAGCATGGCGATGTACATCGTGGGCACGCCGTACGTGGCCGTGCACTTCGCCTTCTCGATCGACATCATCACCTGGATGGGGTCGAACTTCTCGAGGAACACCATCGTCGAGCCGTGGTTCACGCAGCTCATCACGCCCAGCACGCAGCCGAAGC
>JAKSOW010000118.1 GCA_024405395.1 Kiritimatiellia bacterium | reverse complement strand
GACTTCTCCTTCTGGTCGCCGCGCGGGCCGTCCGTCGGGTGCGTCTTGAGGTCGCCGTCGATGATGGCCATGCCCTTCGCCACCTCTTCGGCGGTGAGGTTCTGCGCCACCGTGAAGAGCTCATGCTCGGTGATGATCTTCACTTCGGGTCCGAGCGTGCGGCGCAGCATCATCTCGTCCGCGCAGCTGGTGAAGAACCCGGGCACGCGGCCGCCGATGAGGCCGATGCGCATGCGGCCAAGCGCCTTCATCGCCTGCGCCACGCGGATCTGCTTCATGAGCTTCTCCTCGGCCTCCTGCGTGCCGGCCTGCGCGTGGACGTAGAAGTAGGGGATGCCCAGGCGCCACATGTGGTGCGCGTTCATGTTCGCCGCGCAGAACGAGTTGTTCTGCAGGCGGCCGCCCTTGGGGTCGGGCTCGGGCTGCGACCACAGCAGAATCGGCACCTTGAGGCGCTGCGCGAACATCGGCGGTACCACGCCCAGCGAGAACGTGAGGAAGTGCGCGATGATGAGGTCGGGACGGTCCTGCTCCCACTGCTCCAGCACCTCGATGGCCTCGCCCTCGAGCGCGAGCATGTGGTCGGGGCCGATCACCTCCACCTCCGGCAGCGTGCCGAGGAACTTCAGCGCGTCCGCGCGCGCGGCCTCCAGCGTGTCGTTTGTCCAGTTGACCTTGCTCAGCGGCAGATAGCCGATCTTGAATTTCTTGCCCATTTTGTATGCTCCTTGAAGGATTAGATTTTGAGATTCCTGAGAAACTGCATCGAGTCTTCGACGTCCTGATAGGTGTTGCGCCTCGCTTCGCACTCGACGATCGCCCACTTGACGCCCGCCTCGGCGGCCGTGCGCATCAGAGTCGGCCAGTCGTTCGCGTCCTCGGCGCAGCCGATCGAATTGCCGCCGCCCGGCTTCGCGTGGATCGTGGGCACGCGGCCCTTGAGCTGGGCGAGCATGCCGATCGGCCCGCCGCCCGCGAGCGTCACATGGCCCACGTCCAGCTCGAAGTCGAGCCCGGCCGCCGCGAAATACTCGAACGGCGTGCGGCCGTCGAAGTAGGTGTTCAGCTCTTCGCGGTGGTTGTGGTAGCCCACGCGGATGCCGTAGGGGGCGAACTTCTCGCCCAGCGCGCGCAGTTCCTCGGCATGGCGCTTCCATTCCCAGCCCGTCACGAAACGCGACCAGGGCTCATACACGAAGGTGATCTTGAAGCGCTGGCAGAACTCGAGATACTTGGCGAAGGCGGCGTCCGTCGCCACATGCTTCATGCGGAACGGCATGTCGACGATCTGCAGGCCCTCGCCGTCGAGCATCTTCTCCAGTTCGTTCCAGTCCAGGTCCCAGAACGCCAGCGACTGCACCCCGTCATAGCCAATGGACTTGAGACGGCGGAACGCCGCCGCGGGATCCTTCTTCCAGATGTCGTTGACGCTCCACATCTGTACGCCCAGCCTGATGCCGGCGACCGTCATCGGCGACCCCGACTTGCAGGAACAACACCCCGCCCCCAACGCCGCCAAGGCGGAAAGGCCCAAAAACTCTTTTCTGGAGATGCTCATGCCTGTATTATACACCCTCAAACACCGCAGCGGGAAAATAAAAAATGAGAAAAGATGAGAAGATGTGATAGAAGCCGTCAAACGACGCATCGCGCCCCTGCACCCAAGGCGGAACGCACCCGAACCCAGAAAATTCCTCTAGCGCTTAAAGCGCGAAGTATGACTTAATCCCGAACCGAGTGGTGTCCCCCCGAAATCCGGCGCGACTGTCGTGACGGTCACAACTGTGATTGGCAAGTAGACTGGTCCTGGTCAAGGCCGGGCATGTTGCGCGCGCCCATGTCCGTACCATCCGAGGCGGCGCCCGCGCCGGGCGTGCCGGGCTTGAGGCGGTAGTCGCGTTTGGCCGGATCCACAAACTGCGGCAACGCGTAGATCGAATGCGCGTCGAGCCCAGTCGCCTTCTGATAGCGGGCGAACTCCTCGGGGCCGCTGCCGAATTTCCAGGCCTTTCCCTGGCGCGCATGGCTCTCGCTCAGCGTGTTGACCGGCTCGTAGTGGAGATTGTAGTCCATGTCGAGAGCCGAACGCCAATCCGTGAAGAAGCGGAAACCGCGGTCCGTCGAACGCGCAAAGACGTTGTCGCGGATCGTCTGGTTCGCCATCTCGCCCACGTGCCGATAGCTCATCAGATGCGCGCCATTCGGATTCGGACGCTGCGAATGGCTCCAGCAGTCGCCCGCGTCCACGCTGGTGTTGTGCACGAAGTGCACGCCGCGCGAATGGCTGTTGGTGGCATGGTTCCAGTATTCATACGAATACTCGCACTGCCAGAACACATTGTCCGTGAAGACGATGTTATCGAAGCCATTGGTGCTGGTGCTCTGCTGCGGCGTGACCGCCGCATCGTAGATCTGCCAGAAGCGGCAGCGCTCCACACGGCAGTCGCTGGCCGGGCTCCAGTATTCGATGCCGTTGCCGTAGCGCACCGGACGCGGCTGGCCGTCGGGCCCCAGCGGCTTCCAGTACTGCAGCCCGCCGCCCACGAAGTTGATGTCGCAGTTCTTCACCGTCACGCGCTGGGCCCCGCCGCCGCCGAAGGCGAATCCGCCGGTATAGCGCACGGTGAAGGCCTCCACCGTCACATCGTGCTTGTTGCGATGCGGGATCACCACCATCGTCTTCGCCAGCTCCACCGAGGAATAAAGCCGCGCCGGATTGCCGCCCATCTTCACCAGCACGCGGTCGTTCTTCTCGTCGTACCAGTAGTCGCGGTCGTCCTTGAGTTCGGCGGCCGACCACTTCTTCACGCCCCAGGCCGTGCCGTCGCCGAAGATGAGAATGCCCACGTCGCGTCCGATCACGCCCCGCTCATTCGGGACGAAGCGCCAAGCGCCGTCGCAGACAAGGTCCAGATGCCCATTCGCCTTCGCCAGCATGCCCAGGTTGAAGTGTATCGCGCTTTCGCCCATCGCGTCGGCATTGCAGAAGAGCAGCGCCTGGGCCGTCCGCCAGCCGGCGGCGTCCGGCTTCTCATCCACCTTGAGGGCGGCCTCGGCCGATCGCGCATAGGGCGGATGCGGCATCAGCGCATCGACGCGCGCCGGCACAAAGTCGCCCCGCACGCGGAAACGCAGCAGCAGCGACGGCGGCAGCCCCGTCAGCGCGCCGCCCCAGAGCTGAAGGCTTGTGGCGCGCGCGTCAGCGGGCTTCTCGGAGCAGGTCACGCGCAGAAACGTCTCGCCCTTCTCGGTCACGGTGCGGCACATCCCCTTGACGCCGTTCTGGAATGACGCCGACCACTTGGCCACAGCCTCGCGGGACGCCACCTGGTCGCCCGCGGCGCCCTTCTCGAGGCGTGTGGACCAGATGCCCGGGCTCACCTCAAACCAATCGTCGGGACGGTTGCGCTCCACCGAGCCCAGGAACTGCGGCTTGGGGCCCGTGCCGTAGGCGCCGTAGTACGTGCGCGCGTTCGCCTCGCCGGACTTCAGGTCCAGCTCGCCCCGCCAAAGGCCGCCGCGCCTGAACAGCATTCTGTCGCCGCCCTTGAGCGACGCCTTGTTGGCCTTGTTCAGCGACTGCCAGGCTGTTGCCGGCGACAGGCCGTCGCGCGCATCATCGCCTTCCCGCGAGTCCACGTAATAGGTGGTCGCCGACGCGCCGACCGCCCAGGCCATGATCATCGCGCCCGCAAGTCTTTCCGAAAGATTCATGTCGATCCACTCCTTGATTTAGCGCAGGTTCACCACCAGCCCCTTCATGGGGAAACGCAGGAAGTCCTTCACCTCGAGCGCGCCCGCCGAGATGCGCACCTCATCGAGGAAGCCCCGATAGGGCCGGGCCTTGTACGCATGCGTGCCGGCGATGATGTAATAGGGCGCATTCTCGATGTTGAGCAGGCCCTTCTGGACCGTGTCCATCACTTTCGCGTAGTCATAGTAGAGGCGGATGCTCGTGCTGTCGTCGGCCGTGGTGGACAACACGGCCGCCACATGATGCCAACGGCCGTCAAACGCCGTCGGACACGTTTCGCCGTTAACATCCCTGGAACCTGAGGGGGTCAGCTTAGGACCCATGAAGTAGCCCTTTTCAAATTTGGCTACACCATCCGCGACATTGGTGAGCGTACAACAGTGGAACATGAGCTGCGAATAGTCCCAGGTGCCGGCCGAGGTGAATTGCCAGCAGTCCGTATCCTCGGGATGCGGCAGGTTCGAAGCCCTGAACTTTGAGAACGCGAGCGGGCCCGACCACGCCGTGAAATGCTCGATGGGCTTCACGAAGAACTCCACGGTGATGTCCCGGCGTATGGCGGAAGCCGGTGCGGGGAACTCCGCACTGCCGCCGTCGATCTCGAGCGACCCTGTGTTCGCGGCGACAAGCGTCGTGCCCGCGGCGTCGACCAGACGCGGTGAGCAGGCCGCGTCCGTGAGCGTGGCGCCGCTCTTGCCGGCGGCATGGGAATCGTAGGCTCCCGGCGCAGACGAACCGCGCAGGAGGTCATACGGCTCTACGCCGAAATCCCCGTCAAAATGGAGCCAGACGAGCGTTTGCGTCTTGCCTTGAGGATTGGGCACCAGGAACTCGCCCTGCCCCAAGGCGCGCCGCGTGAGGCGCACTTCGTCGATCCATCCGTCGAAATGCTGAAACCCCGTCATGCCGCCTTCTACGGCCGCACCGATCGTCCAGGGAATGGTCCAGTCGCCACGACTGCGCAGTTCCGTATTGGTGTTATGCCAGATGCGCGCATAGTCGAGCCACATCGAGAACGTTCTCGCCTCCTTGTCATACACGACGGCGAGGTGATGCCATTCGCCATCGTCCACACGACATGTAGAGGTATAGGACGCCAGCGTGCCATCGGCCAGGCGCAGGCGCACGAAAAGCGAACCGGAAGGCGTGGTGCTGGAGTAGGCGATCACCTTGAACGAGCTTGAGCACATGAGACCATAGCTCCAGGGCGGGATGTTCTCTCTCGTGTACTGCACCGGATGCGCCGTCTTGAAGAACATCTCCTGGGTGAAGCTGTCCGCAGACAGTTCATTTCCGGGATCCGAAAATTGGACATAGCCCGTGGGAACCGTCAGCACGCGGCCACTTTCCGCCATGTCGGCGATGTTCGTCGCCAGGCAAAGCGAACCGCCGTTGGCCAGTGCCACATCCGTCGCGGCATCCGATCCAACGGTGTCGTTGATCTTCACCGCGCCGGTCAGGGTTGCCGTGCTGGCTCCCTTCGGCGGCACCAAGCGCACGGTGGACAGCGTCACATCGGCCGCCTTGGCGAGCTTGGGGTTGGCCTGGAAAATGTCCTCTGTCGTGCCCGAGAACGACGCCGCCGAATCGAGCGAGCCCCAGTAGAGCGTGTCGGGGTCATCCGAAACGCGATCGCCCGCAAAGGGGAGTCCATAGCCGAAGCGCAGGAAGTCCGCCGTGCCGAGCGCCGTGTCGGAAAGGCGCGCCTCGGCAATCTCGCCGTCAAAGGAGCGGTCAGGCTGGTAAGTGCCCTTGCCCAGATAGAGGTAGCCGCCATTCTCGCCCGATTTGACGGCCAAATCACCGCAGTATCCAGAAGATGTATTGAAGGCAAGCGACCCCTGGAAAACATAGTCCAGATAGAGGCGGAAGGTCTGATTGGATTTGGTGTACACAATGGCGGCATGATGCCACACGTTCGGCGTCACCGCTGTGGCGCCGCCACCACCATTGTACATGTAGGATCCGTCTGTCTTGTATTGGGAACAACGCGCCCACAGGCACCGCTTGTAGATAATGAGCGACCATCCGCCAAATGAACCTCCGGGGTTAGGCATGCCCGCGAGCGGTTCCATCTCCAATGTACGCGCCAAGCCCACCTCCGTGGTGCGGAAGAAGCATTCAAACGTGAAGTCGCCCTGCACGCCGTCCTTGACGCCCCAGAGCGCAGGGTCTGCCGGCACGACGGCACCACCCGAAAGGCCGCTGCCGTCGCCACCCCACGGGCAGTGCAGCGCCGACATCGCCGGCAACACCACGCCCGAAACGGGGTCATGCACCGTAAGCCCCGCGTTCGTGGCGAAGGCATTGGTGCAGCTGGGCATGTAGGCCGGATCTGTGCCTGGCGCCTCCTGATTGCGGAAGCTGCAGGGCGTGGCGGCAAACATCGCGGGATTGACGGCGTTGGTGAAAACTTCGCCGACCTCCATCTTGCCGCCCTGGGCATCTTTGTCGGCGAAGCGCCACCAGGCGACGGTGTCAGCCTGCGCGGCATTCCCTGCCGCATACGCCAGAGTTGCGAGAACGATGACTCTCCAGGACATAGATCCTCCTTGGATTGGGTTTATTGGCGCACCCACGCGCCGAGACATTCATAGAACTTGCCGAAACAGCTGTGGCTCATACCGAAGCCATGGACAATGTCCTTGTCCTTGACCTTGATTTCGTTGTAGGCCGCATACACGGCACAGGGGGCGCAGGTGGTGTCGGCAAAACCCACGGCCACCCGCACAGGGCACGTGATGCGCGAGGCGAAGTTCGCGCCGTCGAAATAGGGCGCCCACTTCTCGGCCGTCGCCCGACGATCCGGCGTGCCGGAATTGTTCTCGAGGATGCTGGGCCAACCGCTCTGCCGCCCTGCGAGGCAGCCCATGGTGTCGGTGATGGCCGGCACGTAGAAGGCCGCCCGCGTGAACGCCCGGTTGAGGCCCGTAAGGTAGAAGCCGAAACCGCCGCCCTGCGAAGTGCCCTGGTAGCGGAAACGCCGCCGATCCACATCTTCGCGCGCCGCCAGCCAGTCCACGGCACGGTCAATGCCGAGGATGACGGGGTAGAAGAAGTACTTCTCGGGGGCCACGCCGATGCCGGCGCAGGAATAGCGCGCGCCAAAGGTCTTCTGGCAGTCGTCGTTCATGGCGTCGTACTGCGCCTTGAGGCCGATCTTCTCCCAACGCCAATCGGGCGGGAACGGATAGACGGAGAACTGCGCGACGATGGCGTCGGGGCTGCCCTGCATATTGTTCGTCCAGTTGCCGAAACCGGCGGCGTTCACGCCGAAGTCCACGGGGAACGGGGCCTTGGCCTTGTCGGTCGGCACGCTCAGGTAGCCATGCACGCGCCGTCCGTAGGTGACCAGCGAGATGCGGTAGAAGTCAAAGTCCTTCGTGGAGCGCTCCGTCACTTTCTCCAGCTGCACGTCCGCGTTCGGGAAGTCGCGGCGGAACTTCGCGCGGGCCTCCGCCCAGAAGGCGTCGAAGTCGGCAGGCGAGGGGCTGCCCTTGACGATTTGTCCGGGCGCCACGCCCACGCCCCACACCTTGGCGGGGCTGTCCTTGGCATTCAGGGTAAGCCGCAGGAAGCCCGGCTCGTCCAGTGCGCCGACCATGGTGAACACGTGGTTGGTCGCCAGATCCCACGTGGCGTAGGCCAGTGTGCGCGGACCGAAATTGTCGAGCTTCGCGTGCACGACGCCCGACGTCGGCACCTTGCCGTCCTTCTCCGCGACGGACACCTGGAAGGTGGCGCGCTCGCCGACCCGATAGAGCAAGTCGGCATGGTCGTTGGTGATGGAATAGACGAGTGCGGCGGCGTTGGAGGCAACCGCCAGCAGGCACGACACGCTGAAGAGAATGTTTCTCATGTCACTATTTTACCACAGGCACCATCATCAGTGCAATTATTCGAATCAAAGATTCGAGTTAAGGGGGGTGATTTCCTTCCCTTTTTCAATAACCACCCCCTTAAATCGCCTTTATTGCCCCTTCGGCTCCTCTGGCCCCATTTTCCACGGGTAGGGCGCGGCAGTTGAGTGGAGACGAAATAAAGTCCGCGATTTCGGCGACTTCTCCCGAATCAACGGATATTGAGCAGGAATCCAGGCGGCGGACAGTGCTCGCAGCATCCGATGTCACTCGCCGCCCCATAACGACGGGAACCTGTCTCCGTTCGTGTCACAGAGACGCCGTATGTGCCAACAGACCCAAGCTTGTACCCGGCACCCAGGTCGCGCACCACCGAACGCCGCCCCGTACCCATCCAATCTGCCACGCCGCCTTTGTCGACAAGAGCGCTCGTGCTGCGCAGACGGAAGTCGAACGACTCCTGATTGACGAACCCGGCGTCCGGTCCCGTCAGATTTCCGTTCTCCTCAGTCACCGTGAATACGTCATCAAGGTTGTCGGAATACGAGTTGGTGATGACGAACTGCGGATAGGTCGAATAGAACTTGGCCAGGTTCGCGCCATTTCTCGAGAGATTCCCGCTGAAGAGGCACCCCTGGAAGCGCGTATTCCTCGCCCCACGCTCGCTATACGCCGCCACATGGGGATACTCGTTCTCATTGAAGTTTGTGACGAAGGTGCAATGGTCAAAGGCCAGGGCCTCCTCCTTGCCGTCATACGCCACGGCTTTCTCATTTACGTGGACACGCACAATCCAGCCCCGGCAACCATTCCGCGCGCGATTGCCGGCGAAAAGGCAATTGCGCACCGTCAGGGGCGCAGCGTAATAGCCGTCCTTTCCGGCTGTGTTGCCGCTGTAGTAGAGCGTGCCGCCGCCATTTGTGAGCGTCGCGACGCGACGCAGGGAATTGGACACGATGAAACAGTCGGCAATCAGGCTGGGTGCTGCATTCTCGTACTCGGACTGGTTCGTGTAGAACCTGACTGCCGAGACCTCACCCGACGCGCAATTACCGCACATCACGCAGTTGGTGACGAGCAGCCCACCCGCGCTGATGCAGCTCAATGCCCCGGCGTTCTCCAGCAGGTTGTCCCGGATCACGCAATCGCGGATCGTCACGCCAACCGCATTATATACGCCAACCGCGCCAGCCGAAGTGGAGTTGTTGGCTGCATTGGTGACGCCCACATTTCCCGCAACCAGGCAGTTCGCCAGCGTCGCATGATTGTCCGTGATGTAGACCCCGACGCCGCCCGGTTGGTACAGGCCATGGCCTTTCGGTCCGAGATGCGCAATCGAATTGCTGATGACCGTGCAGGCCGACAACGTGGCGTACGAGCCGAGCCCCACGCCGCCACCGGCGCCATGCGTCGAATTCCCCTCGATCAGGGCATCGACGAGAACGGCTCCCCTGCCGTAGCCGCCGCTCACATACACGCCGCCGCCAGTTCCGAGATAACCTGTGAGGGAGGCGGGATTCTCCAGCCTGTTGCCCACAAAGACGCCGTTCGTGTGCGTACCGTAGGTAAGACAGGCACCGCCGCCCTGCGTCGTGGCCACGCCAGTGGCCGACGTGTTGTTGACCGCCGTGCACCTCCTCACGGTCACACCTTCGGAATTGAACCCGATCGCGTAGATACCGCCGCCTCTGGCATTGCGGGCCGTGTCCCCGTCGTCAGCAACAGTGACCGAGCAGTCCTCGACGAGCACATCGGCGATTGTCGCCCTAAAAGCCCGTGCCGCCGGCCAATTGGACGCAAGACGCGTGGGGTCCGAAAGCGCATCCGCCAGGTAGACTCCGCCACCATAGCAGGGCTTGCCGCGAACGGAGTGATGACAATCGCGTACGACACAATTCGTCACCAACGCCATGTTGTGCGAGGTGATGCCGCCGGCGATCTTATCGCTCGTTGACGAAAAACCATTGCTCACCGTGAGGGAACTCACGATGACCTGCGGCAGTGTGTCCTCATAAGCCAGATTAACGAGACACGGGCACTTCCCCTGCCCATCGATGACCACATCCGCCGGATTGCCAGTGGCGCCCTTCAGCTCAATGGATTTGCCATTGAACGAGACCGACTCATCGATCAGATAGGTGCCGGCGGCAATCAGGACCGTATCGTTCTTTCCAGCCGAGTCAATGCCCTTCTGAATCGTCGCGAATGGCGCAGCGCCCGTGCCGTCATTGTCATCACTTGCGGCTGGGCCACCCACATGCCACGTAGTCGCCGCCCGTGCCGTCCCTGCCATAAGGAACAGCGCCCCAACCAAACACACCACATGATGCACTCGCGCAAACCTTGAATCAACCATTATTCTCTGCTCCCACACTCTTTCCGAAACAATTGAGGTAACCGAAAACTTCTGCCATTATCGCATTTATCCGTTCGGAAAGCAAGGTCTAAATCAAATTATCTTGCGGAGGTAATTCAAGTTTCAATAATTATTCAACATATATTATTCAATTATATCACACGCCGCAACCATAAAAATTCCCTGTGCGGCATCGTATGCGTACGCTAGATTCAGCTAAAGCAATTAGGGCACGAAAACATTGCGATTGTTATGCATGCGCGAGGCCTTTCCACTATCGCCTTCTGTGCCATGCGATGCGGATTTCCATGCTTGCCAATGTCGAGAGATCCGACGGAGCCCCTTCAACGATATGCAATTGGCATTTCAGACGCCTAATCATAATACATTAGACGCCTAAATAGCCGGATTAGACGTCTAATGTGCTGATATCAGGCGTCTGACAGCCACTTTGCACAGTAGGCAATCATCTGTTTCACTTTGGGGAAAAACGTCCTGCACCCTGGAGAAGCGCCTTACGCAAGGTAAGGATCAGCTACTTTGGCCATTGACGGGGACGAGTTTCCCCAATGCGCCGAGACGATCTGATCGTAACGAGACGAAATGGCGGCAAGTGCAGAAACCGCAGAAGTCGACTAGCTTTTCCTCAAGCCGTTCAGGGCGGCGACAAAGGAGCGCAGCAGCGGGATAGACTTGACGCCCCGTGTGGATTCAAGTGAGCCCGAGACGTCTATCACATCCGGACCAAGGGCCACCGCCTCGGCCACGTTGGCCTCCGAGATGCCGCCGGCGAGAATGCCCTTCCACGGACCTCGGCGAAACGCCGTCTCGCCATCGCCGTGGCTGGAGTCGAAGAGCACGCCGTCGCCCGGCACGCCGCCCGCAAGCGTCCAGACCTCCAAACCCTCCGCCTGCAGCGCCGCCACATCCTCGGCCGTCGCCCGGCGATGCAACTGGACGACATCCAACTTCAGCGCACGCACCACGTCAAGGATGGCGGCAGGCATGTCCTTCATGAACACACCCACCCGCTTGGCGCGCCCCGACAGGCCGCGGAAGATCTCGGCGGCCTGTTCGGGCGTCACGGCCCGCGGCGTGCCCGGGACGAAGATGAAACCCAGGTAGTCCGCCCCGAGGCGCTCGGCCTCGGCGGCGAACGCCCCGTTGTTCACGCCGCAGACCTTCAGCCTCATGGCAGAAGCTCGCCCTTCAGCGAACCCTCCGCGCCCAGGCGCTTGACGAGCGCCGAACCGACGACGAAGCCATCGGCATGCGCGCTGACCACTTTGGCCTGCGCCTGGGTGGAGATGCCGAAGCCAGCGGCGATCGGCAGCTTGACTGCGGCGCGGATCGCGTCGAGGCGGGCCGTGAGGTCCGCGGGCAATTCCGCGCGCGCACCCGTGATGCCCTTCACCGTGATGATGTAGAGGAACGAGTTCTCCAGCCCTTCGGCACTGGCGATGACACGTTCGATGGGCGTGTTCGGCGCAATCAGCGGCACGTAGGTGATGCCGTAGGGCTTGAGCACGTCCAGCAGCTCGTCACGCTCCTCCAGCGGCAGGTCCACCGACAGCACCGCGTCGATGTCCGCCTCGGCGGCCGCCTTCGCAAAGGTCTCAAGGCCCTTGGAGAAGACGAGATTGTAGTAGGTGAAGAGCACGATGGCCGTATCGGGATGCTTGGCGCGAATGCGCTTGGCGGCCGCCAGCACGTCATCCAGCGTCACGTTCTGCTTCAGCGCCTCGTAGGCCGCCGAACGGATCACAGCGCCGTCCGCGAACGGATCGGAGAACGGCACGCCCAGCTCCACGATGTCCACGCCGCCGGCAATGGCGTCGTCGACGGCCTCCTCGCTCTGGGCGAGCGTGGGATAGCCCATCGTGAGATACGATACGAAAGCGCCGCGGCCCTCGGCCTTGGCCTTCGCGAAACATTTGGTAATTCTGTCGCTCATAAAAGTCCTTCTAGCTGTTCTATCTGCTCTAGCTTCTCTTGCTATTCTGGATATGAAAGCTACTTCAACCTTTTAACCCTTTAACTCTTTAACCCTTTAACCATTGGCCTGGGCTTTCTTGTAGGCCATGATGTTCTCCATGTCCTTGTCGCCGCGGCCGGAGAGGTTGAC
>JAKSOW010000117.1 GCA_024405395.1 Kiritimatiellia bacterium | reverse complement strand
CAAGCGATTTCGCGTGCAGGAGGCGAAGACGGTATTCCGTCAAGCCGCCTGTGCGCGAAGGCGCGCCGTAACCGGCCGCGGCTCCTCCGCTCTCCTGGTCAAGACGAACGTTCCGCCTCCGGGAAGCAGCCCGGGTGCCAGTGCGTCGGATATCGGGGGCGAAGCTGACCTAACTATCGCGAAGGAACGGGCCGTGCGCACGGCGCACCCGCCGCCAGATGTCAATCTGCGGCGCGGTGCGACGGGTGTGCGGCACGATCCTTCGCGGAAGTATGGACAGTTCCCCCGAAATCCGGCGCGACTCGGAAGGCTGTCATAACCCACTTCCCGCCACCGTCCCCGGTAAAACTCCAGGGTGGCAATGATGGACTAGCCGCTTGGGCGTATGCTATAATATCGACAGCCACTTTGAAAGGAACCAAGTTATGTCGACAAAATTGAAGCGCAGAAATTTCATTGGACTCGGTGCGGCGTTTGCGGCGGCAGGATGCTGTTCGGACAAGCTGGGCTTCCCGGCGATTACCGCGGTGCGCAGCCCCAATGGTCTGCTGCGGCACGCCTGCTTTGGCTGCGGCAACAAGGCCTGGGATGACATCAAGTGCCTGCGTACGCACGCCAAGATCGAGATGGCGGCGTTCTGCGATGTCGACGCCAAGTTCCTGGCGCAGGCCCAGAAGGAGTTCCCCAAGGCGCGCTTCTACCGCGATTGGCGCGAGATGATGGCCAACGAGGGCGACAAGATCGATTCCGTCAACATCTCCATCCCCGACCACAACCACGTCATCGCCGCCGATGCCGCGTTCCGCGCCGGCAAGCACGTCTATCTGCAGAAGCCGCTGTGCAAGACGATGGCGGAGTCCAAGTTCCTGCGCGACCAGGCGAAGGCCGCGCGCGTCGTCACGCAGATGGGCGCGCAGTTCAACGCCTCGATGGGCGACCGCCTCACGGTGGCGCTCCTGAAGGCGCAGGCGCTGGGCCCAGTCGAAGAGGTGCACTTCTTCTCCACGCGCAAGGGTCTTTCCCGTCGCCGGCGCTATCTGCCGGCAAGTGTGGCGGCGCCCGCCACCCTCGACTGGAATCTCTGGTTGGGTACGGCACCGGTGCGCGACTACGCGCCCGAGGTCTATCACCCGCTCATCTGGCGTGTGTGGCACGACTTCGGCAGCGGCTGGATCGGGGATATCGGCTGCCACCTGATGAGTGCGGCGTGGCGAGGCATGGAGCTGGGCAATGCCGCCCCCCTGGACGTCATCGCCAGTACGGGGACGGATGCGGCGTCGCCCGAGATCGCCGCCGTCACCTGGCCGACGATGTCGCATATCGAATGGAACTTCGCCGGGGTGCCGGCTTCGGGCGGCAAGCCGTTCAAGTTCATCTGGAACGACGGCTGCTCGGCGCCCGACAACCTCGCGCCGGCAAAATTCCGCCCCACCGAGGAGATCGAGAAGCTCTTCGCCGCGTCGCCGTTCAAGAAACGTCCGTTCGAGGGCAAGGCCGTCAAGTGCCGCGACGGCTGGATCCTCCAGCCGCATGGCGGCAAGGATGCGTATGCGGTGCGCCACAATGGCACGCCCATTGCGCTGCCCACGTTGCCGGCCGCGCCCTCGCACTACCACGAATACGTGGACGCCTGCCTGGCGGGCAAGCCTGCGTCGACCGACTTTGCCTGGTCCACGTACATGATGGAGACGGTGCTCACGGGCGCCGCCGCCGAGCGCGTGGCGGACACGAAGCTCACGTGGTGCCCGGCTTCCCGCACGTTTGGCAATCCGCTGGCGGACAAGCTCCTGAAGCCCGTCTACCGTGCGGGCTGGAACGTGGCCGGTCTGGCCTAAGCGCCTAAAGGCACTTTCCGCTTGCCCACGGGGCGCGAATGCGGTATAATTTCACATCTTGTGCAGGGGCTCAAGGTGCTTCTGCTGCATAGTTGGAAAGAATTACGAAAATGGCACAGGAAACGAACGAATATCGCGAGAACCGTCTCGCGTCCATGAAGGCGCTTGCCGATCTCGGCTTCACGCCGTATGGCCACAAGTATCCGCACACGGATCTGCAGGATGTGCGGGCGGCCTACGAGGAGAACAAGGAAGTCACGGTCGCAGGCCGTCTCCTCATGATCCGCCGCATGGGCAAGATGAACTTCTGCACGCTCAACGACGGCACGGATCGTTTCCAGCTCATCTTCAAGCGCGATGAACTCTCCGAGAAGATGTTCGCGGGTTTCAAGTTGCTCAATCTTGGCGACATCATCGGCGCCAAGGGTGTGACCTTCACCACCCAGAAGGGCGAAAAGAGCATCGTCGTCAAGGAATGGGACCTCCTCGCCAAGGCGCTGGAGCAGCCGCCGGAGAAGTTCCACGGTCTGCAGGACCAGGAGGAATGCTATCGCCGCCGCTATGTGGACCTGATGGTCAACGACGAGTCGCGCGCGCGCTTCTTCACCCGCAGCCGCCTGCTGATGGAAATCCGCAAGTACCTGTGGTCGAAGGGCTTCTCCGAGGTCGAGACGCCCATCCTGCAGGACCAGGCGGGCGGCGCGGCCGCGAAGCCGTTCTTCTCGCACTTCAATGCGCTCGACAAGCCCTGCGTGATGCGCATCGCGCCGGAGCTCTACCTCAAGCGCCTCCTGGTGGGCGGCATGAACAAGGTGTTCGAGCTGGGCAAGGACTTCCGCAACGAGGGCATCGACCGCACGCACAACCCCGAGTTCACGGTCTGCGAGATCTACGAGGCGTACGGCGACCGCACGTCGATGGAGGCGATCATGGAGGGGCTCCTCCCGCACCTCTGCGACACGGTGATCGGCAAGCGCGTCGTCGAGTACGGCGAGCAGAAGGTGCCGATCGACTTCACGCCGCCCTATCGCCGCGTCGCGTACAAGGATCTCGTCAAGGAACTGATGGGCGCCGACTGGTTTGAGCTGCCCTTTGAGGAGCAGCTTGCCAAGGCGAAGGCCAAGGGCAAGGAGACGGACACGAACCTTGAGCTGGACGGCGTCACCACCGAGCTCATGCTTACGCACGAGGTCTACGACAAGCTCATCGAGAAGAACCTCATGCAGCCCACCTTCGTGACGCGCATCCCGCACGAGTTTGTGCCGCTGGCGAAGGTCTGCAAGGACGATCCGTCGCTCGTGGACGTGTTTGAGTTCGTCGTGGCGGGCCGTGAGCTCTGCCCTGGCTACACCGAGCAGAACGATCCGCTGGAGCAGCGCAAGGCCCTTGAGCACCAGGCCGGCGAGGACACGGAGAAGATCGACGAAGACTTCATCAGCGCGCTGGAGGTCGGCATGCCGCCGACCGGTGGCCTGGGCTTCGGCGTGGACCGCCTCGTGATGTTCCTCACGGGCTGCGATTCCATCCGCGATGTCGTGCTCTTCCCGCAGATGCGTCAATGAGATTTACCGGCCGGGCGCCCGCGTTCGGCTAAAGAAGGAGAATACACAATGGGAAAACCCCTGAACATCATCGTGTGCGGCAGTTTGGTGCCGGACCCGCTTCAGACCCTTGAACCTGTCATGACCCCGCAGGGACCTGGCCTCAAGAACGAGCAGATGCTGCCGTCCGTACTGGACCCCTGGGCCGCCTGCGCGCTCTACGAGGCGGCTGCGCTCGCCAAGACGCGCGCCGGCTCCAAGGTCACGCTCGTGGCGCTCGGCCCCAAGGCCAAGCTCCAGCAGCTGATGATGATGGCCGCGCAGAAGGCCCCGTTCCAGCTCGTCGCCGTGAATGCCCCCGCCGGTGGCTTCACCGACGCGAAGGAGACGGCCGCCGAGCTCGCCAAGGCCATCAAGGCTATCCCCGGACTGGACCTCTCGTCCACGCTGCTCTTCGGCGGCTGCGCCTCCGCCTCGCGCGATGCGGGCGTCACGCTACAGTTTGTGGCCGAAGCGCTCGGCATCACGGAGTTCTTCAACGCCGTCGACGAGCTGAAGGTCGCCGATGACGACACCTTCACGGTGAAGGAGCGCATCGAGGGCGGCCAGTATCTCGCCTCCACGTGCGCGGGCTTCCCCGCCGTGATCGGCTGGGCCACGGGCAATCTGCCTGAGCCGCCGAACAATCCGCAGGTCGGCATGATGAACATGCGCGGCATCATGCCGGCGCTGATGAAGGCGCCTGTCGCCAACGTCGGCGTGGGCGGCATCGCCTACGCATCCGCTGAAGTGCCCGCCTCCAAGCGCGACACGGTCGTCAAGAAGGACATGTCCGTCGACGCCATCGCGCAGGAAATCGTCGCGTGGATTAAGGCCTAAGGAGGAATACGATGAAGATTGTGGCTTTTAAGATTGAAGGTAACGGCATCTACGCGCAGGACGTTCCGGCGTTTGCCGAGGCGATCAAGGGTGCTCAGGCCGACGTGGTGCTGGTGCCCGGCAATTCGCGCGTGAAGCGCGCCATGCCGGCCGCGGCTTGCCGTGCGGGCGCCGAGATCGACACGAACGTGGTGGAGCTCGCCATCGAGGGCGACAAGGTCACGGCCAGCCGTTGGGCGTATCGTCAGCGCATTCTCGTGAAGTTCTCGCGTGCGGCGCGTCCGTGGGTGATCGTCACCGATCCGGCGCTCTTCGGCGAGATCTGCGCCAAGGCCGGCGTGACGGCTGCGGAGCTGCCTGCCGGCGCGGCGGCGGCCACGCGCACGACGACGAATGGCGTCGTGGCGGCCGGCAACGGCGGCGAATCCACGATCAAGCCGGATGCGCAGCTGCTTTTCGTGGCGGGCGCGGGCTGGACGAAGAAGCAGGCCGACGGCGCGCTGCATCTCGAGGATGCGGCGGCAACGATCAAGGATTTCCTCGCGAAGTCGGGCGCGTCGCTCGGCTCCTCCAAGTCGCTCGTCGACATGCCGGAGGCGGCCGCGGCCCTTACGTTCATGAGCCACATGAACCAGGTCGGCCAGACCGGTTCGACGCCGCGTCACGCCAAGGGCCTCGCGACGTGCTGCCACGGCGAGGAGCCGCACGTGGTGGGCTGGCGCTTCATCAACGAGCGTCGCGCCGTCAACCTCGACGCGAACTGCGGCTGGGCGCAGGGCAAGGCCGACGTGCTGTACGTCGCCGACGCCTTTGCGGTGACGAAGAAGGTCGCCGAGCTGCTCGGCTGATCGATCGCCACAACCAAGTGAATGAGGGGAGCTGCCTATGGCCGCTCCCCTTGTTTTTGTCTGTGGAGAGTATTTCTTCTGGGTATCGCCCACTTTGCGTGTCCAGGCTCCAAGGTGGACATGCGGATGGAAATTTGCTACAATCCACGGACAGGAGCTTCGGGAGACAGGGTGATCCCGAGGTGTGGCTGGCGGATCCCGTTGGGATGGGGTCGTATGTGGCTACATAGCAGGAGGAGCGAAAAGTGAGCAGAATCTGCCTTTGCATGGTGATGGCCTTGTCCGTGGTTACGGGCCTCAGGGCCGAGGATGATTATTCTTCCTTTGTCACTTTGCTGCGAAGCGACACCTCGAGCAAGCAGTCCTATTCAGATCCCGGGAACTGGTCAGATGGCCTGGAGCCGCACGCGGATGCGGATTACTATGTGCCTGCGGGGCGGTCACTTTACAAGTATCACAGCACGGATCCCACAACGAATCTCTGGAAGGGCGGCAAACTCGTCATTGGAGGAGGCTTCACGATCTCGGCGAGCTCCGGGAACTCCTATGCGCCGATCGTGCCGGACCTGACCTTTCTTGAGGGGACGAAGCTGAATGTGGCCTGCTACGGACCTTTCTACAGTACGGGCGCCAACACGACACGCGTCACCATCGCCGCGACACGCGCGAATCCCATGGTGATGGAACAGTATTATTCGCAGAGCTACACGAGCTCCAATTTCCGGCGTTTCAATGAAATGGCCGCCATTTTCCTGGGCACGGCAGACAGCGCCTTTGTCTATAACCGCCGTCTGACGGGCTGTGATCGCGGTTTTTCCCTCAACATACGTGACTACACCTTTGCCGACTACCCTGGTCTGTTCACCATCCGGGGATCGAACAGCATCGTGGAGCATTATGATAATGGTGTGATCTCAATGCCGAAGGGCAGTCTGGCGGTGGAGGACGGTGCCGAGCTGGTGTTGGCCAGAGGCAGTTATCAGGAGGATTACGCGCATGCGGCCTACAAGGGATTTTCGGTCTCCAACGCCGTCGTGAAGGCTACCTATGTCCCTAGCACAAAATCCGCCTATCCGGTGATTGACGCCTCCAGCTCATTCCAGCTGCAGGATGGGGCGCGACTGGAGATTTCGGGCACAAGCCTGCTCACGCTCAATGGCGCTCGGGCGGATGAGCCCATCGCCCATCAGGTGCATCTGGCCCATTTGACGGATACGGCGGCAAGTTCCGTTACGTCGGATTCCTTTGCGGATGCCGAATTTGCCCTGGCGGGCGTGAAGCTGCCGGACTTCATTCCGGCCATCTTCGACGTGACCAGCAACGCAGATGGTTCAAAAGACGTACATGCCAGCTATGCGAATCTGGTGACGATGACGAATGAGAACATCGAAACCACCAATGCATCCGGCGCAAGCTATGGTGCCTGTGCGCCCGGTCATGCGGGTGACTGGAGCGATGGCCTCACGCCCACGGCGGAGTCTACGCGCCATTACGTGGCCGTCAGGCGTCTGTGCTGTTTCCAGAACATCGAGCTGCCGAACGCGACTTTGACCTATGCGGCCAATGCGTCGATGAAGGGCGGTACCCGTATCCGCGTCAAGAAGCTGGCGTTCCTTTCCGGCGTGAGCCTGGGCCTTTGGAGCGGCGGCACGGTGCGCACATTCGAGGCCGAGGATATCTGCCTGGTCTCAAACAGCACGGCGGCGGTGAAGTTCTATCCTTTCGCCAGCGCTACGCTAGTCCTGAAGGGCCCCATGCGTGGTGATGTGCCGCTGACGTTGACCAACAACGGCGATCAGAAGGGAACAATCGCCTTGCCGTGCGACAACTCGGGCCTTACGCGTGAAGTTGTGATCGTGGCGGCACCGAAGAGCAAGACCGACAGCACCATCACGCCGGGGCTGATGACCGTGGTGGCCGATACGGATACGAGCCTGGGCGGCCCCTATACTGGCGCGACGCCTTGGCGGGCGGTGGAGATCTCGGATTGGGCGCAGCTTTCCGTTACGAACGATGTGACATTGAATCAGGCGAACCGCGGCGTCTTTGTGAACAATTGCGCCTGGGCCACAGTCGCGCCGAACAAAACGCTGACCGTCGGCAATGCGGTCACCTATGCCGGTGAGTTGCGGAAACTCGGCGCGGGCACGCTGGCGTTGGGTGGCGCGGCGCGTTTCCTGGACGGACAGGAGGAAACGGCGCCCGCAGCGGGAGCGAATCGTCTGACGGTGGCCGAAGGGGCGCTCAAGATTCTGTCCACGAATGCTTGCGATGGCCTAGAGGTCGCTTTTGAGCCCGGCACAAAGCTGGTGTTGGCGAACGAGGTGGATGAAGACACGGCCGCCTATGGCCTCTACAATGTGAAGTGGGCCACGCCGCTGGTGTTGCCGGCGGACGGCAAGCTCCCCGTTGCCTTTGAAGCCGAGAAGGTAGGGAGGCGCTGTGCGCGGGCCATCTGCACGGTGACCACGGAAGCCGAGGCCAAAATCGGTCTTTCCGTGAACTCCTTTGTCGTGACCCGCCCGGCGGGGTGCAAGGCGCCCAAGGTGACGCGCGTGTTAGATGAAGTCGCGGGCCTGGTCACGTATCGGGTAACGGTGCAGCCGAGCGGTACGACCCTGCTGCTGCGATAAGTCCGCACGTCCCACAGGCTGTTCCTGGCGCGTGGTGGCGCCGTCTTTTTTCGTGCGACGCAAATATTGTTTTGCAATTTTCGTTTGAATCCTGTATCATACGCGTAGACGAACGGAGATTGCGTCGATGTTCGGTGCGCCGTGAGTCGTTTCAAAAGAAGGAACAATACTATGGCTACCAAGAAGGTTGCTGCTCCGAAGGCTCCTGCGAAGAAGGCCGCCCCCGCGAAGAAGGCCGCCCCTGCGAAGAAGGCGTGCTGCGCGAAGAAGGCCGCTGCTCCCGCAAAGAAGGCGTGCTGTGCGAAGGCCGCCGCCCCTGCGAAGAAGGCATGCTGCGCGAAAGCCGCCGCCCCCGCAAAGAAGGCGTGCTGTGCGAAGAAGGCTGAAGCACCTGCGAAGGCCGCCGCTCCCGCGAAGAAGGCGTGCTGCTGCGCGAAGAAGGCCGCCAAGAAGTGATTATCCTGAGGCGTGTCTCAAGAGCGCCTTTGCCGACCCGTGCCCACCGACGGGTCGGCTTTTCTTTTGTCTGGGCCGCGTGCGGCAAGCTTCCAATCATCTGATGATTCTGCTATAATTCTGTCCATGAAAAAAACGGTTCTGTTCGCGGCGGTGTCTGGATTGATTGGTGTGGCGGCGGCGTTTCGTCCGCCGGCGGTGCCGTTGGTGTCGTCTGATCCGTTCTTCTCGTTGTGGGATGCGTCGCCCACGCTCACGTCGGGCGAGACGGAGCACTGGACGGGCGCAAAACAGCCGCTTTCGATTATTGCGAATGTGGATGGCGTGGACTGGCGTCTATGTGGTTGGCAGCCTGAGCGCGTACAGCCGGCACGTCAGCTTTCGGTGGAGGTGCTTCCCCTGACGAGCGTCTACCGTTTCGCCGCCGGGTCGGCCGAGATCACGGTGTGGTTCTTCACGCCGAAGTTCACGGACGAGCTGGATATCTTCTCGCGTCCTGTTACCTATGTTTCGGTGCAGAGCATCGGCGCGCGCCAGGTCAAGGTGCGGGCTGCAATTACGCCCGCCTTCGCCACGCACAACGACGGCGTAAAGATGAAGAAGATCGAGACGTTGATCGCGGGACTGCCGGCGTACTCTTGGGGGCGGGAGCAGCAGAAGCTCTTTGTGCCCTACCATGACCGCATGCGCTGCAACTGGGGACGGGCGTGGCTGGTGAATCCCGAGGCGGAGGGTTTGGATGTCCGGTTCCTGCTGGCCTATGACGATCTGCAGGCCGGCGAGTGGATGGGGCGGCCATTGACGGCGTGGTGGCGGCGCAACGGGCAGTCTTTCGCAGACATGCTGGCGGCGGCGGTGAAGGACTATCCGCGGCTTGTCGCCAAGGCGGCGGCGTTCGATCGCGATTTCATGGAGCGGCTCGTCTGCGCGGGCGGCGAAAAATACGCGCGCCTGGCCGCGCTTTCCCATCGTCAGAGCTTTGCCGCCTGCATGCTGGTGGCGAATCCAGAAGGGCGGATGTACTATTTCTCCAAGGAAAACTCCTCGGGCGGCTTCATCGGCACGACGGACGTGTTCTATCCGCAGCTGCCGCACCTGCTGTGCACATCGCTTGACCTGGTGAAGGCCACGCTCGAGCCCATGTGCGAATACGCCGCCTCGGCGGCCTGGGGACGCCGCTTCGCGCCGCACGACCTGGGCTACTATCCGCTGGCCAATGGCCAGCGGTACCGCATCGACAAGACGCGCTACCCGGATGAATCGAATCTGATGCCGGTTGAGGAGTGCGGAAACATGCTCCTGTGCCTTGGCGCGTTGGCGGTGAAAGAGGGCAATGCCGACTTTGCCGCGCGCTGGTGGCCAACTGTGACGGGGTGGGCCCAATACCTCGACGAGATCGGCGTTGATCCCGGCAACCAGCTGTGCACCGACGATTTCGCGGGGCATCTCGCCCACAACGCGAATCTTTCCGTCAAGACCATCCTCGCGCTTGCGGCCTACGCGAAGATGGCTGAGATGCGCGGCGACGCGGCGGCCGCCGCCAAATACGGCACACGCGCCAAGACGATGGTGGACGAATGGCTCAAGCTGGCCGCCAATGGCCGGGCGGGCGGCTATCGGCTGGCCTTTGACCAGACGGACAGCTGGAGCATGAAGTACAATCTCGCGTGGGACCGCATTCTCGGGTTCAACCTCTTTCCGCCGGAAGTGGCCGAGAGGGAGATGGCGGCGTATCGCGCCCTCGCCAATCCGTACGGCCTCGCGCTCGACAGCCGCCTCCCCTACACGAAGACGGACTGGGAGCTGTGGTGCGCCACGCTCACGGGCAAGCGTGCCGACCAGGACTTCATCGTCGACCTCGTCTACCGCTATGCTGACGAAACGCCCGACCGCACGCCATTTGCCGACTGGTACTGGACGGAAGGCGGGCGCTACCGCGGCTTCCGCGCACGCAGCGTGATCGGCGGCGTGTTCATGCCGGCTCTTGCCGCCGTGATGTGCGGACCCGCCAAGCTTTGAAAACGAAAGGAACTGAAATGAAGAAACTGATGGTCGTGGCCGCGGTGTTCGCGGCTTTGGGCGTTGAGGCGAAAGTGACGCTGGGCACGCCGTTTGCGGACGGCATGGTGCTGCAGCGCGAGATGAAGGTGCCCGTGTGGGGCTGGGCCGATCCCGGCGAGGCCGTGACTGTGACGTTCGCCGGACAGGCGCTCAAGACGACGGCCGGGGCCGACGGCAAGTGGCGGGTGGATCTCGCGCCGATGGCCGCCGCCAAGGAAGGGCGTGACCTTGTCGCCGGCGACATCACGCTGAAGGACGTCCTGGTGGGCGAGGTGTGGTATTGCGCGGGCCAGAGCAACACCGAGCTTCCGCTGTGCGGCACGAGCCCGCATTTCCGTGACCGCAAGGGCGCGATGCGCGCCATGCTCACGCGCAAGCCGCTGGTGCGCTTCTGCTACGCCTCCAACTACCGCTGCGCCGCCGAACCCAAGGCCAAGGCCGAATACGCCGTGGCCTGGAAGAAGTTCATGCCGGCCGCGCTCCTGGCCGCGGACGGCGGCAAGAGCTTCTCGGCGATGGGCGTCTACTTCGCGCTGGAGCTCCACTCGGCGCTCGACATCCCCGTGGGCATCGTGGGCAGCTACTGGGGCGGTACGCGGGCCGAGCCCTGGACGCCGCGCGAGGGCTTCCAGCTCACCAAGGGCTGCGAACCCGAAGCCGTCTACAAGGCCGACGTGACAGCCTTCAAGCCGGAGATGACAGATTGCCTGCCGGCACAGCTCTCGCGGGTGCAGGACCAGCCCTCCGTGCTGTGGAACGAGATGGTCGAGTCCTGGGCGCCGATGGCGATGCGCGGCTTCATCTGGTATCAGGGCTGCAGCAATGCGCGTCAGCACGACCGCTACGCCACGATCATGCACGCGCTCTACAACGGCTGGGCCAAGCGCTTCGAGAACAAGGACCTCAAGCTGGCGTTTGTGCAGCTCGCGCCGTGGGGCAATGACGTGATTCCCCACATCCAGGAGGCGCAGAGCGTCTTCGCCGCCGAGGAGAAGAATGCGCGCATGGCCGTGATCAACGACATCGGCAATCTGCGCGACATCCATCCCTACGACAAGGAGACCGTGGGCCAGCGTCTGGCGGCGCTCGTGCTGAAGCACGACTACGGCTTCACGGACATCGTGGCCGATGCGCCTACGTTCAAGGACTGGACTGTGGAAGGCGCCAAGGCCACGCTCACCTTCAACAACGCCGGGCAGCTCTACCTCTACAACCCTGACTTCACGACGGTGAACGGCTTTGAGCTCGCCGGCGCGGACGGCCAGTTCAAGCCGGCGAAGATCGTCAACCTCGTCATGCGCAAGGACCGCAAGACCGGCAAGCCCACCAGCACCTCCACGGGTTCGATTGACGGCAAGGCCATCGTGCTGGAGGCCGAGGGCGTCGCCGCGCCCACGCAGGTGCGCTATCTCTACTCGGCGCCCTGGTACGGCGGCATCCACAACGAAGGCAACATGCCGCTGCCGGCGTTTCACGCGTCGAAGTAAGATCGGGAGTGGGACGCGGGATGAAGGAGATCGCCGTCAGTTTGGCAGTGTCCATGGTAATGGCCGTTTCGTGCGTGTGCGCGGCTCGGCCGATTGTCGTGTTCAACGAGGACAATTCGCACATGATGCGCGAGGCGTCCAAGGCGGAATTCGAGGCTTATCTCGATTCGGTCTGCCAGGGCGGCGTGACGCACTTCTTCATGTGCCCGAATTGCCAGCGGTCGAACGTGGCGTCGAAATTCCTCGATCCCGTCTGGGAAGTGCTGGACGACCCGAGCCTCACGCCCATCTGGGGCGTGGCGGCCAAGACCCTGCGCGACAGGGGAATCGACCCCTACGCCATCTGGGCGAAGCGGGCGCGCGAGAAGGGCGTGTCGCCC
>JAKSOW010000116.1 GCA_024405395.1 Kiritimatiellia bacterium | reverse complement strand
TCATCCTCGACACGCGCAAGACCACGCCAGGCCTGCGCGTCTTCGAGAAGTATGCCGTCACTTGCGGCGGCGGCACGAATCACCGCCTGGGCATGTATGATCGCGTCCTCATGAAGGACAACCATCGTCGGCTTTGGAAAGGCGGCAATCCCGATGAGCTCGACCAGGCCGTGGTCGCGGCGCGGAAGGTGTTTCCCAAGCTTGAGGTCGAGGTAGAGGTCGAATCGTTGCGCGAATGCGAGTCGGCGCTGAAGGCCAAGCCGGAGTGGATCATGCTCGACAACATGTCCTGTGCGGACATGAAGAAGTGCGTGAAGATGTGCCGCGGCATTTCCAAAACCGAGGCTTCGGGCGGCATTACGCTCGAACGCGCCCGCGCGGTGGCCGCCACGGGCGTGACCGCCATTTCGCTGGGCTGCCTCACGCACAGCCAGGGATCGATTGATCTCACGCTGGAGTGGAAGGCAGTCTGATTGGTGGCCGAGGAGGCCCCGGAAACGCATGAAACTGATTGTCGTAGACGTGGGCAATACTTCGACTGCCGTAGGCCTGTGGCGGAATGGTCGCGTGACGCACGTGGCGCATGCGGATGGTCGTCAGGCGGCTGCGCGTACGCAGGCCTTTGCCGCGGCTCAGACACTGGCGCAGGAGACAGGATGCGCGGCGGTGGCGTACCTGAGCGTGGTGCCGAAGGCCGATGCGACGTGGCGGCGTTTTGCGAAGCAGGAGCTGCGTCTGCCTTTTGTGCCCATTACGCATCGTCTGTTCCAGGGAGCGGGGACGCTGCGGCTGGATTATCCTCATCCTGAGACCATTGGCGCCGATCGTCTGGCGGACGCTGCAGCTGCAGTGGATCGATACGGTGCACCCGTGGTGGTGTGCGACTTCGGGACGGCTTTCACGGCGGCGGCCGTCACGGCGGACTGTGTCTGGCGGGGAGGTGTGATTGCGCCTGGTTTTCCGTTGATGCGTGACTACCTCTACGAGCGTACAGCCAAGCTGCCGCGACTTGAACTCGGTGGGCGAGTGCCGAAGATCGGCCGGTCAACCGAGGAGGCCATGCGCTTCGGAGCGCTTGTGGGCTATCGGGGCATGGTGCGCGAAATCGTCTCGACGCTGGCTGCGAACTTCAAGGTGGACTTCAGGCTTGTTGCGACCGGAGGCTTCGCCAAATGGGTGCTGAAGGATGCTGGACTGCCGTTTGTCGTTGATTCTACATTGACGTTGCATGGGGCCGGGCTTCTGGCGGCACGACAGATTTGATTTCTGTAGAAGGAGCAGTACATGAAATTGGTGAGAGCAGTGCTCGTGGCGGTGCTTGGAATGGTTTCCGGGTGTGGGCTTTTCTGGGATGACCCCTATATTGCGGTGACGTCTGACGCACTCAACTGGGTGGAGATCCACTACTACAATGCGTCGCGCGAGCCGGTGCGGCGTGTTGCGGTGCGCGTCACTGGGGCGGGCTTCGTCACGGTCAAGTCGGGGACGTCGCGACTGGTATCGGACAGCTTTGCGAAGAATTTCCAGTCGAGTGACTGGGGCGATATCCGCAATATGGAGTATCACGTTGATGCCGAGCATGTGCGCGAGATATTCCAGGACCTGGTGAACGCGGGGCTCTTTGACCGCGACAAGTATTTCCAGTCCACGAAGTACCCGTCGCCGGGACGGTTCATTGCCGTGCGTGCGGCCATGGACAACAAGACCTTCTCGGAGCCCAAGAACATGTTCGAGGAGGATCCAGAGCTGGCGGAGCGGCTCTACAACATCGTTCTGGAGTTCAAGCGGCCCGTATTGGGGCGGAAGCAGAAGTGAGGAAGACATGAAGCGTATTGGGATCATCGGGGCCGGACGTTTCGGCATGGCCCTCGCGGAATCGCTCAGCGAGGCGGGCGTTGAAGTGTTGCTTTTCGAGCGCAATGGCTCGCTGGTGCAGAATGCCTCCGGCATTGTTGCCTATGCTGTTCAGGGTGACGCCACGAATGTGCATGCACTGGAGGAAGCCGGCTTTAGGGAGTGTGATGTGGCTGTGGTGGCCATCGGCTCCAACATGGAGGCTTCCATGCTGGCGGCGGCGAACTGCAAGGAAATCGGCGTGGAGACGGTCATCGCCAAGGCCACGTCCGAGATACACGGCAAGATTCTCACGAAGTTGGGTGCCGATCAGATCGTCTACCCAGACCACGAAAGCGCCCATCGGCTGTCGCGCGCCATCACCAGCCATGGCGGGTTTGATCTGTTGGAGCTCTCCGAGGGGCTGTCTCTTGCAGAGATCGATGCGCCGGATTTCTGTAAGGACAAGACGCTTGCGCAGATTGATCTGCGCAAGAAAACGGGCGTTTCAGTGCTTTGCATTCGCCGCCTTGACGAAAATCCGAAGCGGCCTCGCGCGGTGGTCATCCCTGGCCCGAACGATCGAATCCAGGCCGAGGACAAGTTGATCGTCTTCGGTGCAACCAAACAGATTGATGAAATCATCGCAAAGTCGTAGGAGTTTATTTTTTCACTTTTTTCGCTCTACCCCTTGCGCGATTTCTCTCCATTTGCTATAGTAGTGTCATCTTTTTGCAAAAGGAAGGTTTTTTATGAAGAAGATCATGTTGGCTCTTGGCGTTGTCGGTCTTTCCGTCGCAGCTCTGGCGGCGGTCAATGATTCGCTTCTTATGTTCTCTACCAAGGGGCCTGATAAGTACGCCGACGGCACGATGGTGCTGGATGGTGAGTGCTATGCGTTGTGCTATGTGACGGATGCGGAGGCCTTCGCGATCAAGGCAGACGGCACGGCCGCTGCGGGTGGTGAGGTTCTGCTTACGGCGCCAGTCGCGCAGGGCGGCAAGTGCCCCGATCTTCTCTATGTTGTTCCAGCCGAGAAGGCCGAGGCGCTCACGGGCGGTTCTTATGGTGTCTACCTTCTGGATACGCGCGTGAAGGCGGCTGATGGTTCTGTGGCTCCGGCTGGTGTTGTGGGCGGCAAGGCTGCAGTGGTCAATGCTGCGGGTTCTGTCGCCACGGGTGGTAGTGTGGGTACGGGTACGGAGGGTGTCGCCTCCTTCAATGGCACGGTTGTCGAGGGCGGTAGCGCTACGGCACTCTCGGTCATTGACAAGCCCGCCATCACGGCCATCAAGGTTGAGGGTGCCAAGGTGAAGCTCACGGTCAGCGGCCTTTCGCCGGCGGCTGATTACACGGTTGTCGCCGGTTCCGATCCTACGGGCGTCACCACGCTGAAGGCCACGACCATCGAGGGCAACACGCTTACGGTTGACGCTGCGGGCGCCAAGTTCTTCAAGGTGCTCGGCACGCGCAAGTTCTAATTTCAAAACTAAGGGAACTGAGTCATGAAGCTTTCTGTTCTTGCTGCTTCGGCGTTGGCCACGATTGCCGCCTTCGGGGCTGATGTGACCTCGATTGAGACCTCCAATACCTTCGGCGTGATGAAGGTGACATGCTCAGCCCAGAAGGCCATCGTCTGTACGCCTTGGGTCAAGGCAGTGACAGCGGGTGACATTCCGCTCAAGGATTTGGTGATGACGGCAGGTCTGGACAATGGCGATGCCATCATCCTCTACAAAGACGGGGAATTCAAGGGGTGGACACTTAATGGAGGTGCCTGGGTTGGCACGGCTGTGGCTGGTGTTGACGGCACCGTCTTGACTGGCGACAATGAAGCCATCATGCGTGGCGCGGGCTTCTGGTTCGTGAAGAGTAACTTCACGGCCGATTATGACCTTTACCTCTATGGACAGGACAAGGAGACCTCTGCGACGTCTGAGGTTGTCGCGAATGCCTATAATCTTCTGGCAAACCCGACTACGGTCTCGGTGAATGTGGCGAGTAAGATTGCGAGCGCGGCGAATGGTGATTCCATCCAGATCCCGGGTGGTATCCTCTATACTTACAATGGTACGAATTGGACATACCTCAAGAAGGAAGTGATCAATGGCCGTAACAAAGTCACGGCCGCGACGGCGAGTGAGATTAACATCCCGGCGGGTCAGGGCTTCTGGTATGTGAGCAAGGGTGGCTCTGGGACGATTGCATGGTAATCACCATCTGATAGGAGAATGGCGATGAGAAAACTGTTGATGTTAATGGTTGTGGCGCTGTTGGGTTTGGCGTCATACGGCGAGGTGATGTATTGGCAGGTTGGATCGTCCGGCACGAATGTTGCTGACGACAAGTGGACAATGGCGCAGATCCATGTGACAGGTGGTGCCACTGATACGTACCTGAACATCTGGACGAATGATGGTTGGGTTGAAGCTGGTGCCCTTGATAAGTCGGCGGGAGGTGCCTACTTTGATTTGACGGGATTCACGAGTTCTGATCCCGCCTACAGTTTCGTGTTGGAGCTTGTGAATGACGAGTATGAGGTTCAGGGAACCTCAACTGCGTTCTCCTATGCGCAATTGCAGAGTCAGACTGGTGTGGTGCAGGCGTCGATTGACTCCATTGGCCCGCTGAATTATGTTTCCTGGAATGCGGGCTTTGTGGATATTCCCGAGCCGACGAGTGGTTTGATGTTGCTTCTTGGAGCTTCGTTGTTGGCGCTTCGTCGCAAGCAGGCTTGAATGGTGTGATTTTGCACACACCACACGAAACGGCGACTGCCTCTGGGCGGCCGCCGTTTTTAGGCAAAGGGGGACGAGATGAAACTAAACGATGATCTTGAGTTGCCTGTCAGCGTGAAGGCTGCGCCGAGCGACCATTTGGGTGTCGTTGACTACGCTGTTGCCTTTGGCGTAGCTGTGGTGATTTTCTCCCTGATGAAAATATGGGCGTTTCCCGGGGTGTACCCCAACGCATGGGAAGACGTCGCCGTGGCGGCGGGGCTGCGTCCGGCGGCCAATGTCGCGCCTGGAATCTGGCTAGGCCTCGCAACTCTTCTCTTCAGGAGTGTTTCAGTTGCGAACGGCGTGGTAATACTGAACTTGCTGGGGCCTTTTGTTATTGCGTTTTCGGCGGGTTTGGTGTATTTGCTCTTTCGGGAGATTCTGTCGCTCACAAGTCGTCTGCGTTTGCAGTTCTCGCCTCAGCGCTTTCTGATTGTGCGTCTGGCTTCTTTTCTGGGCGCACTCTTTTTCGGTTGCGCTGATCCGATATGGCGGGCCGGGCAGACATTTGCGCCCGTCACGCTTCTGCTGTTTCTTTCTGTGCTGGGGGTCTACCTGTTTTTCTCGTTCCTTCAGGGCGGCAAGTTGGCTTCCGCGTATCTCGCGATGTTTGTATTGGGCATCGTGTCGGCTGAGACGCCTATGGGATTTTGCCTGGTGGCGTTGTGCTGGGGGGTGTTCTTCCTGGCTGTGCGGCATGTGCTCTATCTGGACATGCCCTTGCTGAATCCCTTCATTGAGCAGATCTCCAAGTGGCACATGACGTTCCTGTTTGCGTTGGGGCTATTGGGGACGATTGCGCTTAACTGCCTTTGCTTCGGTTGGTTCAATGGCATGGCGGCTGCCGGATTGGTTAATGGCGATCTGCCTGTTTGCTATGGTGTGCGCTTTTGGGAGCTTGTTGTAGGTGCCGCCTCGCCATTGGGCTGGGTGTTGGCGGTAGGTGTGGTGGTGTTGCCTGTGGCGCTCTCGGCGGGGCTGTTGCCGCGAGCAGTTGATGAGGAGCAGTTCCTGCCCTACCATATCGGCGCCTTGTATTTCGCCACAGGCCTACTCACGTTTGCGCAGTTGGCTTCGTTGGATGCGCTTTGGATGTGGACGTGGATCGCCAAGCCTGTGCTGTTTCGGTCGCAGTACATGCTTTGCCTGCTGATGTTGGCGGCGGCGTTGACGGTGACTTTTTCGTTGGTGGTGCTTGGCGTTGATGCCTTCTGCCGCAATCACCGGAGGCTGGCGATGCAGATGTTTGCAGAGATGCAGATGGATGCGGAGAATGAACAGCTTCTGGCCTCCAAGGGGTTTCTTGGCACTTTGCGCCGCATAGGACTTGTGCTGTTGCCGTTGCTCCTCATTGCCGGCGTCGTGCCCGGTCGACGTCTGCTGGTGCCGCGCCAGAGCCTGGGCATTCTGGTCGACTATGTGAGGGAAGTCGTGCGTGAGGCTGGCGACGCCAGCTGGATCTTCACGGATGGTTCGTTTGATGCCGCCTACGAACTGGCGGCTGCGGTGGAAGGGCGCGCCTTGCGGGCGATGTCCATGATGGCGTCCAATTCGGCGCGCGACGTCTGGATCCGGTCGCAGGGGCTTGTGGACCAGGAAGACCTGCTTACCATGAAAAGCGGCGCGGCGGCCACATTGCGCACGTGGGTGAAGGACAAGCCGGATCGTCTGGCGGCCTCCGCGCTGCAGATGGGGTTTGAGATGTGGAAGCGCGACGGCAAGCAGCCGCCGGCGGTATCTGGAGTGCTGTGCCGTCCCGTCGGTATGTCCGAAGAGGCGCGTCGAGAGGGCATCGTCGCCGCCAACGCGCTGGTGAAGCGTATGCTGGATATCTATGCAGCCGGTGGGCTCGCGAAAGCTGCGGGGGTGGACATCAACAATCTTTTCCTGTTCGCGCAGTGGCGTCTTTCACGGATGATGCGCGCGCGGGCCGAAAGCGCCGATTTGGCGGGGCGCACCGAAGAGGCGATGACGGACATCAAATTGGCCGATGAGCTGGACAACCACAATGAGGCCATCAAGCAGATCCGCGAAAACATGGAGCGCATGCGTCAGATGATGCTGCGTCAGATGACGCCGCGCGAAGGTCTGCAGCTCGCGCTCGTCCGTGCTGACTTCAATCTCGCCCGCAAATATGCGGAGCCGATTCTGGACGCAGATCCGGACGAGCCGAACGCCAATTTCGGCATGGGCATGAGTTATTTCGTGGAGAAGCAGTGGTCGCGCGCCGAGGAGTTCCTGCGTCGCTGCCTGGTGCGCAAGCCCCAAGAGCCCGCCACCTACAACAATCTCGCCATTGTTCAGCTCAACACAGGGCGCTATGAGGCGGCGCTCAAGAACGCGAAGAAGGCCTTGGCGCTCATTCCCGACTCGGCAGAAGTGAAGGACACGATCCGGCAAATCGAGAAGGCCATCTCGCAGGCGTCGGCCGCGAAGAGGCAATGATGCCGCCACACGATGGCTGGTATTGGGCACAACAATTCTCTTATGAAAAATCAGATTAATCTCCTTAACCAGCTTCAGGAACTCGTCCTGACGCGCGATGAACACCACCAGACCGGCGATGGTTCGCACATGGATGCGCTCGACCAGGCGATCGATGATCTCGTCGACAAGCTTGAGCCGCAGCCCAAGGGCCTGTGGCAGCGGCTCTACAAGAAGAGTCACATTGTGATGGCGCCAATGTCGGATGGGTGCTGTGCCGCGTGTGGCATGCGTCTGCCCATTTCGCAGGTACAGCAGGTGCGCATGGCGAAGACGCTGCAGATGTGCGGATCCTGCGGACGCATGCTCTACAATGAGGACGAAGATGCGCCGCACTACACGGGCGAAAAGCCGTCGCGCGGGGAGCCGACGAAGACAGGCATCAGTCGCTTCTCCGCAGAGGAGCTTATGATCTGCGAGATTCAGGGAAGTTCGCCGGCGGCGGCCATCCATGAGTTGGCCCAGGCCATGAGCGACAATCGCTTCGTTTCAAACCCGAAGGCCCTGGCGCAGGCGGCCATGGAACGCGAGAACGTGCTGTCGACGGCAATTGGAAATGGCTTGGCCTGTCCCCATGTGCGTGGCGTCGAGGGGGGCGGCCTGACGCTCGCGTTGGGCGTCTCGCAAGAGGGCATCGAATGGGACAGCGAAGGCTCGCTTGTACATCTCGTCTTCTTTAGCGTGATTCCCGTGGCCGTGAGTCCTTTCTATCTGCGCCTTATGGCGGGTCTTGCCGAAGCCTTCTCCAAAAAGGCCAACCGCGACGCGGTTCTGGGTGCTACGGCTTCTCAGGCGAGTCTCTGGAAGGCGCTCGTCAAGGCGACGCGCCTGACAATACGCTGAAATCTGTTGGGGGTGATCATGAAATTGTGCGCGGTTGGCACGGTCTTGGCGTTGGCGAGTGGCATGGGCGCGGCTGAGGCCGTTCAGCCTGCAATCGTTTCATTCAAGGATGCCGCCAAGATCAAAAGCTGGGATGCGTGGAACGACCACAAGAAGAAGACCGCCCCCAAGGAGAAGCCTTGTGTCACCTGGGCCAAGCTCAACAAGCTGGATCCTGGGCTTGAGGAAATTGGGCGCCTTGCCACGCGCACGTCAGCCGAGGTGAAGTCGTCGAAGTGGTCCATTGGCTGCGAGACGATGGACCGCGACTATGCCGATTGGAACGCCTACAAACATCTTCTCGCCGATTTGGGCGTCAAGCACGCGCGCTTTTTCTCGGGTTGGGCCAAGACCGAGCAGGAGAAGGGCAAATACGATTTCTCCTGGTTGGATCCTCAGATTCGCGAGTGTGCGGCGATGAGCATCAAGCCGTGGGTGTGCATCTCCTACGGTAACCCCGTGTGGGGGAGCGACTTCCGCCTGGGCATGCGCGTGAAGCAGGTCACGGGGAATCCCGAGTCCTTTGAGGCCTGGTTACGCTACACCAAGGCATTGGTGACCCGCTACAAAGACGTGGTGGACGAGTGGGAAATCTGGAACGAACCGTTCAGGCAGGCGAAAGAGTATGCGGAGATGTTCTACCGCACCGCCCAGGCGATTCGGGAGGTTCAACCCGATGCCAAGATATACTGCACGGCGATTGCCATGCAGAAGGACATGTCCAAGAGCGACTACGCCGTCGTCCTGGAGAAGCTCAAGCGCGAAAACGCGCTGGATCTCGCCAATCGCTTCATCTACCATCCCTACTTGCCGAATCCCGATCTTTCCTACGAGGCGGAGGACGGACAGTCTTCCTGGCAGATGGCGATTCCGCTCAGGAATCTCGTCAAGAGCTATTCGGGCAAGTATGACATCATGCAGGGGGAAGTGGGATGTCCCAGTCAGCTGGAGTTCGCGCATGCGCTGTCAGGCATCGAGTGGACGGAGTACGCGCAGGCGAAATGGAATCTGCGTCGCACAATCGGCGATGCCGTGCGCGACATTCCCTCCAGCGTCTTCACGATGATTGACCTGCAGTACACGTTCATGCTGCAGAGCTTTGGCCTCGTGCGCTCCAACACGCTCAAGGAATTCGTCTATCGGCGGCCGAGCTACTTCGCGATGCAGAATGTCTTCAGCTACCTTGATGACGAGACGCGTCCGTTGGGCATCGAGAAGAATGTCGACTTCACGATTGAACGACGTTTTGACCCTCGTGACACGGCTGCGCGCAGGCTTTCCTGTGCGCGCTTCGGGCATTTCGGCGGTACGGCCCATTTCTACTGGTATTCGGACCGGGCGCCCTCCAGCGAACTCGGTTTTGACCGTGTGACCCTGCGCGTGCCCGGCAGATTCCTGCATCCCGTGTGGGTGGACATGATCACGGGGCGCATCTTCCGCATTCCGGTGGAGAAGACCGTCTTCGCCAAGGGCGTCACCACGATGACGGACGTGCCGATGTGGGATTCCCCCGTGCTCATCGCCGAGGAAATGGCCGTGCCGCGTCGGTATGACTGGGCGAAGGAGACGCCGTTTACGATCATTGACTCCCTCTACAAGCCTACGCGGTTCGACAATCGGATGAAGGCTTTCCCCGGTCCCCACACGAATGCGCCCTGGCTCAAGATGGCGACGAAGGACTTTCTGCCATTCATCGACAAGTATGGTCAGTTCATTCATCGTAGCTGGCCCGGCAAGACAACGTGCGACGCCGACCTCAAGCAAGCGGCCGCTGCGGAGGCTAAGGACCTTGCTGCGCATCCGGGACCGACCGACCGCAACCGGTTCGGCGGTTGGACGGCGGGCCCACAACTGGCCGCCACGGGTCGTTTCCGTACGGAGAAGATCAACGGCAAATGGTGGTTGGTCGACCCCGAAGGCCGTCTGTTTTGGTCCTTTGGCCCCGTGCGTGTGACGCCGTCTTCGGCGATGACGCCCCTGAACGGCGATCCCTTCTCTTTCCGTCGGGGCGTCGCCTTGGCGGACCGCGATTGTTTTTTTGCGGAGCTTCCGCCTGAGCCCGGTAAACCGGGCGCCAACGCGTTTTCGCAATTCTGGACGACACACGACGATCTCCTTTATCCGTTCTACCTGGCGCGTGGCGAGACGCGCATCTATGACCTCTCCAGCGCGAACCTCTACCGCAAGTACGGTGCCGACTACTATCAGGTGTTCGCCGACTTGGCGCACCGCCGCCTTCGCAGCTGGGGCTGTAACACAATCGCCAACTCCAGCGACGTGAAGATCTGCCTCATGGACCGTACGCCCTATGCCGAGCGTGTGGAATGCCAGTCGCGTCCGATCGCCGGCAGCTCCGGCCATTGGTGGAAGTTCCGCGACCCGTGGGATGCGTCGTTCGCCAAGGGTGTCACGGCGGCGCTTGAGGCGCACGGACGCGAGGCACACGATCCGTGGTGCATCGGGTTCTTTGTGGACAACGAGATCGACTGGGGCGGAAGCGCGCGCAGTCTTGCCGACTGGACGCTGCTCTCGCCGCCTGAACAGCCTGCCAAGATGGCCTGCGTGGACTTCTTCAAGGCCAAATACGCGAGCAACATCGCCAAGCTGAACGAAGTCTGGGGGGCTACCTATTCGGATTGGGATGACCTTCTCCATACGATGCGTGTGCCTGGGGCGAAGGCCGCGTCCGACCTCGCGGCATTCACGGCTGTCATCTGCGAGGCCTACTTCAAGCGGACGCGCGAGACGGTCAAAGCCTACGACAAGGGCCTTCTGTATCTGGGCTGCCGCTTCGCGGGGCGTGCGCGTCCATGGGTCATTGCCGCCTGTGCCAAGTACTGCGATGTCGTGAGCTACAACATCTACGATACGCGCATGGATCAATGGCGTCTGCCCGACAATCTGGATGCGCCGGTGATGATCGGGGAGTTCCATTTTGGTGCCACGGATCGAGGCCCCTTCGGCACGGGTGTGCAGGTTGCGGCCAATCAGGCCGATCGCGCCGAAAAGCTGAAGCGCTATGTCACGACGGCGCTCGCGAATCCACAGATAGTGGGGGTGCATTGGCATCAGTTCTCGGATCAGGCCACAACGGGGCGCTTCGATGGCGAATATCTCCAGGTAGGCTGGACGGACGTGTGTGACACGCCTTATCCCGAGACGATTGCCGCCGTGCGTGAGGTCGCCTATGGCCTCTATAAGACGCGTGCCGCGGTTGAAGCTTGCACCCAGCGCTGAAATAGTGTAAAATTGACTCAGATTTCAAACGAAAGGACAACGATGGATACCAATAGACGTAACTTCCTCAAGGGTTCACTCTGGATGGGCGCTGCGGCGATGGCCGCCGGCTGCCAGCTCAACCGCTTCGGTTTTGGCGAGGGCGGCATGATGCAGGGCTTTGTCTACAACAAGCTGGCTGGCAAGCGGATCAAAGTCGGCTTTGTCGGCATCGGTGGCCGCGGTTCGGCCGCGGTGCACCGTGTCTCGATGATCCCGGGCGTGGACATCGTGGCGCTCTGCGACAAGTGTGGTGAGCAGGTCGAGAAGAACCTCGCTTGGTTGAAGGATAAGAAGTATCCGGGCGTGGACCGCATCAAGAAGTACGTCGGTGACGAAGCCTACAAGGATCTCTGCGACTTTGGCGACTGCGACGTCGTGTACTGTGCCACCCCCTGGGCGCTTCACCAGCCGGTGGGCCTGCGTGCGCTTCTGGGCGGCAAGATCGCGCTCATCGAGGTGACGAGCGCCCTCACGGTCGACCAGTGCTGGGAGCTCGTGGAAGCTTCCGAGAAGAACCGCATTCCCTGCATGCAGCTCGAGAACTGCGTCTATGGCGAGATCGAGCTCCTGGAGCTCAACCTCGCGCGCATGGGCATGTTCGGCGAGATCACGCACGTCGAGGGCGCGTACATCCATGACCTTCGGACGATCATCCCGCAGACCGCGCCGCACAACAACGAGTGGCGTTGGCGCTACGGCGAGGACATGGCACACAAGGGCGACCGCTATCCGACGCATGGTCTCGTGCCGCTTTGCCAGACGCTCGGCATCAACCGCGGCGATCGGCTCGATTACCTCGTCGCGCTCGGCAACGGCCCGCACAACAAGAACTACGAGCGCGTGCGCAAGGAGTACCTGCCCGACACGGATTCGCGCAAGTTCGATCCGCCGGCGGCGATGGCCGACATGAACACGACGCTCATCAAGACGGTGAACGGCGTGTCGATCATGGTCCAGCACGACGTCAGCTCACCGCGTCCCTACAACCGCAAGGCCTTCATCTCCGGCACGAAGGGCGCGATGGGCGACTATC
>JAKSOW010000115.1 GCA_024405395.1 Kiritimatiellia bacterium | reverse complement strand
TCGTGCTGGGCGGCGATTCCCTGCAGGCCATGGGGCTGCCGGTGCGCCTGCGCGGTGACTTTGATTCCGGCGTCTTTGAGCTGACTGCCGAATGACTTTTGAATCGTCGCCCTTTGGGCGGCGATTTGTGCTATAATAAATGCTATGGAAATGAAGGTCTACAATTCGCTTACGCGCGGCGTCGAGACGCTGGCGCCGATCGCCGACAACACCATCCGCCTCTACACGTGCGGACCGACGGTCTACAATTTCGCCCACATCGGCAACTTCCGCGCCTATACGTTCGAGGACATCCTTCGGCGCGTGGTGCAGTTCAACGGCATGAAGATCAAGCAGGTGATGAACCTCACGGACGTGGATGACAAGACCATCCGCGGAGCCAATGCCGCCGCTGTGCCGCTGACCACGTACACCAAGACGTACAAGGACGCCTTCTTCGCCGATCTGAAGATGCTGAACATTCAGCCTGCCGAGATCTATCCTGCGGCCACTGATCACATCCCCGAGATGATCGCGCTCGTCCAGAGCCTCGTCGACAAGGGCATCGCCTATCAGAGCGACGACAAGTCGGTCTACTTTAACGTCCGCAAGTTCCCGGGCTACGGCAAGCTCGCGCACATCGACTTCGACCATCAGCAGACGGGTGCGCGCTGCGCCGCCGATGAATACGACAAGGAGAACGTCGGCGACTTCGCGCTGTGGAAAGCCTGGGAGGAGTCGGATGGCCCCGTGGGCTGGGATTCGCCGTGGGGACGCGGCCGCCCGGGCTGGCACATCGAGTGCTCGGCGATGTCCATGAAGTATCTGGGCGAGACGTTTGACCTTCATACGGGCGGCATCGACAATCTGTTCCCGCACCACGAGAACGAAATCGCCCAGGCCGAGGCGTCGACGGGCAAGGAGTTCGTCAAGACGTGGATGCACTGCGCCCACCTGAAGGTGAACGGCGAGAAGATGTCCAAGTCGCTGGGCAACTTCTTCACGTTGCGCGATCTGCTGGAGAAGGGGTGGACCGGGCGCGAGATCCGCTATGTCCTCATCAACGCCCACTACCGCAGCGGCCTCAACTTCGCCTTTACGGCGCTGGAGGACGCGCGCAAGTCGCTCGCCCGCATCGATGCGTGTGTGGAGAAGGCCACGGAAGGCGCAGTGCCGGAATGGGCGCAGCGGCATCTGGACGACTTCACGGCTGCCGTCAATGACGACCTCAACATCCCGAAGGCCTTTGCGGCGCTTTTCGAGCTGGTGCGCGATGCAAACGGCAAGGGCGCGGAGGGTACGCTGGGCGTGTTCCGGCGGATGGACGAGGTGCTGGGCGTCATCTTCTTCGGCAAGGCCGAGAAGGCGGCGGTTCCCGCCGAGATCCAGGCGATGCTGGATGAGCGCGCTGCCGCCCGTGCCGCCAAGAACTGGGCCGAGTCGGACCGTCTGCGCGACGCGATTGCCGCCGCAGGCTGGTTGGTCAAGGATTCCCGCGAAGGGCAGAGCGTCACGAAGAAGTGAATAGTGAAAGGATTGGGGTGTTATGCGTAAGTTGAGTTTGCTTTTGGCCGCCGCGTTGGCTGTGACCGCCTGGGGCGTTGAGATGTCCAAGAGCGTGCCGAAGGGATGGATCGAGGATCTTGAGGCCGCCAAGACGCAGGCCGCCCAGGAGGGCAAGTTCGTGCTGCTGGCGTTCTCGGGCTCCGACTGGTGCCATTGGTGCGTCAAGATGGAGCAGGAGGTCTTTTCCCAGCCCTACTTCGTGCAGGAGGCCTCGAAGAAGTACGTGCTTGTGATGGCGGACTGCCCGTCGGACGAGTCGATCCTCTCGCCGCTCGCGAAGAAGCAGAACCGTGTGCTGGCGCGTCAGTTCGCCGTGCGCGGATTCCCCAGCACGATCATTCTGGACGCCAAGGGCAAGGAGTTGAAGCGCCATTCCGGTTATGTCCGGGGCGGCGCAAAAGGTGGCGTTGAGTTCCTGGATGAGCTTATGAAGGGTGTTCCTCAGCCCGCCAAGGCGGCGAAATGAGGGGCAAGTTCATTACCTTCGAAGGCCCTGAGGGCGGCGGCAAATCGACGCACGTCAGGGAACTGGCCGACGCGCTGCGTGCGGAAGGGCACAAGGTGCTCGTCACCCGTGAGCCCGGCGGCACGCGGCTTGCGGAGAAGATTCGGGGCCTGGTGCGCGAGGAGATCGAGGATCCGCCGGTCACGCGCAGCGAGGTGCTGCTCTTTCTGGCGTCGCGCGCGCAGGTGGTGGCCAATGTGATCAAGCCGGCTCTGGCGCGTGGCGAATGGGTGATCTGCGATCGCTTTGCCGATTCGACCTTCGCCTACCAGGGGTACGGACGCGGCATCGACGTGCAGCTGCTGAAGAACTTCAACGACTTTGCGACGGAAGGCCTGGTGCCGGACCTGACGATTCTCCTGGACGTGCCGCCCGAAGTGTCGCGCGCGCGACTGGCGGCGCGTCAGGCGGCTACGGCGACTCAGGCCGATCGCATCGAGCAGGCTGGCGAGGAGTTTCATCGCCGCCTGCGCGACGGATTTCTTGAGTTGGCCCGCGCCGAACCCAATCGCTTTGCCGTGATTGATTCAAGCGGCGAACGAGAGGCCGTTTCAGCGGCGGTTCTGGCCGCCGTGCAGCGACTGTGACAAGGGATCGCTGCCGTTCGCTGGGGAACGGCGGCTGAGCGGAGACAAGCCCAGCAGGAGGATGCGGCAATGAAAGTGACCCTGTTTGCTGGCGCAGTGGGGATGTGTTTCGCGGTGGGGGCGGCGGACTATGCGTTTACGCCCACGTCTGCAGACGCGGATTGGTCGAACCCCGCGAATTATGCCCCTGCCACGGCCGTGTTGCCGGGGGCCGCGGATACGGTTTCGGCGCCTGCCGCCACCTATGAGGTCACTGTGCCTTCGGCCTCCTATTCCGCCATTGCTGGCTTTCGGCGCATCATCCCGAATGGCACGAAGCTCGTCTTCAACGTGGTGGACACGACGCAGGAATACACCAACGCCTGCGCCTTCTCCGCGGGTATGTCCACTTCGCTGAACGGGGACTACACGAAGGGGGAGCTTGTGAAGATGGGGCCGGGCACGATGGTGCTGGCGGCGGACGGCGTCCTCGTCGACAAGACCACCTACTATGACTATTACGCCGGGATCACGGTTGCAGAAGGCGTGCTCAAGTTTCCGCAGTACTCTTCCGCGCAGACGCTGCAGTATGGGCGTACCGTGGTGTCCAATGGGGCGACCCTCTTTACGGCCTCGCAGAAGCCGGGTGGTTCCACGGCATTCACGGCGTTGCGCGCGCTTTATGGTGCGGGTGCACTCGAGAATGCAGTAACGCCAGGTTCCTCGCGAACCGGGCATTCAATGTCCGTTTCGGGAAATGGCGCCGAGGCCTCCTATTTTGAGGGTACAATCGGCAGCAAGATCACGTTATACAACCAGTCGGGCGGCGGTGAAATCACGCTCACAGGGCGTTCCTCCTTTGGCTCATCCTACGTGGGCGGCGGTACGGGCACGTATCCGGAGAATCATCCGGGCGTTGTGCACGTCGCCTCGATTGGTACCTCCGCCGGTAATTCCCAGACTGCATTGGGTACGTCCAGTGGCGCGTGTCTGTTCTCCGGCAGCGACAGCACCAACCGTCTGTCGGTCGTCCATTTCTTCGGCAACACCATTGGTGAGACGTCGTCGCGCGAGTTCCGTCTGCAGCATCCGGGTCGGATCTATCTGGATGCGGGCGCCTATGGCGGCGTCACGTTTACGGGTAATTTTCCCGGGGGCGTGCAAGGTACGGCGTCAACGGGATATTATCGCATGCGCCGCCTTTTCCTGACGGGGTCGAACACCGCGCCGTGCGTGGTCAAGGGCGATCTGAAGCCGTATGTGGTGACTGATTCGTCCTTTGCCTGCACATCCTTCCCCACGTATGTGACGAAGCAGGGCACGGGCGCGTGGCGTTTCGCGGATCGTACGTCTGCTACGGGCTCCGGCACATTTGCCATTGAGGATGGCGCCCTGCAGTTCGAGTCGATCGCCGAGAAGGGGCAACCCTGTGCCTTGGGCCTGGCCACCCAGACGACTACCGACTATCCCAACGCCCTGACTGCCACCTCCGCCGTGTATGTGCCCTATGCCTTTCTGCTCGGCAATTCGCGTTCTGCCGCGGCACATCCGGTGATGGAGTTCGTCGGATTCGGCAGCGGAGCCACGAATTTTGCCTGCACCACGCGTCCGATTGCGCTCATTGGCGCGGGCGGCGAGCTGCGCAACTCGGCCACCAATGGGTCGTCTTTGAATTTTGTCGGCGTCTCTTCGCGCGAGGCGGGCGACAAGGTGTTTGTGGTGGGCGGCGCCAACACCAATTCCCAGAACACGATCAGCGGGGTGTCGGACGGCGCGGGCAAAGTTTCGCTGGTCAAGACCGGCTCTGGAACCTGGATGTTGACGGGAATGAATGACCTCAGCGGCTCGGTGCGGGCTGAAGAGGGGCGTCTGGGTCTTGTCGGTCCTTGTTATACGTGGTTCCGCTTCACCATCAAGCAGGTCCCGGGCTGGACCTCGACGGGTGCGCCCTATGGCGTCAGCCTGGCCGAACTGGCACTCTATGACGCCAATGGCGTACGGTGCAACACGGGGCTTGGGCAGCAGCCCTTTGACGTGGTGAACTATCCGTATTGGAGCGCCACGTATGCGCGTGACTGCCGTGGCATTTTGCCGGGACAGGCCGAATGGGATACGCCCAAGACCTTCTATTTGTATAACGGCTCGACTATGGGGGCTGAGAAGGCCTATGACACGAGCCTGTACTACAAGACGCTGCCTTATCGCCTGGATACGCTCTTCAACGACGACCTCACGCTCGTCGAAAGTACGGGAAGTGGGGATTCGCAGTATCTCCTGGGGCTCGAGGGCGCGACGACGGTCAAGACGTCTGATCTTACGACACAGCGCATCCCCAAACTTGACGACGCGAGCTCCTGGCTGAAGATCGTGATGCGCCTGCCCGATGGTTCGCCTGAAGTGGCCTCCTACGATGTCTGCTCGGCCCGTATGGCCACTGTCGAGCGTTGGCCGATTGCATTTACGTTGGAGGGCAGTGTGGATGGCCAGGCGTGGACGATGCTCGATGATCGTTCTGGCTTTGATTGCACGGCACTCACCAACAACCACGCCCACTGCTGGTATTCGGATCTTTCGGCTTTCACGGCCGGCGCGGTGCGCACGGGATTCCCTGTGAGCGGCCGGGCGGCGATGGTGGGCACGCAGCTGCCGAATACGGCGGGCATTTCCGCCTGCGCGGGGGGCGTGGTCTTTGGGCGTGGACAGCCTGAGGTTGCGGCCTTGGCGCTTCAGGCCGCGGATGCGGGTACGCTGGAGGGCATTGCGCTGGCTGCGAACGGAAAACTGTCTGTGGCGGGCGAATTTGGCGCAGGCGTCACCGAACTGCCGTTGGTCTTCTCTAATGTGACGGGGCTTGCGAACCTGGCGGATTGGACGCTCAAGGTGAATGACCATGCCTCATCCGCCTATAGGGCCACAGTCCAGCACGGAAAGCTTTGCCTGGTCAAGAAGGGCTTCTGCCTGAACTTCAGATAAGGAGAATCTGGTTTTCCTGGACTTCTGGAGCCCTAGAATTTCTGGAGCATCTGCAGCGTCAGGGATCTCAGTCGACTAGAAGTGCTAGAGCCCCTGGTGGATCGATGCGTCAGGATATCTGGGGCGGCAAGAATTTCCAGCGCAACTAGGGTTGTTCCGGGCATTTGACTCACTGGAGACTAGATCCGAAACAAAAAGAGACACAGTCCAAGGGACTGTGTCTCTTCTCATCGTCCTATGTGGACGAGGCAGGTCACATTTCCTGCTGACGACGACGCGAACGCGCACGAATGCGAGCGCGCGCGGATTTCTTGCGCGCCTTCACACAGGGCTTCTCGAAGTAGCGCTGATCACGCAGAGTCTTAAGCAGACCCTCCTTGTCGAGAATCTTCTTCAGACGCTTGAGACCGCGTTCAACGGTTTCGTTCTTCTTCAGCTTGAGCTGGATTGCCATGCCTCATTCACCTCCTTAGTCTTCCGGCCTTCCTGGAGCACCGAAAAGTCCGTTTATTATTTCAAAAATAAGGCCTTTTGTCAATCCCCAATGGCAAGAAATCTGCAAACAGATGCATCCCGCCGCCTATCTTATCCCTAGAGCATGAGACGCAATAAAATATTACGCATTAAAATCTCATTGACTGTCTAGGCTCGCTGTTGTATAATCTTTTCGTCATGGGGAAAACGGTGAAAATCTCAAGCGAGAAGGGTGTTCGACTGGTCAAAAAAGTCGGCGCCGAGGTGGAGGCGAACTTCAAAGCGTGGTTTACGCGGAATTTCGTTGATTCCAGCGCAGGACGCATTGGCGGCATGTCCTACTCTCGGGCTGGGGCTCTGGATGACCGAATCGGCGATGGCCTCTGGTATTCAGGCGCCTATGATCGGGCCTGGGCCGATTACAATGAGCCTGCCACCTCTGAGGAATTGGCCTACATCACGTCGCATCCGCTGATTGCCCTCCAGCTCTGTGCTGGCATCACGGACATGAGGGGGCTCCGTTGTCTGCGCCGCGGCCTCACGGCTCGCGTCAACGCGCTCCAGCAGAAGTCCTATCGCAGCCGCTACTACGCGCGCGACAACGCCCGGCGGCGTCTCCTTGCCGCCGAACGGCGGAAAATCACCCGCCGCACCACGCTGAATCCTTGTCCCACGCCAGATGAATTCCGACGCGCCTTTGGGCAGGTTAGGGAGTCTTTGGCGGCGAAACTTCATTTTGGCGGCCTTGTTCATGATCTTGAATGCTATGTGGACAATTGCCTGCGCATTGACGAACATGGCGATATTGTTGGGCGCAATGGCGGCATCAAGGCGTGGATTGCCGAATTTGCGCCGGAACTGTATGGACGCTACAAGACCATCATGCGCTATAAGGCACTTGCCAAACGCGTGCGCCAGGCAGTTGAAGTCAAAGATCCAGTGCCGTTGGATGCCTTGTTGGATGGCGTGGAAGGCGCAGCAGCGTCAGCCCCAGAACCGAGGCACGAAGTGATAGCAAATCAGACCGCGTCAATGGGCGCAAACGGCGGCCCTGCGCGGTCCGAGAAGGGCGAGAAGTCGCACATTGAGAATTATTACGCACACAAATCTTATCATACGCACATCGAGCGTGCTCGTCGGCGGCTGACGGAGCTGTTTGCGGGGTGCGACAATACCGTTCTGGCGGCGTTTGGACGTGTCGATGCGGAGCTTAATCGGAAGAAACTTGGTGCGGCCCTGTATGTAATATGATACAATATGCGTTGCTGAGGAAAACGGGTGAATCTGCAACGGAGATGAAACTATCATGAGCGAAAACGCCGCCATCATTCTTGCGGCCGGCAAGGGCACACGCATGGGCTCGGCGCCCATCAACAAGGTGTGCTTTGACTGTGCAGGCATCCCCGTCATCCGTCGTATCGTGCGCAACATGCGCGCGGGCGGCATCACGCGTTTCGTGATTGTGGTGGGGCATCGTGCCGAGAGCGTCATGCGTGCGCTGGACGGCGAGCCCGACATTCTCTGGGCCTATCAGGCCGAGCAGAAGGGCACTGGTCATGCCGCCGAATGCGGCATCAAGGCGCTTGAGTCCATTGGCTTCTCGGGGTCGGTGGTGATTACCATGGGCGACAAGATCATTGTGCCGTCGGTCATCCGCTCGTTGCTTGACACCATGCGGCCCGCGTCGCCCGCTGGCCAACCCCTGGCCGTGTTGGGCGTTCAGCCGAATCCCGGCAAGACCTCCAAGGGCCATGTGGTCGTCAGGGACGGAAAGGTGCTGGGCATCGTCGAAGCGAAGGACATCCAGAAGGCCCAGGTCGAAGACCGCGCGATTTCGCTGTGCGATCGTTCCTTCAGCGCCGCCGAAGTCGCCGCCACGCCCTTTGTGAACGCCGCGCTCTACGGCTATGACGTCAAGGCTCTGGCGGCAGCCCTCAAGACGCTGCGCCCGGACAATGCCCAGGGCGAGCTTTATCTCACGGACACGATCGAGTATTTTGCCCGCCAGGGCTCGGTGGGGTTCTATCAGGTGAACCCGGCCGAGATGCTCACCTACTCGACGCGTCCGGAACTGCGGGCCATCGCCCACAAGTTTCTGCGCCCGGCCTCGGCCTTCAGTCCCCGCACCGAGAATGTCGAGGCCTTCATCGCGCGCTTTGGCGACCGTCCCTGCGTCGTGGCGTCGGCGCCCGGCCGCGTGAACCTGATGGGGCGGCACATTGAGCATCGGGGCGGCTCCACGAACATGATGGCGACAGACCAGCGCCTGACGCTCGTGGTCGCGCCGCGCGAGGACAACCTGGTGCGCATCTCCAATCTGGACCCCGCGTTCCCAGACGCCGAATTCCGCATCCCGCCGTGCGATGTGGCGGTCGCGCATTCGACCAGCCAGACGGCCGCTTGGCTGGACTATCTGGATTCGCCCTCTGCGAAGGCGGAGCTGCAGACCAACCGCGGGCATTGGATGAACTATGTGAAATCCGCGGTTTATCGCTTCCAACTGGCCAGCGATCTGCCGCTTTGCGGCATGGACATCCTGGCCGCCGGCAACATCCCTGTGGCGGCGGGGCTCTCGTCTTCGTCGGCGATTGTCGTTGCGACGGCAGAGGCGATTGTCGCGCTGAACGAACTCAATCTCTCGACGCGCGAGTTTGTCGACCTGTGCGGCGAAGGCGAGTGGTTTGTGGGGTCGCGCGGCGGCGCGGGTGACCATGCGGCGATGAAGTGCAGTCGCGCGGGCCGCATCACGCATCTCAAGTTCAAGCCCTTTGAGATCGGCGAATCCGTGCCGTTCCCCCCGAACTGCTCCGTGATCGTCGTCAATTCCGGCGAGATGGCGAAGAAGAGCGAAGGGGCGCGGGAGACCTTCAATGCGCGCATCCGCGACTATGAGACGGCCTTCAACGACATCCGCCGCCATTTCCCGTCATTGCCGATCACCTATTTCCGCGACCTCGCGTTCCTGCCCGAGAAGGATCTGGACAAGGCAATGTCCGTGCTGTCCGGCACTGTGAAGGGGGTTGCGACCTTCGGCGTCAAAGAATGCCGTCGGGCGGAGGCCTGCCTGGATCTGCTGAAGACCGCCGACCTCAAGGCGCTGGGGGAGATGATGAAGGCGAGTCATGACGGCGATCGTCTGGGCAAATACGAGTATGAGTGCTCCACGCCGCGGATTGACGCGCTTTGCGACCGCCTCAACGCCTTTCCGGGCGTGTATGGTTCGCAGCTCGTGGGCGCGGGCCTGGGCGGCTGTGTGATCGCTCTGGTGGAGAATCCGGCGGTGGAGCCGCTTCTCGCGAGCCTGAGGGGCGAATACACGGCCTTCGCCTGCGCCCCCTCCGAAGGCTCCCGTGTGGATTTTTGATTTCCGTGTCCCCTGTGGATGAAGGATCTGTGCTGTAATTCAGGAATCGTAAGATGAGCATTAAACTTCCATTGAAGGCATTGGTCACCGGCGGCGCCGGATTCTTGGGCACGCACCTCTGCAGGCGCCTGCTGGAGGAAGGGTACGAGGTGACGTGCCTGGACAACCTCTTCACGGGGATGAAGTCGCATATTGAGCAGTTTGCGGACAATCCCCGTTTCTCGTTCGTGCAGCACGACATCACCCAGCCGTATCGTGGACAGTTTGACGAAATCTACAATCTCGCCTGCCCGGCCTCGCCGATCCACTACCAGCGTAATCCGCTGGAGACGCTCTGGACCTCGATCTACGGCATGCGGAATTGCCTTGATCTGGCCCGAGACACGGGTGCTAAGGTACTGCACGCCTCCACAAGCGAGATCTATGGCGACCCAATGGTGCATCCCCAGGTTGAATCCTATTGGGGCAATGTGAACACCATCGGCATCCGCAGCTGCTATGACGAAGGCAAGCGCGTCGCGGAGACGATGGCCACCGAATATCGCCGCTGCCATGGCGTCGACGTGCGCATGGTACGTATCTTCAACACCTACGGACCCTACATGCACCCGCAGGATGGCCGCGTGATCTCGAACTTCATCATGCAGGCGCTCAACAACGAGAACATCACCATCTATGGCGATGGCTCCCAGACGCGCAGCTTCCAGTATTGCGACGACCTCATCGAGGCCATGCGCCGCTTCATGACCCTCCCGAAGTCCGCCGTCGACGCCTTCTTCCCGATGGGCTACTGCGACAACCACAACGTGGGCGTGTGCACCAATCTCCCGTCCCGCGAGAGCCGGCCCGCCAATGGCCACCCCCGTGTCCCTGTGCTCAACACCGGCAATCCAGGCGAATACACCATCAAGGAACTCGCGGAAGCCGTCCTGAAGCTCCTGCCCGAATCGACCTCGAAGATCATCTACGAACCACTTCCGGGCGACGATCCCAAGAAGCGCAAGCCCGACATCACACTCGCCAAGGAACTCCTCGGCTGGGAACCGAAGGTCTCATTGCTCGAAGGTCTTCCGAAGACGATTGACTATTTCAAGAAATTTCCATTGGTGTGATTCGCGTGCCAGATGAAATAGGGTATAATATTCGCCAATGAAAGCCACGAACAAAATCGGGTCGATGTTTCTGCGCTGCATCCTGTTGCGGATGTAGAAGCTGCGCGTGTTGCTCGGCAAGAGGTTGTATTCATGGATAACTTGCGAATGTGAAATGCTTATGAGCGACAAACATTTACCTGCTGATTATGGACAGTGGATTCAGTCCATCAAGGATCGCGTTCGGAACGCTCAGTTCCGTGCGATGGTGGCGGTCAATGTCGAGCTCATGCTTTTGTATTGGGACATCGGCCGTGCGATTCTTGATCGCCAGGCAGCAGAGGGGTGGGGGGCTAAGATCATTCCTCTGATGTCAAAGGACCTGCAGAATGCTTTCCCTGGGGCAAAGGGTTTCTCAGCTCGAAATCTTGGTTATGCCAAGCGATTTGCGGAGGCTTGGGGTCGAGATGAGATTTTGCAAGAGCCTCTTGCAAAATTGTCATGGTTTAATCAGGTCACTCTTCTTGAGAAGATTTCCACGCGCGAGGACCGAATTGCTTACGCCCGCCTCGCGGCAGACAACGGCTGGTCGCGTTCGACACTTGTGCGCGAAATCGCCAATAACGCCGCGGCGAACTTTGGCCGTTCGGCCAATAACTTTGCACTGACGATGCCGATCGCGGATTCGGAAGCAGCCATCAGGGCGATTCGCGATTCCTACGACTTTACATTCCTTGGTCTTGAGAAAAGGACGCGCGAGAACAAGGTTCGTCAGACGCTCGTTGAAAAGGTTGCCCGCTTCATGCTCGACCTCGGCGCTGGCTTTACATACGCGGGACAGGAGCGGACGCTCGATGTGGGCGGTGATGCGTTTCGTCTCGACCTGCTTTTCTACAACGTGCGCATCCATCGCTATTTTGTCATTGAAATCAAGACGCGCAAGTTCAAGCCGCAGGACATCGGACAGTTGAGCTTCTACATGACGGCGATCGATGAGCAGGTTCGTGATAAGCAGGTTGAAGGCCAGACCGTCGGCATCCTGCTCTGCAAGTCCCGCAATCGGATCGTCGTCGAATACGCCCTCAAGAACGTCAATCAACCTATTGCCGTCTCAACCTACGAACTCGAGAAGATGGGCATTGCTTCCCCGCAGGTGCTCACCGACGGACTCGCGAAACTCTTGTCATGAGTATGGATTCGGCGTTGATACGCGCAATAATCGGCTCCGTGACCTCGCTCGATGCCTCATTCGACAGCACCCTTGTGAAAGGCTGACTTGCCGGAAAGGCATTGTGGCGTAGCCTGCGCAGCAGGCGTCGTAGCCACATGCCATTCCGGCAAAATCCGCGTATGCCGGAGGCATCTGCGTTAAGACCGGTAACCCCATTTTTTTTAGTATTCTCCACCACTGCCTGTATTAAATATGATACAATATTCACCAATGAAAGCCACGAACAAAATCGGGTCGTTGTTTCTGCGCTGCATCCTGCTGCGGATGAAGGAGCTGGGCGTGTCGCAGACGGAACTCGCCAAGCGCATGAACGCCTCGCGGCCGTATGTCGTGAAGGTTCTTCACGGCGAAGTGAACATCACCCTCGGTTCTGCCGCCCGCTTCGCAAAGGCCCTGCAGCTTGACTTCCTGCCCGTGCTCTGTGACGAGAAAGGCGAGCGCTATGGGGAGGTTAAATCGACAGTTGTGGAGTCGTAATTTCGAACCATAAGGTGAATGCTGTAAAATTAAGTGAGGTGACTTATGTTTAATACGCTTGGATCG
>JAKSOW010000114.1 GCA_024405395.1 Kiritimatiellia bacterium | reverse complement strand
GCTTGTAGAAGCGCATGAAGAACGTCGTCAGCAGCATGCGGATGTGCAGCCCGTCAACATCGGCATCGGTCGCGAAGATGATCTTGCCGTAGCGCAGATGCTCCAGCGTCTCCTCGATGTCGAGCGTCTTGATGAGGTTGAAGAACTCCTCGTTCTTGTAGAGGACGTCCTTGTTGAGCGAACAAGTGTTGAGCGGCTTGCCGCGCAGGAAGAACACGGCCTGCTTCATCGCGTCGCGCGCGAGACCCAGCGTACCACCGGCGGACTGACCTTCGGTGAGGAAGATCATCGTGTCTTCGCCCTGCGCCACACCTGTCTTGGCGTTGATCTTGTCCAGCCGCAGATGCTCCTTGCAGTCCTTGAGCTGCGGTACGCGCACGGAAACGGCCTGCGTGCGCTCGCGGGCCTGCTTCTTGATCGTATTGAGCTGGCTGCGGAGCTTCGCCGTCTCCTCGACCTTCTGCAGAAGCTTTTCGGTCTCCTTTGGCGCGCGGTGCAGCATCTCGAGCACGGCCTTCTTGATGTCGGCCACCAGCTCGGCGCGCTTCTCGGGGTTGCCGAGCTTGGTTTTGGCCTGGCCCGTGAAGTTCGGGTCCTGCATGCGGATGGCGATGGCCCCGATGATGCCCTCGCGCACGTCGTCGCCGTCGATCTTCTTCTTCGGGTCGTACTCGTTGAGGGCCTTCGTGAGGCCTTCCTTGAAGGCGGTCAGATGCGTGCCGCCCTCGGTCGTGTGCTGGCCGTTGACGAAGGAGTAGTACTCCTCGGAGAACCGGTTCGTGTGCGTGAAGACGAATTCCAGCGTCTTCGTGCGGAAGTGGAACGGCTGGTAGAGCTTCTCGAACTGCGCCTCGTCGGCGATGAGGTCCGCCAGGCCCTCCTCGGAGACGATCTTCTGCCCATTGAGCTCCAGCGTAAGCCCCGCGTTGAGGTAGGCGTACATCTTGAGCCGGCGCATCACGTGCTCTTCGCGGAACTTGAACTTCTTGAAGATCGTGGCGTCCGGGAGGAAGCGCACAAACGTGCCCTGCCGCTCAGAAGCGTCCTTGAGCTTGCCGCGGCGCTTGGAGACGAGCTTGCCCTTGGCGAAGGTGGCCTCGGAGAACTCGCCGTCGCGCACGGAACGCACGTGGAACTCGTCGGAAAGCGCGTTCACGGCCTTCGTGCCCACGCCGTTCATGCCCACGGAGAACTGGAAGGCGTCGGTGTTGAACTTGCCGCCCGTGTTCAGCTCGCTGACGCAGTCCACCACCTTGCCGAGCGGAATGCCGCGACCGTAGTCGCGCACGCTGCACACGCCCGTGTCCCAGTTGAGGCCGATCTCCACGCGGCGGCCGCAGCCCATGATGAACTCGTCCACCGCGTTGTCGATCACTTCCTTCAACAGCACGTAGATGCCGTCGTCGTAGTCGCTGCCGTCGCCGGAACGGCCGATGTACATGCCCAGACGCAGACGGATGTGCTCCATCGCGTCGAGATGCTTGATTTGATCGTCGTCGTATCCCTTGGCCATCGTACTGCCCGCTTCCCCCTTACTTGGTCGCGGGGGCGGCCTTGTCGTCCTTCTTCAGCGTGGCGCGCTTGGCGGGATCGACCTTCATCGCGCGGAGAATGTCGTCGGTCACCTCAAGCGACGCCTTTGAGAACGCCAGCATCGTGGAGTCGATGATCATGTCGAAGCCGTTCTCCTTGGCGTAGGCGGTGATGGTCTTGCGGATCTCCTCGGTCTGAAGCTTCATGAGGCGGCTCTCGAGATCACCCAGCTCGCTCTGGTAATGGCGTACAGCGCCTTCCATCTCCTGACGTGCGGCGATGTAGCGACGCTGAATCTCCTCCAGCTTCTTCTGGGCCGATGCCTTCGCGGCGTTGGAGAGCATGGGATTGGCGAGGTCTTCCTGCGCCTTCTTGCCCTCGTCGGCAATCGCCTTGAGATCTTCCTGCTGTTTGTCGAGCTTGGTCTTGTAGTCCGCGTCCGTGGACTTCAGCAACGCGCGATTCGTCTCGTAACTGGGGTGCAGTTTGACGAGATCCACCATGTTCACGGTGCCGATCTTCATTTCCGCCGCCGCCGTCAGCGCCGCCGCCGCCACCAGACCAACCAAAATCTTTTTCATGTCACAAGCCTTTCACCTTGCCAAACACACTATCTTTTCTTCCGAAAAACTCGGTCGCTTAGTATAACAAAATCACCCCACAGGGTCAATGCCACACAGGACATACCGCACAAAGCGCCACACGGACGATTAGGGATCACATTCCCGACAGCGAGTCTGCACGACTACTTCACGATCAGCATGAATCCAGCCGAGCCGACACGAAGTCTGCCGCCCGTCAAGTGTCCATAGAGCGCATCGGCCGGCGTGAGCTTCGCCGCTTCGTAGATCCCGGGCCTGACCCAACATCCGTCAACCCAGCATTCGGCCACACGCTGCATTTCTGTCGACGGCAGCGCGAACTTGCCGTTGCCGTAAAGGCGCAGAATCGCATGATCGCCGAACGCGCCGCCGGCATTCGCCTTCAGCGTGCCGGTGCCGCGGGCGGTCAGGTTCGTGCCATTGCGCCACGTGGCGCCCGACGCGAGCTCCAGCGTGCCGCCCGAAACCTCCAGGTCGCCGCAACTTGCGAAGGACTTGCCCGAGAGCGTGAACGTCTCGTCCGCGCCAGCGGCAACGCTCCAGGATCCGTTTGCGGGGCCGCTGCCGAGATAATGGAAGCCCAGCCCGCCCTCAACCTGAACCGAACAGGACATCGTCTCAAGTGCGCTGCCGGCCAACCACCGCGAGTCCTGCGCGTGCGTGCCGCCCTTCACCTCCAGCATCGCCGGATAATCGCCCCGCAGTCTCGACGAGCCATGCGTGTTGGTTGCAGTGAACCGCGACAGCCGCTGGGTAGTCGAATGGAACTCGATTGTGGCATTCTTCGCGCCAACCATGCTGAGCTGCTCCATGTCGTTGTCCTTGAAGCAGCCGGAGCGACGGAACTCGAGCTTGCTCACGCTGGCGGCCGTCCCCTCCTGACCCAAGCGGAAACCCTTGTTCACGGTCGGCGTGTTGCCGAATTCGTTGTCCTCCACGTCGACGATGAATGTGCCCGTGTCAAGATCGACGCCCGTGTTGCCGTTTCTGCCGTACCAAGGCTTGCCGGTCACGAGAATCGTCCCGCCCAGGCGGAGAATCGGTCGGCCATCGATCTTCACGCCGCCACGGAACTCGACAATCGCGCCCGCGCCCACGCTCATCGTGTTATTGCCGCCTATCCCACCAAAGTATTCCTGCAGGAAGATGTTCGTTGTGTTCGGCAGGGCATAGAACTGCTCGGCGCTGGCGGTTGAGGCACGGATGTACGCGGGCTTGTTCATCGTCACGCCATCCAGCACAAGGGGCGTACCATATTTCATGGATCCGCTGTAGCCCCAAATCGTGTTCGCCGGCGCTACGGACGAATCACGTTTGGCCGGAATATACGTAAAGGTCGTCGAATCGTTCTCGGCCGCCGGCCCCTGATCGATGCCGGACGGAGAGGTGATCGTGCCGCGCAGCACAAGCTGCGCCCGCTGCTTGGCGCAGAATTTGCCGACGATCGTGAGCGTGCGTCCCGTCGCGCCAAGCACGAACGGACCATAGTAGCCGCCATCAAGGCCCGACTGAGCCTCAGCCGGCACATTGAACTCGATCTGGTTGACGTGCGCCCCGGTCTCGGGCGGCACCATTTCACGGTCGCCCTTGGTAATCCTAACGCCCAGCGTGCCATTCACGAGATCCGGAGCCGTCGGCGGCGCGATGCCGTTGCCATCGCCTGTTTCCCAGTTCTCCTTCGTCGACATCAGGTTGTCGCCCGCAGCCGCGCCTGACCAGTACAATGTCGCGGACGGCGCCGGAGGATCGCCCGTCGTCGCCGTAATCGTCAACCCCTCAGGTATGGCTGCACACTGCGCATGCGTCCACACGCCCTTCAGCAGTTGCTCCCCGTCGACATAAAGCGCTGCGACCGTGATCGCCAAGGGGGCGTTGAAGAGGAACTGCGAGGTGTCCGACGACAACTTCAGCGCCAGTTTGGCGTTCGTAAACGGAAACGCGCCGTTCTCGGTAATGTCCAGAACACCCGTGCCGCCAAGCGTGAGCTCGGTGAGGTTCGGGAAGGTGGCGCCATCCAGCAGACGCAATGTGCCGGCTTTTACCTCGAGAACACCGCCCATGACATGCCGACGGCCGAGGAAAGTCTGGACGAACCCCGGATTGTCCGCAGCGTCCAGCGTGAAACGCGTCAAACGATCGCCGAGTGTCATGTAGGACGTGCATGCCACGCCTCCCGGCATGCCCGTAACCGTCAATTTGGCGCCATCCGGGGCAACGCTGTAGATTCGGCATAAAGTGCTCTCGATGGAGGAAGCCTGCAGTCGAGGCACTTCGATGCCAGCGACGACGCAGTTGACCCCGGATTCAAGGCGAACGCATCCACCCTCTACCGTGACGTTCGTGACCACAGCCCCGCCTAGGGCGCCATCCGCGCCGAACGAGATCTCGCGGAAGCCCATCTTCACCATTCCGAAATGGTTCTCGGCCTTGAGATTCAGATGGCCGTAATACTGGTTTTCAGATGTCCACCTCGGCTTGCGCGGCTTCTCGGCGGCAAGAAGATAGCTTTCAAGGACAGCCGCCGTCACAGGCGCGTTGAAATCGTAGCTTCCGTCCGGCAGCAGATGGAGCGTACCCTTGGCGGAGATTGCCCCGTTGAAGGTCATGATTGGGGTGGCCTGCACCTGCACTGACCAATAGGCGGTGCCGAGTTCGCGCGTGAACCAGTCGTAGAGCCACATGCTGTCTTCGCCAAGATAGAGATCATGTTCGGCGTTGATCGTGCCGGAGAAGACATTCGTCGCCGCGTTGAACAAGAGCGCCGGACAGGTTACGGTCGTATTCCCCGTCACATGGATCGCCGGCGATCCGAAGTCCTTGCCTGAAGCCGTGAAGCGGATTTCGCACGGGCCGGAGTAGTCTTCCGTCTGGCCCTTGATCTCGATTTCGCCCGTGCCGAGACAGTGCGACTCGGCGGCGAAGATGTAGCCCGCCTCAAGCGTGATGCCGCCGGAAAACGAATTCTCGGCGGCGAGAACGAGCACGCCACCGCCCTGCTTGACGATCTTGCCCGAGCCGGTCTGCGCAGCCGTGACGATGTTGGTGTCGCCGGCGGCAACCGAAACCGTCCAGGTTCCGCCAACAGTCATGTCCGCAGTCGTCTCCGAGACCGTCGCGGCCTTCGCGGCAAACACACCCCATACCACGGCACACATGGTCCACACGAAACTACTGGAGCCCAGATTTTTCATCCACATAAGCATATCCTCACTTGTTTGAGATTGTAGCACAATTCAGTTCTCCCCGCAAGTCGCAAGCTGCACGGACCTTCGCCCTTCCGTCCAACTCCCGCGACCTCACACCCGCCGCATTTGCCGCAGGGGCGGCCTTCATTGGCGGTGCAGGGATAGCCGCGCGTCTTGACCTCATATCCGCGCCTTCAGTCCGGCGATCTCGCCAGTGTCCAGCTGCGTGAAGGCAAAACACTTCCAGCCAAGGTCCTTCAGCGAGGCGCCGATGAGATACAGCCGCCTGTCGTCGATGACGAGGAACCGATCGTGGAACTTGGCGCTGGTGCGCACCGTGAGCCCGCCATACTGGGCGTTGAACTTCGCGATGTCGCTGGCCGCCAACTTGTTCCCCCGAGGCGAAGTCACGATCTCTACGGATACATTGCCGCCCTTCTTCGCCAGAATCTCCAACGTGCCCACGTCCACCCAGCTGTCGATGAGCAGAATCGATTTCTTGGCCGAGAGGATGTGCTTCGTCGCGAACACCCGGGCGTCAAACACCTGCCCGTCGTAGAACACGCCCTGCACCGGCGGCAGACTCGTCTTCACGAAGAAGTCCACCTTGTCCTTCAATTCCCCGATGTCGGCGTCATGCTGCGCCAGCCGCCGGTCCATCTTGTCCTCAAGCTGGTTGAGCCTGGCATTGACCGTATATCCCCTTAACAAATGTTCTTGCAACACACCATTAGCCCATTGCCTGAACTTAATTCCTCGCTTTGAGTTTACCCTGAAACCAAGCGAGATGATGACATTGAGATCGAAGTACTCTATGGCACGGACAACCTTTCGTTTACCCTCAAACTGAACTGTTCGAATTTTTTGAACAGTTGAAGAATAATCCAGTTCTTGAGTGGAGAATATGTTTCTGAGATGATATGAAACATTTGACTTCACGACACCAAATAATTGGCATAACTGCTGTTGCGTCAACCATACCGTGTTGGATTCAAGTCTCACCTCCAGCCGCACCGTCTCGTCCGGCTGATAGACGATGATCTCGTTGGTCGGCTTTGCCGCCAATGCCTGTATTTCTTTTGTCCTCATGTGTCACACCCTTTCCGCCCACGCGAAGCCAAGCGCCTGCCGCCCCGCCTCCGTGCGCGTTATGCGAGCAGAGTAGCACAAGAACAAGAGAAACGCCAAAAATAAATTGTAAAAAGATTGTAAAAGATTTGTAAAAACTCTTTACAACTTTTTTACAAAATTTTTACAACTTCGCGGAGAGGCCCATGAACACAGGCTGAAACCACTGTCGAAATTTTCGCGAAACAGAGATGAAATGCCGTCACCCGACCCGTCTGCCGCCACTCACCAGCCCATACACCAAAGGCTGCGCCCTATCTCCCAAGCCCAATCCAGCCACTTCCACTTTTAATAAAAGCGAGAATCAGCCGCCGAATCTCCACCTCGTCGTTGTGTTCGGCGGCAAACGTAACGGCCCCATGAATTTCTCATCCGCCGCATTTGCCGCAGGGGCGGCCCCCATTGGCGGTGCAGGGATAGCCGCGCGTCTTACGGTAGTTGGGGCAGCGGGAATTGTGGCGGGCGTCACTGTTGGTGGAAAGCCAATACCCCGTCTCGGGCCAATCGGAAGAGGCGGGGCCCCAGCCAAAAGGCTCAATCTTGAGCTCTATTTCCTCAGAAGCTCAAGGTTGATGCAGACCTTCTCGCCGGTCGGAATCTTCACGGCAACCGTACCGAAGCCAACTTCACCGACCATGACGCCCGTGACCTTGCCGCTCACGGATTTCACCCGATCACGACCGCGAGCATCCTGATATGCGACCTTCCACGAGATGCTTCCTGTGATGTAGCCAAACGTGTTGAGCCTCAGGGATTCGCGAACGGTAGGCCCCAGGACCTCGTCATATGTCGGCGCGATCTTCAGGACATAGTCCGTGCGGAACTGCTTGGACGTCACCGTCACCGTCAGCTTCTCCGCACAGACGAACGCCAGCGTCCCGACGGACGTGCCCCCCGCCTTCTTGGACCACTGACGCACCGGCGTCACGTTGACCGCCTTCGCCACAACGCCTTCGGCCGTCTGACGGAAAAGGATCCGGAAGCCGATGCTAGTGCGAACGCCGCCCGAAGACCTGGACACCGTCACCGGAACCATTCCACGGCCATCCGCGCCGATCTCGATCTTCGACGAGCAGGTCATAGCCCTCCCTTCGGCATTGAAAACTTTGACAGAGGCACGTGCCGCCTTCGTGATCCTCACGGAGAAGGTAGCCCCGATCGTCTTCTCGTCCTCGCCAGCGAGAACACCTGTCCACGCTCCGACAAGTGGCGCAAGAGCCTCACGCTTCGGATGGTTCTTGATGACGAACACATCTCGCGCACCATCGATTGCAAAGCCATCGAAGGTACCGGTCAACGAATCGCCGTCAAGCACCACCACGAGCTTATGCTCCCGAGCCTTCTTCGACCTTCCGGCCATCTCGACCGTCAGCACGCCCTCTTCCGGAGCTGTGATCTTCTTCGCCTGGTACGAATAAGACAACTTGTCCACAAGAGTCTTCACCGTTGCCTGAACGTCGAACAGCCCCGTGCGCTTGTTCGGCTTCTTCAGCTTGAGTGTGATGATCCCCTCAACGCCGTTTTCGCCAAAGAACGCACCATAGAACGTCTCCACCGACTTCGCCGCCGGAACGAACCGGCCGCCATCACCCTTCGGATAGAGGAGCTCGTCTTCTCTAGCAACTGGCAACACCACGCCCACCAGCGTCGTTTCCCTGATCACAGAATCGATGATGTATGTCGCGTCGCCGTCAACAACGTAACCATCCTCCGGCACGCAGGTAATCGACACCTTCGCGCCAACAGGCAGCTTGTAGGTGACGCCACCGTCAACGGACGAATCAGTCTTCATCTCAACGCCAGTCGTGAGATTCGACACGACATAGGCATAGCCCTCAAGACCCGTCGGCACGATTACCTTCACGCACGGCGTGATCTCACCGATGGCGTAGAGCGAAAACTTTTTCGTGTGGATCACGAGCCCGTCCGTGGAGAACTCAACATATTCCCCCTCAACGGCATTCTCTTTGCCGATTGGAAGCTTTTCCGCAACGCCACCGTGGAGACGCGCAACAGCATAATCCCGCTGCGGATCGATCGTCCACGGGATGCAAATACTCATGGTCTCAGCAAGCGTTGTCTGCGGCACATCGTTGAAGAAGACGGAGAGGTCGACGTAATCAACGACAAGACCGGCGACATCTGCAACGTCATTCGTGATCGCTGCGGCAATCTCTCCCGCCTGTTCCGCGACATCCGTCGGCGACTCAGCCGACACAATCAGCCGGACGTCCGCAAGCTCATTCGTAGCCAACGCGAGAAGTCCCTCGGCATAAACAGCCTGAATGGCATTCGGCACGTTACCCGGATCGTTCACGACGACCGCCGTGTAAACAAGCCCGTCCGAACCCAAACCGTTCTCGGCTACGACAGCCGGAATCTTCTCGATGACGAAGTTCGGGACAACTGCTGTTTCAGCCGCCGCAAGAGCCGCCTCAAGCGTCTCATACGTTCCTTCCGCACCGATCCAGCTTGTCGGGACCTTGTACGACATCTCGCCGGATTCCACAACCTTCACGAGCGCATTGAGCGGCGTCACTTCCGGCGTGTAACCGTAGAGCGCGATAGCGTTCGTGAGCGCCGCGAGGTCGATTTCGGCACACGACTCCGCGAGGCCGTTGTCAACCACAACCGCTGCGAGATTCGTGAAAATCGGGTCCACCCAGGCCGTCACGCCCTTCTCCACACCGAGGATCCACGGGAAGTCCTCCGTCTCGCCGCGCGCGACTAGGAAGACCGTCCCTTCGCTGAAGACGAGCTTCGAGACGCCCTTCGTGTCGAAGAGCGCGAGCGCGGAATCATCCGCGAAGCCCTCGCCAACGACAACCGGCGCGCCGAACTGCGGAACGACGCCGGAGACGTCGAGCTTGCCCTCGCCCGTGAAGGAAACCGCCGGGCTGCCACAGACCGTGATTACGCCGCCCTGCGGGACGGTGACATCACTCGTCAACGTGATCGTGACCGGCAACGAGGCCGACTGATTCGTCGCCACCACGAGTGCGTTCGTGAGCACATCGAAGTCCGCAACCGCAACGCCCGTGTCGCTCCATTTCGCCGTGAGCGCGAGCGTCGCATTCACGTCCACGAAGTCGACACCGGCGGCGCCATCGGCATAGGCAACCTCGTCGACGCCGTTCGTCGTCCAGCCCGCAAACGCGTAGCCAACTGCCGTAAAGGCATTCGCCGTCAGGTTCGTCGGAATGGTCGGAATGAACTTATCGTCCGCCATTTCGCCCGCCGCGCCGTTGCCGTCGTAGCTGACGAAGTAGCCATCCCCTTCGAAGAGCTTGACCGTAGTCGGACGCGGATCCGCCGCAAGGACGGATTCAATCGCATCATACGGCACCCCATCATCACCGAGGAGCATGACGACGTCGTTCGTGACCACCAAGCCGCCTTCGCCTTCCGAAAGCGCCTTGAAAGACGAGATCGCACCGCCGCTGGCGAGCTGCATGAGAACGAGCGCATCGACCGTCACCTCGCCGCGGAGCGCATCGCCGTAAAGGACGCCGTCCTCGAGCCAAAGCGTCGTCTCATCCTCATACCTGAGGCCATTGAAGCCTGTACCGGCCGGAAGAGCCACCGTCTCGCCTTCGGGGATCCGGACGCCCGCCGTGAATCCGATTGTGATCGGGAGCGTCGAGCTCTGCTGCGCCGCCTGTGAGAGCATGTTCGTGAACGAAGCGAAGTCCGTCGCCTGAACGCCATTCGTGTCGAGCCCCCACTTCGCCGTCAACGTGACCGAACCGTCGACCGGCGCGAAGTCCCTGTCCGTCGCCTCGTCGGCGATCATGGTCTCGTTCGTGCCGATCGTCCAGCCTTCGAAGGTATAGCCGAGCGCGGAGAACACGTTCTTCGAGAGCGTCACGTCCTGGCCAGCAGCGAGATAGTCGTTCCCCATTTCGCCCGAGGCGCCGTTGGCCTCATAGGCGATTTCGTAGCCGGGGAGGACCGCCGTCTCGCCCGCCTCAAGCGCAGCGTCGAGCGTCTCGTAGGCCCCAGCCCCACCGACCCAGCGGTACGGGGTCTTGCAGGAAGCCTCGCCATTGTCGATGACCTTCACAACCGCGTTGAGCGGAGATGACGGCGTGTAGCCATAGAGCGCGACGTTGTTCGTCAGCGCGACGAGATCGATTTCGTACGACTCCGACGCGAGTCCGTTGTTGATGACGAGATTAGAGTCCGCAACCCACGCGGTCACGTTCGTCGCCGCGTCGAGGATCCACGCGAAGTCCTCCGTCTCGCCGCGCGCAATGAGCGAGATTGCCTGCCGCTCCCCATCATAGACGAGCTTCGCCACATCATTTGTATTAATGAATTGAGCGAGCTGTTTCTCAACGGTGGTATAAACGTTGGTAACATCGACCCATTTCTCGAGCTCATCATCCCATTCCCATTCCTCAAGCACCTCCACAAAATTGTTGGTCGCAAAGTTCATGACGACATCATACGGCGTACCGAAGGTCGGGACGATGGCCGAGACATCCATAAGTCCATCGCCAGCGAAATATATCTTACTATCCTCTTCGAGCGTCGGCAGGGCGATCTTCTCGCCGCTCACAAACGAAATATCGTTCGTCTTCACGAACACAAGATCATACCACTCCTCTTCTTTCGCCGTATTAATTGCGGCATTGATTTCACCAAGATTACCAACCAACACACCGCCATAAGGAAGCACTCCGAAGGTGAAGGTGCGCGTCGTGACGCGCCCATCAGGCGTCGTCACGGTGATCGTCGCCGTCTGCACCAAGTTATCCGGATCATACCCATAGCCCTCGTTGATTTCGAGATCGGTCGGGTAGTCCTTCCGGAATAGGATATCCGGCTTGTCGTAAAGCGTATGCCCGCCGCTTTCAACTTTAACGGCGAAGCCGTCTGGATTATTGAAGTCTTCGTCGCTCGCGCCTAACAACAGCGGCAACGAGAACCCAAACGAATCGACAAAGCCGAGGAATTCACCCTCCACAGGATTTTGGATTACAACCGACGGATTCGCCCAGGCGCACATGGCAAAAGCGACGCCCAATAGCATTACCAATACTTTCTTCATATCTTTGTTTCTTTCTTTTCTCTTTTTAAACTTTTCGTTGTGAAATCAACAATCTCGGTTCACGTGCAAAAAAGCACGGGCAACGGCGACACAGATGTCGTCATTGCCCATTAATTCGCATTAAGTTGCTGTTTTTAAGCCTTGAGGGGGTGGGTATGGCAAGTTATGCATGCCGTTCATCGAGCCACACGCCTCACTTTCCGCGATTTCGCCGATTCTCACCATTCTGTATCCCACCAACCTTTTAGGGCACATAGTCCCTATTGCAACTATCACCATTATATCATGTCCTATTTTCATCAACAAGAACTTTCAAAAGGATTCTGCCATTTTCGCCTAAAGATATCCCTTGGCCACACAGCAGCAAAAGGAGGCAGGCTAGATGAGATTTTATTGCGTAATATTTCAACCAGCGTCTCATCCCACAAATCTAATCTTTTTGCATCATATTCTAACCAAAACCGCCACAGATAAATTTTGCCAAAATCTTCTTCCCTTGGTATCGCCTCTTTGGTATAATCCGCGGCGTTGGAACGCCCCGAGGGTCACCGTTCCGGGGGTGAGGCCGGCCGCCGATCCCCTTCCCTGGGCCACGCCGGGTTCAAGGCACCAGATTGTGCTACCCATTACTTACGCGCCAAGGGGACAAACGCCAATCGTCAACGTCAATCACGTTGCCGGCAGGAATGTTTTGTCTCCCCATCGCGTTCCCTTCCGGCGACACAAACCCAAGGAAACCCATGTCCAACACCCCAGAATCCGCGGTTCAGCCCGCGACCTACATCCTTCCGGACGGCTTCACCGTCCAGGATCTCGCCGCCCCCGACTACGTCCGCCCCCTGGCCGAAGCCGCCGCGCCCATGATCGAACACTGCCAGCGCCTGCTCGTGGCCATCGCCAGGCCCGACTTCGACGGCGGCCTCGAGCTCGACTGCACCAAGAACAACGCCATGACCTGGCTCGACGACTTCTTCGAGACGGTCGCCCGCTACGAGGAGGGCCGCGTGCCCTTCGCCGCCGCCGCGGAGCTTCTCGCCCTCACCGAACGCCTGCTGGCCGCCGAGATGCGCCGCTATCCCCGCCTGCGCGGCGACATCCAGTCGATCGGCCAGGCCTTCCGCCGCAGCTTCGCCCTCTGGGGACGCGTCCTGCCCCAGCCGCGCAGATCCCGCAAGATCTACCTGCGCAAGATCTTCGCCAGCTTCGACAAGATCATCGACGCCATCTGCACCTTCAATTCCAGGCTCTTC
>JAKSOW010000113.1 GCA_024405395.1 Kiritimatiellia bacterium | reverse complement strand
CTGTCGCCGGCGCCAAGCGCTATGTGCACGAGGCCATTCGCACGTCGTATCTGGTTGGCAAGGACTGCGGCGTGCTCGGTTTTGTCGAAGTTCGATGACGTTGCAGGTCTTATACGGGAAAACAGGAAAGAAGGAGCGATTCGTAATGGCTAACATGACTTTAGTCGGGACGCATGCAGGCGTAGGCCTGTGCCTTGTGTTTTCCGCTTTCTTTATGACTGCCAGGGCCGACAAATCCGCGATTTGGGATGCTTCGGCCTCGCCGGCGACGTTGGCGGATGGCGCCTTGTCCTTCACCTATGAGAATGCGGCCATCAAGAAGCTCTCCGTACGGCCCGCAAACGAGATCATCACCCTCTCGGGCGACAGCCTCGCCTTTGCCCCCGATGCCCGCATCGACATGGCCGGCGCCGGTAAGCTGGTGCTCGACACGGGGGCGACATTCCCCGGAGCGCTCACGTGTGACGCAGTCAACGCCAAGAACTTTTCCTGGTCGTTGGGGCGGCCGCTGTGGCGCGATGAAGTTGTGGAGATTGCGGAGCTGCAGGGCGTCGATCTGTCTCAGTACAGGGTCACCGGGACTTTGTTCAACTCCTGCGGTTATGACCCCAATCGCTGTCAGATCGGCGGCGAGGGCGTCGCCTATTACCAGGTGTGTTCGAATTTCGAGGGGCGGGTCTATCTCGACTTCCAGCTGCAGACCCAAGACGCGAAAGAGACCTGGCTCAAGTGCGTGAAGGTGCGTCTCGTCGAAGACGGCGGTGTTGTGACGGTGCAGGCGCTCTGGGCGAAGTATGCCGACCGAAAGCGCTATGACCCCGGCATTGACTTCGAGAATCCTGGCAGCGCCGTGATCAATTCGCACGGCGTCACCAGCCAAAACGGCGGCGGCTACACCATTGACCAGCTGAATATCGTGACGCTGGCCCAGCCGGAAGAGACGCAGGTGGTCTTCAGGCAGCCGGTTGACCTGGCGGGCAAGCTTACGCTCACCAATGCCGTGACGCTGCTTGTGGACAACTCCCAGGGAGCTTTTACGGCGGGGGTATCGCTGGCGAACAACCTTGATCTTTGGGCCGGCAAACTGCAGTTCCTTGATCAGGATACGGTGCAGCTTTCTGGCAGAATTGGCGGCGCGAAGGGCGGCATCGCCGTGATGAGCCGCACCACTGCAGCGGAGGACGGTGCGGGGCTTGTGCGCGCCTATCAGGACGAGACCTCAGGCGTGAATGAGATTCTCGACAAGAACTGGCACGTTCTGCTGCGGAACACGGCGCTTTCGTGCATCACGAACGTGACGTGTCTGTTGGCCGGCGAAAATATCGGCAACCGGCCTTTGGAGGCCGACACCTGCCACTTTGCGAACGACGGCGTGACGGCCACCGCGCAGATGCAGAACTGGGCGTCGCGAACGGGCGATAATGCCCCCGGCATCATCAAGTGCGTGACGATGGAACTGCGGCAGCAGGGCCGAGATGTGGAAATCCGCATGCCGAACGCCTATTACATCTACAAGGTGGCGTCGACGGGCTACAAATTCCCCGGGGCGGGAACGACGGGTTATATTCCGCAGTATCACATGACGAATGTGCTCGTCTATCTGGACAAGGAGATGACGGTGGGGACCTCGCTGGTCTTGTCCGGCGCAAACGCCTGCGAAGGCGGCTCCATCGTCATCGGCGAGCCGGGCGATATGAGGCCCTATGTGGTGGAGATCGCCCACGAAGACGCTTTCCCGACGAATGGCGTGGTTGATCTGTATGGCCCCAGTGTGATGCGCCTGACCCACGGGAAATCGCTTGCCAGCTCGGGCACGGGCTGGTCGGCCACCTTGGCCCTTCATGAGGATGCCACGCTGGACTTGCCGACTGTGTTCCTGTGTGGCGCACGGGGCCCGAAGATCGTGCTGGATGGCGGCAGGATCAACGAGGTGAATATTAACTACCTCAACAATCTGGTACTGCTGGGAGGGTCGGTTACTGGCGTGACCCTGTTCCCGGGATATGGCTACTTCAAGGAGGCGGTCTGGCAGGTGTCGGGTACCGAGCCCTCCTGCTGCACGGCCACGGAGATTCGCACCGGTTCGTCAAAGACGCTGGGCACCTGGGTGCTCGATGTCGAGGACGTCACGGGTGATGAGGCCGCGGATCTGGTGTTGGATGCGCCCATCACCCGCAACACCAACACGTCCTCTTACCCGAGCGCGCGCGTGGTGAAACGTGGCGCCGGCACGCTCAAGGTGTTGAAGCCGATCACGCCGCAGCTGGAGGTGCTCTCCGTTGAGGATGGCCTGATGGAACTGGCGGCGAATGGTGTGCTGACGGCCGAGAATGTACTTACGCTTGCAGGCGGCGGAATCGCCGTGGATGCCGGCCTTTCGTCCGCGATCGGCGTGCTGACGCTTGCCGGCGATTCGGCGGTGGAGGTGCAGTCGGGCGCGTCCCTGACGTTCGCGTCGTCGGCGGAGAAGCCCTGGCAGGGGACGCTGTCCATTACGGGGGACCGGAACGCGGTGCGCTTCGGCACGGCCGCCACAGCGCTTACGGAGGCGCAGCAGCGCTGCCTCTGGCTGAATGGCTCCAGGGCCAAGCTGGACAAGAATGGGTACGTCGTGCCGCTGAGCGGGATGTGCGTGAGTTTCAGGTAATCGGCCATGGATCACGCAAAGAAGTTGGTCGGTCTCGTCGGGGCGTTGGCGTGCCTGGCGATGGGGGCGGTGTCTGCCGAGGTCCCGCAGTCGGACGCGGAGAAGATGTTCGCCACGCAGATGAACCGCCTTGGCAAGGCCTCGTACGAAAGCCGTGAACAGGGCGCGCCCAAGCGCCTGGTCATCTACGGGAACTCGATTCTCTGCCATCGCCCGGTGGCGGCGCTTGGCTGGACCAACTGCTGGGGCATGGCGGCAAGCGCCCAGGACAAGGACTTTGCCCATCTGCTGCTGAAGGGGCTTGAACGGAAGCTCGGCTGTGCCGTGGACTACCGCTTCCGCGGACTCTACGTCTTCGAGAAGGAATACCCCACCTTTGACGTGAAGCGCCTGTTGGCGGACGACATCGCGTTCAAGCCTGACTACGTGGTGATTGCCCTTGGCGAAAACGTGGACAGCTTCAAGGACGAACAGGCCAAGCGCGTGTATCGGGAGAAGCTCACGGAGCTGGCCGCGGCCTTCAGGGAATCGTGTGCGAACACGCGTGTGGTCCTGCGGGCGCCGTTCTGGCGCAATTCGGTCAAAAGCGAGCTTACCCGAGCTGCCGCCGAGAAGACATTCGCGCGTTTCGTGGATGTGGGCGCGCTGGGCGAAGAACCCGCCAATCGGGCGGACGGACTCTTTGCGCACAAGGGCGTGGCCAACCATCCGGGCGATCTGGGCATGAAGCGGATTGCGGATGCTCTGTTGGCGGAGCTGCTGGCGAAGGAGCCGCTGGAGGTGCGCGTCAAGCCGACCCCGGGTGGGCCGCAGATCCACGTGGACGGCAAGCCTGTGCCACCGCGATGGGTCTATCCTTCTCGCAGTGCCTTCCTGATTACGGCACAGGAGAAAAAGGAGAGGCATGCGTTTCCGTTCGAGGTTGCCCATTCCAATGCGACGGTGCTGGTGGCTTTTCGGTTCAATCGCTATTTGCGGGGGCGGGAGAAGGCTTTGGTGTCGCTGCGCAATGTCGCCGTGACGGAGCTGTCCAGCGGACGCGAGATCGGTTTTGCCGGAACCTGGCATGACGCCGCCTGCTTTGGAAAAGTCTGGAAGGAAATTGAGCGGGGCGCAACAGGGGAGGTCGGTTTTGGAGAAGGGGGGCTGCAGGTTTCCGTGCATCCTGCCAAGGATGTCCATCGGCAGGGAGACTTCCATCTGCGGGGAATGCGTTCGGCTTTTGCTCCAGGGCGCTACTGTCTCACATTTGAAGTGCAAGCCTCGAGTCCACAGCCGGTTTACCCCGCCGTCTTCGAGGTTGCCGGCGGCAAGACGTCGCCCAAATCCATTGGCGGGCCCGATGCCTATGACCGCACGGTGCGCCTGGCCGCGGCGGCTGGGGTGGATTTCATCACGCCGCCGTCGCCCAACTGCTGGTATCCGCCCGCACGCGGCGAAGACTGGGCGGCGATCGATGCCGTTATGTCGCACCTCATTGCGCTCAACCCCAAAGCGCGCATTGTGCCGCGCGTAGGCGCCGACGCGCCGGACTGGATGCGCCGTGAACACCCCGAGCTCAACATGCGCGACGAGCGCGGGCGCACGGTGGAGAAGTCGTCCGTGTCGTGCCGCTGGTATCGCCAGGCCGCGGTGGCCCACATCGAGAAGCTGGCCCGGCATCTGCAGGCCACTTATCCACGTCATTTCGCGGGGCTGCACATCTGCGGACAGAACACGGGCGAGTGGTTCTACTACCACTGTTCGCCATCGAATCTGCTGGGGTATGACGTCTCCACCCGAGATGCCTTCCGCGCGTTCCTGGCCGCACGCGGCGAGAAGGATGCCGCTGCCGCCGAGGTTCCTTCGCCGGAGGCGCGCCGCGCGGGGAAGCTGGGGGCTTTTCACGATCCGGTGCAGGAGCCGCGGGTGGCGGCCTTCAACGAGTTCCTTCAGATTGAGATCGCAAGCTTCATCTCGGAACTCGGCGCCGCCGTGAGGCGGGGTACGCAGGGGCGTTCCCTAGCCGTGTTCTTCTACGGTTATCCGTGGGAAATCGGCAGCTATGGCGCCGAGAGCGGCCACCTGGGCGTGAACTGGATTCTGCAGCACGGCAAGGAGAACGTCGATATCCTCTCCGGCCCCATCTCCTACAAGGGACGAAGCAAGATGTGGCCGGGATTTTCTCACATCATGGGCAGCGTGGAGTCGTTGACGCATAATGGCATCATGTGGTTCAACGAAGACGATACGCGTACCTACCGCGAACCCATCTGGGACTTCATCACCTGCTGTGGCGGACCCAAGATCAACAAGGCGCAGACGCTGGAGACGTTGCGGCGCAATCTCGCGCAGGACATCCTGCGGGGCGCGGGATGCTGGTGGATGGACCTTTTCGGGCGTGGTTGGTTTGCGGACGAAGATCTCTGGAAGGTGATGACCGAGTTGCGTCCGATCGACGAGGCGATGCTTTCGCGGCACACGCCGCATACGCCGGACATCAAGCTAGTGGTGGACGAGAAGAGCCTGAGCATGGTGACGGCGGCTTCGGCCGAATTGGCGGGGCTTGCGTTGCTGCCGAATGCTTTCGCCGGGTCGGGGTCCACCTATGGGCAATACCTGCTCTCGGACACGCTTGACGAGCGGCAACCCGCCAAACTTACCGTGTACGCGATGTGCACGGCGCTTACGGCAGAAGAACGCCGCAAGCTGGTTGAGGCGCGCCGGACGCATCCCGAGACGACGCGGGTGTGGACGTGGGCGCCGGGAATCGTCTCGGACGAAGGTGCGGACGTCCGGCACGTCGAGGAACTGACGGGATTTTCGCTTACGCGGATGGCGGGTGCGCGGGGTACTCGGATCACGCCCACCGCATTGGGCTTGGCGCGGGGTCTGGACAAAGACGTGTGGCCGCTTAAGGACAATCTGGACGTGGATCCTGTGCTGGTGGCGCAGACGAACGCCACGGATGAGGTGTGGGCGACATTCGCCAACGGGGCACCGGCCATTGTCGTACGCCGGCATGCGGAAGGCGGGGCGGATGTGTTCATGAGCCCGTTCAGATGGCAGGGGCCTGGTCTTGTCGGGGCATTCGCGCAGGTGGCGGGGGTTCACCGCTATGTGGCGCCCGGGAAGGCCGCGGTATGGGCGGCAGAGGGCTATGTGATGATACAGGCCCTTGATGCTGGTGATCTGACCGTCGATCTGGGTCGTTCCGGCCAGGTGACGGATGCCCTGGGTGGGGCCGTTCTAGGCGCCGGTCCTCGTGTCACAACAACATTTGCCAAGGGCGAGACGCGGCTTTTCTGCGTCAAGAAGTAGGCGGCGCGTCAACGTCGTGAGCAGAAATTCTCTTTGCTCGTCACGCACTAGTTGTGGTACAATAACGTAGCTTTTCGGGGAGGCTTTGCCCAATCCCCCACAATTTGCATTTTGCGGAATTGATCTCTGAGGTAAATTCCAAGGTGCCAAAAGGAGAAAACCTGATGAGGAAATGTGCGTTGGTTGGTGTTGCCCTGGCGGCGATGTGTGCCGTAACGGCTCAAACCTGCAACTGGACGGGTGCGGAGAACGGATTCTGGACCAACGCCAACAACTGGGCGGAGGGACGAGTCCCCGGCCAGTACTACCTGCCGGACGGTACGTTGACGGGGGGATGGCTTGATGAGGCGGTCTTCGGTGACGGTCTGACGGGCAAGGCCGTGACGACGATCAGCTTCGACGGCGTCTATTCCATTTCGAACCTCTATACGCAGGGATCGACCACCCGGTACACCTACGGCGCCAATGCCGACGAGTTCATTCCGATCCAATGCTGGGGCAGCTTCGTCGGCTCGCGCTACGCCGACAGCCATGTGCCGACGATCGCCTGCAAACTGCGGCTGGGCGTCGAGTGCACCGATGCGGCCTACGGTAGCGAGACTCCGGCGATCCAGACCGAGAACCCGAACGAACCGCTGGTGATCGGTCCGTGGGGCTATCGGACCAAGAGGCCGGACATCACGACGTACCCCAAGGAACCCGGCCTGAATCTTGTGGGCAAGGGTATCCTCCAGTTCGATGGCGCGTACAACACGGGATGGGGCAATTTCCCCCAGACGACCGTCACCATGAGCGGCGGAAAGATGATCGTCAACGTTCCGTTGTCATTCCGCACGCTGAACCTCAAGCGGTATGCTTCGTCTACCGAACCGACGACGATCTACATCGGCGAAAACGGCTCGATCAGCCCCGCGTCGAGCTACAACTGTCTCTCCGTCCAGACGAACGTTCGTGTGTACGGGCCGGGAACGTTCAAGGTGCTTGCCTCGTATCAGACAACGCGCAATGACGGCTATAACAATTACCCCGGGTGGTTCTTCAGCGGATTCGACGTCAATTCCGGCTGTGTCTTCACGCTTGAATCGCCGATTTCGTTCGGTGTCTGGAATGGATATGCCACCGCCGCGCAGCTGGAGGAGATGAAAGTTCGGATGGTGCTGGGCAACCCCGGCACGTTCATCAAAAGGGGATACGGCGAATTGGAAGGCGAAGTCATGGCTTGCTGCAAGTCATGGGACAGGACCAATCTGCGGTACGTCGCCGCGGCTACCGGAACCTTTGACGTTGATGCGATGGGTATGAGCGACAACAGCGTGACGGGGTCGCTTGGATGTGTCGACTTCCTGCTGGGCGACGATGCCGTGCTGCGTCATTCCGGTCCGGGCGAGATGACGGACCGCTCAATCATCCTCACGGGAATCGTGGAAAATGCGACCGGAAAGATCGCATCGCGGGCGACGTTCGAATTCGACGGCACGGGCACGATGACGCTCGCCTCGCCCGTCTATTGCCGTGGCGTGGAGACGGGCACGCTGAAGCTCGCGAATTCGACGGCGAACGCCGCCGTGGCCGACTGCGCGGCCGGTGCGGGCGTTGAAATCGTCTTTGTCAAGGGGGCGTGGCGCTTCGGTGAGAACTTCACCAGCGAGGGGAACATCCGCCTGTCGGGTACGGCCGAACTGACGCTCGACCGGTCGATGACGGTCACCAACCTTTGCGTCGATTCGGGCTCGTCGACCGTCTTCGTGGAGCCCGGCGTGACGCTGGCCGTCACGAATTTCACCTGCGCCGCCGGTGCGACGATTGATTTCGAGGTTCTTGGCACGACCGCCAGGGTCGTCGTTCAGAACAGCACGGTGTCCGGTACGGTCAAGGTGAACGGCGTGGAGGCGAAGTTCAACGCCGATGGTTCGCTCGATTATGCCGACAATATCGCCGACCACGTGTGGAAGTGGGCGGGCGACGGCTCGTGGACAGCGGCGGACAGGTGGCTGAACGGCGTTCCGACCGAATCGTCGTTCAATTCCATCATCGTGCCCGGCGCCGACTATACGGTCAAGGTTGACCGTGACGAGTTGATGAATGCCCATATCGGCGATGAGGGCAGGATCTCGCTGACGAACCTGACCATACACAACTTCAGCGGTGGTACCACGACGTTGCTCGTCACAAACGGTGCGGAGATGACGTTTGTCAGCCGTACGTCGAATGACGCTTCGGCACCCCTGCATCTAGAACGTGGTTCACGGTTGAGTATCGTCGACGCCAAGGTGATTCTGCGTGACCACGGCAATGCCACGGGTGGAGCAAGCTTTGTCTCGCCGCTTCAGAACGAAGGCGGATCCATTGAGGTCGGCGGCACGGGCGAGCTCGTCTGCGTTGGGCGCGAAGGGACGGCCGTCGGCGCCAAGGGCAATCAGGACGGCTATTACGTCTTCGGCACGGGCCATTACGTCTTCCGCGACAACGCCAAGCTGCATTTCATCAGTATGGCACCGGCCGGTTGCGGGTGGTCGTCGGTTCTCTATCCCCAGTTCAAGCCCTCCGCGTCCGGAGATCTGAAGGTGGAGTTCCTCGACAATTCCTGCTATCTTCAGGAATCCAACCTTTCCTACTGGAGAGGGGAAGTTGGTGCCAACGGCCGGCATGCCGAGCTCGTCTTCGACACGGCCTATCCGAACGAGCAGACGTTCTGGCAGTATTCGTTTATCGGCTGCGCGGACGGTTTGGGCGAAATGAAGTTCAAGCGCGGAAAGTATGCGTTCGGTACCTATGTCACGATGATCGGCGGGATTGGCACTTCGGACAACGCCGCGTCGGCGAGCGTGATGTTCGCGACGGGGCGCGTCGAGATCGCCTCGGGTGTCACGCTTCGGCCGACTGGCTATAACGAAAAGCGCACCATGACGGTGGGCCACGCCCTGTCGTCCACGCTGTCGCGCGGCCAGGCGCTGGCGTACGGCGAAATCGTCACGGCCGGCGCCTACACGCAGAACCGCGGTTCGTTCTACGTGGGCGCGGGTGCCTGCGGCGAAGGCGTCGTGCGCCAGACCGGCGGATCCTTCAAGCCCATGTATAACGCCGATTCCGACAACAACCCGGGCGCCGTCGCCATCGGGCTTTTCGGCGGCAAGGGACTCTACGAGATCGACGACGGCGTGTTCCAGACCTATCGCAACGTCTATGTCGGTGGCGCGACGGCGAACGATCTCTCCTGGACGACGGCGCACAAGAACATGGCGAAACTGGAGACTTGCCACGATGCGCAGGGCGAGCTCGTCGTGAAGGGCGGCACGTTCCAGTCGGAGAAGTCGATCATTCTCGGCGCGGATGGCACGGGCAGCCTGACGCTTTCGGGCACGGGCATGGTGACGGCGGCCTCGATCGTCGTCTCCAACACCGTTGGCCAGGCCGCGTCGTGCGTCAAGTTCATCTCCGACGCCCAAGGCCGTTTCGGTACCATCGCCCCATCGACGAAGTTGGTGTTCGCCGAAGGTTCGAAGATCGTGATTGACGCCACCGCGCTTCCGGAGGGGAAGAGCAGGGCGACCATGTTCGCGCTTGACGGTGACATCGAAGGGCTTGATTACATCAGGGAACACGTCGAACTCGTGAATGCGCCGAAGGGTGCGGTCCTGGTGTGGTCCGCGGATGGCCGCAGTCTGGGATTCCACGTTCCCCGTGGCATGCTGATCTCCTTCCGCTGATGGGTTTAATGAAAAATTCGATTCTGCTTGGTTTCGCCTTGGTTTTTGTCACCATTGGCGCAGAGGCGTTGTCTGCCGAAGAAACCTTCCCACGGGTCCGGTTCGTCCGCGATCCGTCGGCGGAAGTCCATGCGCTCGAGCCGTCCAAGGGGCATACCTACTACGCCGGCTACAATCTTGATGCGGATGGACGGGAGATCGTCTGCACGGTCGGCGGGGCGCGTGGCGCGGGTGCGTGCTGGCAGGTGGCGCTCAATCAGAAGGACGCCGTGCCGATCGAGCTAGAGGCGGATTGCCGCTTCGAGGAGGGCGGCGATAGCGGACAGGTCTATCTCTACGCCGATCTTGCCTTTACGGATGGTTGCAGGCAGGATGGCTTTCATGTGCCGTACGAACACGATCCCAAGCTCGGCTGGCAGCGTCGGAAACTTCTTTTGGACGTGGGGCGGCCGATCCGCTCGATGAGCGTCTATGTGTTTGCCCGCTATGCCAATGGCCTGAAGGTGCGTTTCCGTGCGCCGACCTGGGTGCAGTACAAGTCGGAGGGTTCGGGAATCTTCGCGCTCGACGGCATCGCGGTGAGGAACGCGAGGCGCCCGTCCGAGCCAACTTTCTATCTGAGGGACGTTGCGAAGGATGAAGGTTTCGCCGCGATCGCCGGAACGGGCGGCGAGGCGAAGGGCATCTCGTTTCGCGTGAAATCCGAGAAGAGGGGCCCTGTAACGCACTATGACGTCGTCGCCGAGGATCGGACGGGCCGAGACCGCGCGGTTACGCTCGTCTTCGCCGAGCCCCTGCCGGAAGGGTCGATGATCTGGTACGACGACGGCCTGAGGCAGTCGGACGTGAAGATCGGCGACTTTGAGCGCAGCAACTTTAGGCTGTCCACCAACGTTGGTTCGAGCGGACTCTCGCCGTGGCCGCTTGCGGCGGTTTCCGTGAACGGCGAGGGACGCGCGCTCGCAATCGACTGTGGTAAGCCCGCCTACAACCGCCTCGTTCTCAACCCGGCACTTCGTGCGTTGATGCTCGCGGTGGATCTCGGCTTTGCGCCGGAAAAGCGCACCGCGCACTTTCGGTTCTCGACCTTTCCGTTTGAGGCGATGTATGGCTGGCGCGGCGCGTTCGACGCGTACATGAAGGCCTATCCGCATTTCTATAGGGTGCGCATCCCGAAGCAGGGCGTGTGGATGGCGTTTCGGCCGACCAGCAAGGTACAGGGTGTGGAGGACTTCGGCTTCGCCTACAAGGAGGGCGAGGGCGAGGTGCCGTGGGATGACGCGCACGGTCTCATCACGTTCCACTACACCGAGCCAGTGACGTGGTGGATGGACTTCCCGCCGGTTCCCGGCAGGAAGCTCACGATGGAGGACGCGAAGGCCGAGGCTGAGCGTCTTGCCGCGAAGGGCGATAGGCACGCGCTCGCCTGGAAGACGAGCGTGATGAGAAACGCAAGCGGCGAGCTCTGCGGCAAGTTCCGCGATACGCCCTGGTGCAATGGCGTTCTCTGGGCGATGAGCTCCCTGCCGAATCTGCCGGGTGAAGTCACCGATTTCAAGTGGAAGCTCGGCAAGGAGGCGGTGGACAGGCGTTTCGCTTCGGACTATCCGCAGGGTGTCGACGGCGAGTACCTCGATTCGGCGGAGATGGAGCCCGCGTCGCTTGACTTCGACCGCGCGCACTTCGCCGCGGCGGACGCGCCGCTCGTCTTCGCAGCCGACTCAAAGATCCCCGCGATCTACACTGGCCTCGTCTGGAGCGAGTACACGCGCGACATCACACGCCGTGTCCAGGAGAAAGGGCGCTTCATGATGGCGAACTGCGCGCCGGACCGCTATGCTTGGGTGTCGTCCTACATGGACGTTCTCGGCACGGAGTCGATCTGGATTCGCAACGGACGCTGGATGCCGCCGGATCATCGGTGGTTTCAGTTCCATCGCTTCCTCGCGGGCGCGAAGCCGTGGTGTTTTCTGCTGCAGGAGGACTTCGATCGTTTCGACCACGCCTGCATGGAGAAGAGCATGCACCGGATGCTCGCATACGCCTTCTTCCCCGGCTACAGCCAGCCGCCGGACAAGAACGTCGTGAAGCATCCCGAGACCTACTACTGGCTCAATCCGAAGTACTATAACCGCGACCGCGAGCTCTTCAAGAAGTTCGTGCCGCTCATCCGCAAGGCGTCCGAGGCAGGGTGGCGCCCCGTGAACCGTCTCATCGACGTGCCGTATTCCACGCCCTCGACGGAGCAGTTCGGCGACAACCTGGCGACTGTCTTCAACTTCTCGCTGAAGACGCAGACATGGGACATCGTCTCGCTCTCCGGGCTCAGCAACGCGACGGATCTCGTGACCGGGCGACGGATCGCCTTCGTCAAGGACAAGGCGAAGGTCACCTTGCCGCCGGAGACGACAATGCTGCTGGAGTTTGATCCGGTCGAAGCGAAGAAGACGATGGCCGTCCCACCCGTGCGATTTGACCTCGCGCCGATCGTGCAGAAGGCGCTCGCCGAGGGCAAGTGTGTCATTGAGGCGTCCATGGCGGCGACGGATGCGTTTCTCGCGTTTAGGGCGGCGCATCCGGGCGCGCAGATCGTGCTGGACTCGTCCACGGTCCCCTCGACGCCGGACGGCTCGTCCCCCGCCTGGAATGCGATTCGCGCGGTGCGGCGGTTTGTGGACGGCAAGATGGTCTTCTGGAAGACGATCACCGACCGCTACGCCTACCTCTACTGGACGCCCGATCAGAGCAAAGAGGACAAGGTCGCGCCGGCGGCGGCCTATCCGGACGGACGGTTTACCTTGATGGAGAAGGGGGCGTATTACTGGCGAGATCGCGTCTGCGTGCAGATGGATCGGGTGAAGGCGCTGCGCGGCAAGACGGTCGACCTCGTCCTCCTCGGCGATTCGCAGACGCATTTTATGGAAGGGCGCTGGGGGAACAGCCGGGATCCCTGGCCGAGCGTCATGGCGTTCACGAACGGCCTGACGACGCTCAATCTCGGCATCGGCGGCGACCGCACGGAGCACGCGCTCTGGCGGGTCAGGAACGGACTGCTCGACGGTTACCGGGCCAAGGCCGTCTCGATCCTGATCGGATCCAACACCGGCGGCAACCGTGATTCGGCTGCGGAGCACGTCCGCGGGGTGCCTGAAGGGCGCGGACGGACAGGTGGTGGGCACGGTGA
>JAKSOW010000112.1 GCA_024405395.1 Kiritimatiellia bacterium | reverse complement strand
TGTTCAGCTCAATCCCAGAGGGCGTGCAACTGCTGCAGGCCCGTACGCAGGTCTTCTGCCAGTACCTCGGGGTGGGGCTCCACCACATGCAGCACGCCGGGTTGGGCGGCAAGCGGCTTGAGGGCTGCGAAATCAACCTGTCCCTTGCCTGGGGCGACGTGGTCGTCATGGACGTCGTTCACGTCGTTCAGGTGCATGCCCCGCACCCAAGGCGCCAGGCGCTTGGCCGCCTCGTTGGCGGTCACGTCCCATTGGCGGCATTCGCGCACGCGGGCGTGGCCCGTGTCGAACCACAGCGCAATGGGCGCGCCTTTGAGATCGGCCATCAGCTTTTCGGCCTCTTCGGTGGAGGGAAAGCCCTCGAAGCGCGGCAGGTTCTCCAGCGCCAGCACCAGCCCATCCTTCTCCAGGAAGGGATAGAGCTGCTCGAATTCGCGCTTGAGGGTGTCCATCATCTTGCGACCGCGCTTGCTGCGGCGTTTCCGGTCGACCGGCTCCGGCTCGTGAATGCGCTGCGTACCATGGAGGAAATGGCTCCAATACGACTGTGAATTGACGTATCCCGCGTGGAACACTATGGTCTTCGCGCCCATTTCGGCGGCACAGGCGAAGGTCTTCTTGAGGTAGAGGCGGGCTAGCGCGCGCAGATCCTCGTGCGGATCGGCCAGCTGATAGATCTCGGGATGTCCGGAAGGGGCGCCGATGGGCACGGGGCAGTAGGCGTGCACGGACGTGACCGGCATCTGGTCCAGGCGGCTCTTGAAGCCCACAAGCTGCTCGGGCGTGGTACCGTAGCCGAGCTCCAGCGAATCGAAGCCGAGGGCCTGCGCCTCGTCGGCGATCTGCGCGCCGTCATCGAGGCGCGTGTTGTTCCAGTTCGTGGAAAGGGCGAATTTCATGTGCAAGATTATACCATAAGCGCAGAGGTTGTGGTATAATGCCATCCATGAATTCTTCTCCTGCCATTACCATGGAAAGATGCTGAAATTGCCATGAAGAAAATCCTGTTGACATTGGCTTTGCTGAATTGTTTGTCGTTGGCGGCGGCAATGGACGAGTTTCCGTCGTGTGCGGATGAACGTGACGAGATCCAGAAGACCTGGCGTCTGCTTCAGCGGGATCTCAAGAACTGGAATGTGACACGCCCCAATCCGTGTCCGACCACAACCTTTGCGTGCTATCAGCCGCCTGCCGAGCAGGTCGTGAACGCGCAGGCCCTGATCAATTCCGCCGATAGGGACCCCCTGGACGTGCTGGCGCGTCGTACGCGGGCGCTCCTGGAGGATCTGAGGGCCGAGATTGCCGAAGGGGACAAGCTGGAGCAGGAGCTGCAGAGCCTGGAGGGGAAAGTCGCCCAGGCGGCAGTTGCCGATGAAGACGCCCGCTACGCGCTTTTCGCGAAAATGATGCGTCTGCGGCGAACCATCGCCTACCGCAATCCGCTGGTCCAGGCCATACGGAAGCTGCTGTTCATCACGCGAGAAGTGCAGCCCGTGAACGAGTACAACTGGGGCCCGCACGTCTGCGATCAGTTCTTCGGTTTCCACGCCAACCTGAAGAAAATCGCGCGAGGAAGCGGCCTTTATGTGATTGACGAGCCCTTTGCCGAGGGCAAGACGCCGGTCGCCAAGAGCATCCTCTTCGAGAAGTCCGTGGAGAAGGGCCCTTGGGCGGGACGCAAGCTCGTGCGGCGCGCCGGATGGGATGACGACCTGTCGTGCAGCTTCCTCTCGCCGGATGTCTCATGGAACGGCGAGGAGATCGTCTTCTCTTGTACGCAGGGCGATCCGCGCATCCGCGAATGGGATGACGGTACTGTGTTTCACATTTTCCGCTGCCGGGCGGACGGCTCGCGTCTGGAGCAGCTCACCACGGGCGCCGTGAATGACCTCTTCCCCTGTTGGCTGCCGAACGGCCGCATCGTGTTCTGCTCCGAACGGCGAGGTGGCTACGGCCGCTGCCATCAGCGTGAGGTGCCCAATTACACGCTGCACACGATGTTCCCGGACGGCACGGACATCACCTGCATCTCGCCGCACGAGACCAACGAGTTTGAGCCGTCTGTGGACAACGACGGCCGCATCGTGTACATGCGCTGGGACTATGTGGACCGGGGCTTCAACCAGGCCCATCACGCCTGGACCGCCTATCCGGACGGGCGCGATCCCCGCGAACTGCAGGGCAACACGCGCACGAACGAATGGCTCGGCTGTCATGCGCAGGAGTCGATCCGCGCCATTCCCGGTTCGCGCAAGTACGTCGCCACCGCCTGCAGCCACCATTCGCTCATTCGCGGCTCGCTGGTGATGATCGACCCCTCGCAGCACGACGACCTTTCCTATTCGCAGCTCAAGCGCATTACGCCCGACCAGCTCTTCCCCGAGAGCGAGGCGCGCAGCCACCAGATGAAGAACTCGGGCGCCTATGCCACGGCCTGGCCGCTGTCCGAGAAATACTACATTTGCGTCTATGACGGCGACGCCAACTGCCAGTACGGGGTGGCGGACGCGCTGCGCCGCAAGTATGACCTCACGCTGCTGGACGTCTTCGGCAACAAGATCCGCATCTATTCGCACCCCACGATCTCCTGTTTCGACCCGATGCCCCTGCAGGCGCGGCCCATGCCGCCGGCCTTGCCGCACAAGACGCTGGTGGGGCGTCCGGCGGATCTGGACGGCAAACGCCCCGAGCCCATCGCCAAGAAGGATCTCCCGAAGACCGCGCTCATCCAGCTGATGGACGTGTACAACTCGCGCTATCCGTTCCCGCCCGTCGAAATCAAGGAACTGCGCGTGTGGCAGATTCTGCCCAAGACCGATCCCATGGTTGGCATCCCGCGTCTGGGCGCCTGCGACCAGACGCCTGGCCGCCAGTGTCTCGGCACCGTGCCAGTCGAGAAGGACGGCAGTGCCGCATTCTATGCGCCGGTGGGGGTGCCGCTCTATTTCCAGGCGCTTGACGCGGAGGGTTGCGCCGTCCAGACCATGCGTTCCGACACGTACGTGGCGCCCGGCGAGACGTTGACCTGCAATGGTTGCCACGAAGACCGCGAGGAACGGGTGAAGCCCACTGCCGGCCCCACGCGGCTGGCGCTCAAGCGCGCGCCCAGCACGCTCAAGCCAGAAGTCGAGGGCGCCAAGCCGTTCAACTATCCGCGTCTTGTGCAGCCGGTTCTGGAGGCGAAGTGCGTGTCGTGCCACGGCCGCAATCGTGCGGAAGGGGTGCCGGACCTCACAAAGGGAAATGCCCGCGAGAATCCGTTCGGCTTCTACGCCTCGTATTGCTCGTTCCTCGACCGCGGCCTCGTGCAGTACTACACCACGAAGTACTGGGGCAAGGACTGGGCCACGCGTTGGCGGCAGGCCGATGCCTTTGTGCAGGCCTATTCGGAGCCCGGCAAGGTGGGCGCACGCGGCTCCAGGCTCTATCGGATGCTGAAGGACGGTCATCACGGGGTGAAGCTCACGCCTGAGGAATGGCGCCGCCTTATCCTCTTCATGGACGCAAGCGGGGCCTATATCGCGCATGACTACGACGCGGCCGGACAGCGTGCGGGCAAAGTGGTGGAGCCCATTCTGGAATAGCGCGGTTCGTGCGGCAAGCGAAGAGCATCTTGACAAGGAAGGGGAAAGTCATGAAGATTGTGGCACTGGCGCTGATGATCGGTGGCGCCGCGGGGGCGATGGATTTTGAGGCGTTTCGGCAGCCGGCGAAGGAGTCCCATCCCGAGACGTGGTTTCATGTGATCGGCGGCAATGCGTCCAAGGCCGGCATGAAGGACGATCTGGCGGCCATCAAGGCGGCGGGAATCTCCGGCATCCAGTTCTTCCACGGACAGTTCGGCACCATCTGGCCGGGCGTGAAGGAGCCGATTCCGTGTCTGAGCCCGGCCTGGGACGACCTGGTGGCCTACACGGCGGATGAATGTGCGCGTCTGGGGCTGGGCTTCAAGATGCAGAACTGCCCAGGCTGGTCGATGAGTGGTGGCCCGTGGATCACGCCCGCCAACGCGATGCGTCGGCTGGTGTGCGGCCGCACAGACCTCGAGGCCTCGGCCGCCGGGCAGGTGACCGGCAATCTCGCCAAGGCGTCCCGCATCAGGTTCGGGCGTGTGACGACTGATGCCGACGCCGACTACCGCGACATCTGCGTTCTGGCGTTCCCCACGCCAGAGGGGGCCAGCGAGAAGCCCCATAAGCCCGTGAAGACGGCGGCAGACGGTCCTGATGCCATGGTGTATTCCTTCCCGGAGCCGATTGTCGTGCGTACGGTCGAGCTGCCGCCGATTGGCCAGCTGGACTACATCCATGTGTATGAGCCCGAGCTTCACGTCAAAGTCGAGGCGCGGATGGCCGATGGCTCCTGGCGCAAAGTGGCCGAAGAGGACTATCCGCGCAGCAACTGGATGTATGGGTGGGGCGAGGCGCCACGGTTCTCGTTGGCGGTGGATGAGGCGACGGCTTCCGAGTGGCGGGTTTCCGTACGGCGGCGCGCCTCGACGAAGTTCCCCGAGGCCCGGTTCTTCTCGGCGGCACGTCCGGACAACTGGGAATCCCTGGCGGGGTGGACCTATCGCGCGCTTGTGCCGCGTGCCGCGCCGAAGCAGAATGCGGCGGCGTATGTGCGGGCGGCGGACGTGGTGGATGTCTCCAAGGCCTTCTCGCCGGATGGGGGTTTCTCCTGGAAGGCGCCGCATGCCGGCAAGTGGACGATTCTGCGCTTCGGCCACGTGAATCTGGGCACGGTCAATGCGCCTGCGCCCAAGGAAGGTACGGGCTGGGAGTGCTCCAAGTTCGACCGGGAAGGCGCGGAGGCGAATTTTGCCGGCTACATCGGGCGTCTGGCTGCGGGGCCGCTGAAGGGCAAGCCTTTCAAGGGGATTGTCATCGACAGTTGGGAATGCGGGCGGCAAAGCTGGGGTCGCACGCTGGAGAAGGACTTCCGCGACCTGATGGGCTATGACCTGCGCGCCAAGCTGCCGGCGCTGTTCGGCTGGGTGTTGGACGACATGGTCGCCACCGAGAGTTTTCTGCGGGACTGGCGGCATGTGTGCGGGCGGCTTGTGGAGGAGCGCTACTACCGCCGTATGGCGGAACTGGCGCATGAGCAGGGCATGGAGGCGCAGTTCGAGACGGCGTATGGCGACGTCATCCACGGCGACCTGTTGCGTTTCTGGAAATATGCCGATACCGTGATGTGCGAATTCTGGCAACCCCATGACGAGACGAGCGGAGATGGCTTTGTGGGCAGCTACAACTTCAAGGCGATACGGCCCTGTGTGGCGGCCGCACACGTCTATGGCAAGAAGCGCGTGGCGGCGGAGGCGTTCACCAATTTCCCGCTCACGTGGAACGAGACCTTCCAGATGCTCAAGGGCGTTGCCGATCGGCACTTCGCGCGTGGTGTGACGCATTGCGTGTTCCACACCTATACACACAATCCGATTCCCGGCCGCCGTCTGACGCCGGGCAGCTCGTTTGGCGGACAGATCGGCACGCCTTTTCTGCGCAATCAGACGTGGTGGAAGTTCATGCCGGATTTCACCGCCTATCTGGCGCGCTGTGGGGCTATGCTGGAGTGCGGCAAGCCGGTGGTGGACGTGCTGTGGGTACTGGGGGATGGCTATGACCATCGTCCGGACGAAAAGGCTGCCTTCCCCGCCGGATACAAATACGACTACGTGAACACGGATGCGCTGCTTACGCGGCTGACGGTGAAGAATGGCGCACTTGCGTTTCCCGATGGTTTTGCGGCCCGCGTGCTCTGGATCCCCGAGGGCACTTATCTGGCGCCTGCCACGGCGGCAAAGGTGACCGAGCTGGAGAAGATGGGCGCCGTGGTAGTGCGTGGTGACTGGCGGCAGGTGGGGGAGGTGTTGACCGAAAGGAAGATGGCTCCGGACGTGCGCTTCGCGGCGGAGTCCGCCCCAGCGCTGGATGACTTCATGTGGTATCATCGCACGGCTGGCTCCCAGGAAATCTATTTCGTCGCGGCTGCCAAGAAGGGCGGCTTCGCCGAAAATGTCACCTTTAGGGCGACGGGCAAGGCTGAAATCTGGGATCCAGTCACGGGAACGCGGAGCTTGGCGAGGGTTGTGGGCCGTACATCGTCCGACACGACGGTGCGCGTAGAGCTGGCAGAGTCCGGCAGCGCTTTCGTGGTGTTCACGGCGGGAGAATCGGCTGTTGTCGCCTCCCAGACGCCGAAGACCATTGTGCAGCCCCTCGAGGGTGCCCTTTGGCGCATTGATTTCGGCTGCAATTCCATGACGCCTGAAGCTGTGACGACGCGGCAGTTGGTGCCCTGGAAGGACATGTTCGACGATTCGCGCAAGAGTCACTCGGCGCGGGCTCGGGCCTACTCGGGAACGGCCACCTACAACACCACGTTTGTGTGGCGGCCCACGTCGCCTGTTGGACGCGTGACACTGGATCTGGGGACTGTGGAGGCCTGGGCGGAGGTGACGCTCAATGGCAAGCGCGTGGGGACCTTGTGGTGCCGCCCCTATGCCGTGGACGTTACGGATGCGTTGCAGGACGGAATCAACGAGCTGTCGATCGCCATCACCAGCACGTGGCACAACAAGCTGCTTTTCCAGGCGCGTCTGCCTGAATGCGAACGGGATGCCTGGACGACCTGGCGCCCCGATCCCAGCGACGAGTACAGTCCGAGCGGCTTGCTGGGCCCCGTGAAACTCGTGGGCCAGGACGGGAAATGAGTTTCTTCGCCAAAAAGATTCGTGACATCCTCACTTTTTTGATACAATAACGGGCCATGCAACAGATAACGAGTTGGATTACTGAGATCAATGGAGCCGTGAACGCGTTCATTTGGGGTGTTCCGGCGATGGTGGCGATTATTGGCGTTGGCCTCTGGCTGACCCTGCGGACGCGGTTCGTGCAGCTGACGCGCTTTGTCGAGGCCATGCGATCGACGTTGGGCAAGGTGTTTTCCCGTTCCCGTGTCGCGGAAGGCGCCATCTCGCCATTTCACGCCGTCTGCACGGCCTTGGCTGCCACGGTGGGCACGGGAAACATTGCGGGCGTCGCGGGGGCTGTGGCGATTGGCGGCCCGGGGGCGGTCTTCTGGATGTGGTGTTCTGCGCTCTTCGGCATGTGCACGAAGTTCTCGGAGGTGACTCTGGCCGTGCATTTCCGCGAGCGGAACGCGAAGGGCGAATACGTGGGCGGGCCGATGTACTACATCAAGAACGGGCTCGGCAAGAAGTGGCTGTGGCTGGCCTACGCCTATTCGCTCTTCGGTGTGCTGGCCGTGTTCGGCACCGGGAACGCGACACAGGTCAACACGATCTGCGCCTCCATCGATTCCGTGGCCACGAACGTCTTCTCGCTGGGGGCAGATTGCATTTCGGCGCTCAACGTCGGATTGGGCATCCTGTTGGCGCTGTTGCTGGCGGCCGTGCTGCTGGGCGGCATCAAGCGCATCGGTTCTGTGGCGGGCACGATGGTGCCGTTCATGGCACTGCTGTATGTCCTTCTTGCCCTGGGGGTGCTACTGCTCCATGCCGACCGTGTTCCGGCGGCCTTCATGTCGATCTTCGAGGGGGCGTTCTCGCCGCGGTCTGTGACGGGTGGCGTGGTCGGTAGCCTGTTCATCAGTCTCCAGAAGGGCGTTTCCCGCGGCATCTTCTCGAATGAGGCGGGTCTCGGCACGGGCTCGATCGCCCACGCCTGCGCGGATACGGATGATGCCGTGGGCCAGGGCTATTTCGGCATATTCGAGGTGTTTATGGACACAATCGTCATCTGCACGATGACGGCGCTGGTGATTCTCGTCAGTGGGGTGCCCATCACCTATGGCGCCGCCGCTGGCGCTGAGCTCACGATCTCCGGCTTCACCTCCGTCTACGGCGGCTGGGTTTCGCTGCTCACGGCGGTGGCGATCTGCTGCTTTGCGTTCTCCACGGCCATTGGCTGGGGCCTTTACGGGTCGCGCTGTGTTGAATTCATCTTTGGCCATTGTGCCGTCAAGCCGTTTCTGGTGCTCTATTCCCTGGTGGCGATTTTGGGCGCCACGGTGAATCTTGGGCTGGTGTGGGACATTGCCGACACCTTCAACGGCCTGATGGCCGTGCCCAACTTGGTGGGCCTTTTCCTGCTGTCTGGTACCGTGGTGGCCATTCTCAAATCGAAAAGATAGGTGGTGAAGTCCATGCGTAGCGCAGTCTTTCTGTCGGTGGCTGCTCTGTTCGGCTTGTTTGCCCGGGGCGACGATCTGGTGCTGGCGGAAAGGGGGCGGCCTGCCACCTATGTCATCGCCGCCGAGACGAACAAGGGCGAGAATATCGCCTATGCGGCACAGGAACTGCAGCATTGGATCGGCCAGCTCGTGGGGACGCGCTTGGCGATTGTCCCGGAGACGACTCGGGGCGGCGAATCCCACAAGGCGATTCGCCTGTGCGCCGTGCAGGATGCCGACCTGGGTGATGACGGCTTTGCGCTGAAGGCCGAGCCCAATGGCGATGTGCGCGTGATGGGCGGTCGGCGCGGACTCCTCTACGGCGTGTATGAACTGCTGGAGCGCTTTGGCGGCATCATGTGGCTGGCACCCGATTTCACCCATCTGCCCAAGGTGGATCGGCTTGCTGTGCCGGCGGATCTCATGGATCGTCAGAAGCCGGCGTTCCCCGCCCGGCACCATGATACGTTCAATTGCTGGGGGCGGCCTGAGTATGCGGCACGTTGCCGCCTGAACGAGTCCACGGCCCACATGCGCTTCGGCAGCTGGTTCCCGCCGCACGACCGCGTTCTCGGCAAATGCCATACATTCCACAAGCTTGTGCCGCCCGAGACGTATTACGCCACGCATCCCGAGTACTATTCGCTTGTGAAGGGGAAGCGCCTCAAGGTGCAGCCGCAGCTCTGCCTCACCAATCCCGACGTCTTCCGTATCGCGCTCTCCAACGTGCTGGCGCGCATCGCGGCGAACAAGTCCGATCCGCAGGAATGGCGGCGCCTCACGAAGTACTACGGGGTGAGCCAGGACGACTGGAACAACTACTGCGAATGCCCGAACTGCGCGGCGATCGACACCCGGGAGGAGTCGCATGCTGGATGTGTGATCTGGTTCCTGAACAAGTTGGCGGCGGAAGTGGAGAAGACGCATCCCGACGTGATGCTCTCGACGCTGGCCTACATGTACAGCCGCAAGCCGCCGAAATACCTGCGGCCGCGCCACAACGTGGCCATCTGCCTCTGCACGATCGAATGCGACTTCTCGAAGCCGATGACAGTGAACCGTTATCAGGAGAACATCGACTTCAAGGCGAATGTGCTCAAGTGGCGGGAAATGGCGAAGGACCTGTTCCTCTGGGACTATGCCGCGAATTGGCGGGCGACGCCTACGCCCTATCCGAATCTGTCCGCAATGGCGGAAAACATCCGTTTCTACCGCGATGCAGGGGCGCAGCACCTCTTTGAGGAGGGCATCAGCAGCCCGAGCGCCAGTTTCACGGACCTCAAGGGTTGGGTCGGCGCCAAGCTCATGTGGAATCCCGATCAGCCGCATGAGCCGCTGGTGACGCGCTTCTGCCAGGCCTACTACGGCAAGGCCGCGCCCCAGGTGCTTGCGTTCATTCGTCTCATGGAGGCGCAGCCTATCGACGAAACGAAGACGCCGATCACCTATGCCGTGCCAGTGGACAAGATGCCGTTTACGGCGGAATTCTACGAAAAGGGCACGGAACTCTGGCGGCAGGCCGAAATCGCCGTGGCTGGAGAGGATCCGAAGATCGTGGAACACGTGGCCTGGGGCAAATTTGGTCTGGACTACACGCGTGCGGCGCTGTTCGCGCAGACGGGGACCTGGCGGCCTGTCATCGCTTCGCGTCAGGCGGCGGCCAAACTTGACCGCAAGCAGTTCCTCGAGATGCGTGACCTGGCGCGCGCCTGTCGTGCGCGACTGAATGCCCATCCTGAGGCGATGGTGTCGTCGCGGCTGAACGATGCGCGTCTGAAGGGCTATATCCATGCGCTGGCCCAGAGCGAATTGCCGTCCCTGGAGGGGCCGTTGGCCGCTGTGCTGCAGGATTGGGCGCTCTCCTACAGCGACCATCCCAGATCCACCACGATTTTCCGCGTGGACGACAAAGAGGCGACAGACGGGCGAGCCCTGAGCGTGACCAAAGATGGCGGAGACTGGAAGATCACCTGCCATCTGGCGCAGACGGTGGCCTTTGACGTGGGGACGACGTACCGTGTGCGTGCGCGGCTCAAGGTCAAGCGCGAATCCGGCGCGAAGCCCAAGGTGGGCCTGTTGGCGCTCGGCATCTTCGATCGTACCACCCGAAAAGACGTTGTGCGCGCCCCCGTTTTCGCCGAAAAGGCCACAGGGGAATATGCGTGGTATGACCTTGGCTCGTTTGCTCATGAAGGGCATGAGCTCATTCTCCACATAGACCCGCGTGACGCCGTGTTCTCGGTGGACTGCGTCGAGTTCGCGGAGGAGAAATAGGCGCGAAACCCTTCCTGAATCCTCTTCTTCCTTGATTTGCTTAGCCGCTTTCGCTATAATGGGCGGCATGAATAAGAAACTATTCGCGCTTTTGGCGGTTTTGCCAAGTGCATTCCTGTCGGTTGCACAGTCGTTTGACCTGGAGTGGAATGCCACTTATGATACGGCGGTTCCCTACGAGGTGGAGATTTCGCCTGCCAAGCTGGAGCGGCTGGCGGGGGTGGCCAAAGACGCCGCCCTGGGCGTGAAGGCGGATGGCTCGGCTATCCCCGTGGCTATGTTCAAGGGTCGTGCCCCCGGTTCGGTGCGGCTGCGCTTCATGGTGCCGGCAGGGACGAAGAAGCTCTCCTGCGAGGCCCGTCCGACGGCGCAGGGCACGCTCTCCGCAACCATCCCGGACAACCTCTTCGCCGGTGTGTTGGCGGCGGATGGTCTGTCGCGCTGGCAGGTGCCGAAAAACGTAAAGGCCACGGCTACGGCCGACGGCATTCTTTTCGAGGCCACAAAATACGGCGAGGAGACGGTGTCCTGCACGGTCGACCTGCCGCCTGCTCTTGCCGGCAAACCCGCCCAGGTGGCGTTTGACGTGAAGAGCCTCACGCCCATGGTGTGGGGCGGCACGCTGAAAGTGGTGCAGGTGGATGCGAACGGCAATGATCTCCCTGAGGCTGTCAGCGATCCGCGCTGGACGAGCCAGATGCGTCCCTACAACAAGTTGACGTGCTACAACGAGGACGGCGTCTTTCATCCGCGGGCGGCCAAGTTGCGGGTGGAGTTGGGTTTGCGCAGCGAAGACCGTGAGGTTGACGCCTACGGCCTGCCGTTCACGGGCGACAAGGCGGCGGCATTGCTGGCGAAGCTGCAGGTGAGCCGTGTCGTCGTACGTGCCGGTCAGTTGTTGCCGTTCCCGAAGTATGACGACGCCTGTTTCCCTGCCGGTGTCTCGGGCCAGGCTGGCGATACCGCGCTGGCCTTGGGCGGCAAGACGGCTGCAAGTTTCTGGTATCAGACGCATTCGCACGGCGCCTTCGCGCAGGGACGCCAGTTCCGCGATGAGCGGGATTGCTTCTTTCCGACTCAGGCCGGCACAGTGGAGGCCTGGTTCCGCAGCGACTGGTCCAAGATGGCCGGGAAGGTTGCCACGTTCTTCCAGTATCATCAGGGCTATGTCGCGATTGAGCGGCACGAGGGGAAGGGCACCATCGTCGGACTCTCCTGGAACCGTACCACCAAGATGTTGGCACTGCTGATGCAGGATGGCGCGTTCCGGAAGTTCGAGGGCAAGGCCAAGGTTGACTTGCCGGCAGATGCCTGGTTCCATCTGGCCCTCCAATGGGCACCGGGCGGCGAGGCGCAGGTGTTTCTGGACGGCAAGAATGTCCTCTCGGTCTCGTTGAAGGACTTCAAACCCTTCGCCGACATTGCGGACAAGGCCAACAAACACCCAAACGACCAGTCTGGCATGGAGTTCTTCGTGGGGTGTGATGCCCATGGTGCGCGTATGCCCAACTATGTGGGCGCGAGCAGTGATTGTCCGCCGTTGGAAGGTGCGCTGGATCTGCTGCGCGTCTCCACGGGCTGCCGCTATGCGGGCACGTTCACGCCGGCCAGGCAGTTGCTGGTGGATGGCGACACGCGTGCGCTTTTCGCCTTTGATCGCAGTTTCGACGGCGTGTCGGGCGGCGGATTGGCCTTCATCCCGGGTTGCTATCGCGCTTCCCAGGACCGCGTGGACCATGTGCTGGTGGTGGACGGCAAGCCGGTGCAATACTATCCGGCGGCCAATCTCCCCGAGAACGACCCCGACAAGGTGCTGGACATCCACAACTATCCTGTCATGCCCAAGCCCGCCGAATATGTGGCGGCGCGTCGTGAGGTGCGCCGAATATTCGAGGATGTGAAGCCGGGCGAGGTCATTGCCTACACGGCCCCGGCGGGCGCCTATCCGGATTTCATCGAAATCGCCAACACGGGCGCCAAACCGCTCGCCTACCCGATTGCCGTCGGGAAGGGCGAACTGGATGTGCGTAGCTTCGGCGATCTCTCCGAAGGGCTGAACCTCGCTGGAGCCTCGGATCGCGACAAGGCGAATCGGCTGTTCCAGATGGTGATCAACGCCAGCGACTACTTCATGAACCACAACACGATCTTCCCCTATGGCAGCGACAAGCCGCTGTGCGTGTGCTACGATGCGATGGTGGTGATCAACAGCTATTGCGGTTTTGAGTGCGGACCGCTCAACAACATGGCCGCGAACATGTTCGCCACGGTGGCGAACTGTCCGGCGGTGCAGACGGGTGGGTATGGCCATTCCTTCGAGGAGGTGTTCTACGACGGCAAGAACCACATCTACGACCTTTCGGCGCAGAAGTTCTTCCCGGCGATG
>JAKSOW010000111.1 GCA_024405395.1 Kiritimatiellia bacterium | reverse complement strand
AGGAAGCGGCGGCGGCAGGGCTGGTGGCATTCGCCGCGGTTGGCGCTGCAGCCGTAGGCGTCATGCGAGAGCAGGCAGCGCCCCGATTCGGCGATGCACTGGGCGCCATGCACAAAGGTCTCGATCTCGACGCCCGATTCGCGGACGATGGCGGCGGCCTCGGTAAGCGAGCATTCGCGGGCCAACACCACCCGCTCCGCGCCCTGCGACTTGAGAAAGCGGGCGGCGACGGAATTGGAGCAGCTCATCTGAGTGGAGACGTGCACTGTGGCGCCGTGCTTTTTACAGAGCGAGATGACACCCCAGTCCGAGACGATGAAGGCGTCCACATAGGGCTGGGCGAAGATGATGAGCTCCTCCACGCCGGGGAGTTCGTCCTCGAAGACGATAGAGTTGAGGGTGAGATAGAGTTTGACGCCTTTCTCGCGGCAGCGGCGGGCGGCTTCGGGCAGCTCGGGGCGGGTGAAATTGGCGGAGGCGCGGGCGCGCATGTTGAAGGCGTCGAGGCCCATGTAGACGGCGTCGGCGCCTGCGTCCAGCGCGGCCTGCAGCGCCGTCATCGAGCCAGCCGGCGCAAGAATTTCGGGTTTTGTCATGCGCATATTCTACCATAAACACTATCGAAGGTGAATCAAGTTGTGCTATAATGGGCCCATGACCACTAGACGAAATTTTTTGATGACGGGGGCGGCGTTTGGCATTGGCGGGGCTGCGTTTGGGCAGAGCCGAGCCCGACAGGTGGCCGCTGGGGCAAGGATCAGACTTGCCTTGATCGGATGCGGGGCGCAGATGTGTGGCCTTGTTCGCCGCATGGGAGGGGACGCCAACGTCGAGATCGTGGCGATGGTCGATCCTGACGCCTCGCGCTTTGACGTCGTCAAGAACTCCGCCAAGGGATTCTACGGGTCATTCGACTTCTCGAAGACGCAGTGCTTTGCCGACTATCGGGAGATGTATGTGGCTTGCGGCGACTCGTTGGACGCCGTTTTCGTGGCGACGCCGAACCATCATCACTGTCTGCCGCTTCTGCTGGCCATTCGTCGCGGCATCCACGTCTATGCCGAGAAGCCTCTTGCGCTGACGATGGAGGAAGTGAATCTTCTGGCGCATGAGGCCAAGAAGCATGGCGTCATCACTCAAGTGGGGAACTACGGCCACTCGACGACGGCGATGAGGATGTGCGTTGACGCCGTGAGAAAGGGTGTCATCGGTGAAGTGACGGATGTCTGGAGCTATTCGGATCGCGTCAATTCGATGTTTGCCCGTCCCCCAAAGTCCGCTCCGCCGGCGACGCTCAACTGGGACCTCTGGTGTGGCGGATCTCCGATGTGCGACTATTACGGCGAACATGAGGGACGCGTGGCTCTCCATCAACATGACTGGCACAGCTGGATAGGCTACGGCAATGGTTCCATCGGCAATATGGGCACGCACATCATGGATGCGCCGTTCTGGGCGTTGGATCTAGGCCAGGTGGTGCCGGATCGCATCGACGTGAAGGATGTCGCCTGGGGGGCGCCAGGAGCCTGGGCCTATCGGGATTCGATCGACTTCCATTTCCCCGCGCGAGGCAACTTGCCGGCGGTTACCCTGCACTGGCGTGACGGTATCCGGGATGGCGTACCTATTTCCGTGTCGCACATGGATCGGTGCTACAACATCTGCCGAAAGCGCGAATACCTTAACTTTCCACCCGAATTGCAGGCGTTCGAGAAGACGTGGGGACTTGAAAAGGCTCCTCTGGCCTACATGGGTACTGTCTTTATCGGCACCAAGGGCGCCATCTGGCATAGTTTCCACAGCGCGCTGCGCTTCTTCCCGAAGACGCTGGGAAAGGAAATTGCCAGGCACAAGGCCGGATTCCAGGCAGAAGGGCATGTGATGGAATTCCTGAACGCCATTCGTGAGAGGCGCGAGGCGAACACGAATTTCGACTATTCCGTGCCACTGGCCCGTGTGTTGATGCTGGGCAATGCCACAGCGCGTGCCGGCATGGGTACGTACCTTTGGGACGGTACGGCGTTCAGCGGCAATGCTGTCGCGAATGCATTTCTGAAGACGTCGTACCGCAAGGGGTGGTCGCTTAAGGAATGACAAAGGGGTATGTGATAATGGGTGAACTTTCGGCAAATGTTGATGGATGCAGGAGGCTTCGCCGAGATGAATGAAAGAGGAATTCTTATGCAGAAAAGAATTATGTTGGGTGGCTTGCTGACGGCTATGGCCGTTCAGGGCCTGGCGTTCACGAACGACATCTGCCTGCCGTCGCAGATGTACTTTCTCGCTGGGGAGCGAAACGAGATCTTCGTGAAGCCGTTTCTTAAGCGCTGGCGGCCATACGACGACTTTGTTCGGTTCTCGACTTCCGATCGTTCCCAGACCGCATTCTTGCGTCGGCTCTCGTCGGTGACGACGGTGACGAATCCGGTAGAGGGCACGACGCTCAAGGTTGACCTCGTCAACGGCGACGAATTCGAGACGGTGAAGTCGCTTGCGCCGACTGTCCATGTCGGCGTGCCGGGGACGGGCAAGGCGGACGTCTATGCGCAGATCGTCGGCGACAGCTTCACGCATGGCACGTTCTTCCGCCATGCTCTGCTGGACGCCGGCTTTGTGCCGAAGCTCCATCTGGTCGGCCTTTGCCGTGTCAGCAATGCGGAGGATCAGTATGGCGAAGGCCGCGGCGGCTGGACATTGGCCCACTATTTCCGCGTGCCGAAGGGCGAGCAATGCTGCTATCATGGCTTCATGCACCCTGCCGACGGCCACTACTGGGGCGACCGCGCGTTCTGGAAGATGGCCTGGCGGTGTGTCCGCAACACGCAGCCCAAGGGATTTCAGCCGACCTATTCGTGTGGCCGATTCCAGGCGTGTGTGGGTCGGTTTGACGAACAGACGGGCGTGCTGCTCGATCCGCAGGCTGGGGACGTGCAGTACGACTCCGCCTCGAAGACGATGCTGCGCTGGGATGGTGCGGCCTGGCGGCCGGTTGACGAGAAGACGCTGGAATGGCAGTTCGACTACGGCAAGTATCTTGCGATGTGGAGGCTACCGAAGCCACAATTTCTCTTTGAGGTGCTTGGCCTCAACGACTTCGGAACGAAAGACCTCAATATGGACTACACGCCTTGGGCCGAACAGATTCAGGCGTTCAAGGAGTCCTATCTCAAGGCCTGTCCTGGCGGCAAGTTCGTCATCTGCACGCCCTGTTCCGCCTGTGGTTCGGACGACAATGCCGCCGGCGCCTTCCATACGCTCGAGAACGCCGTGATGTGGCGTTTCCGCGATTGGCTCATCAAGACCTTCGACAAGCGCGAGAAGGAGGGGTACTTCCTGCTAGACGTCGCGGTGGCGACAGACAACGACCACGGCTTCCATGTCCTCAAGGATTCGCCCGTCAACGTGCCGTACGGACAGTACAAGGGTGACGAGAGCCTGTATGTCCAGCAGCATAATCCGCATCCCTATCCGTGCTATCCGTCGATGAGCGTGCCGCTGGCGGCATTCATCCAGTACTGGCGGGATCGGTAAGCAGGACTATCAATTGAGAAAGGCAAATCGAGATGAAGGCGATGGTGTTTGGCGCGGCGTTGATGGCCGCATGTCTGGGATGGGCGGCGAAAGAGACGCCCGGATTCGTGCGTGTTGACTGGTCTGAGGCCGAAGGGGAGAAATGGACTATCGAAGGTCTGGCCGATCGCGAGACGGGGCGGCCAATGGCGAAGGATACGGTCTTCGCCATCTGTTCGAACACCAAGCCCATCACGTCTGTGTTGGTGCTCACGTTCGTCGAGGAGGGTCTCATCAATCTGGACGACCCGCTTGCGAAGTATTTCCCGGGATTTGCGGACATCACCTATAAAGGCCAGAAGCCGAAGAGCCCGATCACCCTGCGCCAGCTCATCACGCACATGTCGGGCCTGCCTTATGGCGCCGCAGCCAAGGGGCGGAATGCCGACATGACATCATACCTTGAAATGGTCGACATCGCGCTGAAGCAGGGGCTGCGCTCGGAGTCTGGCGTAGCCTATCAGTATTGTGGTCTCGGCTTCCAGGTGATAGGGGCGGTTCTCGAGAAGGTGACGGGCCGCAAGGTGACGGATCTGATGAAAGAACGCATCTTCGATCCGCTCGAGATGACGGAGGCAACGTTCTACCCCGACGAGAAGCTACTGGCGCGCGTCGCCTGGCCGTATTACTATCCGCCGAAGGGGGGCGCGCCTGTGCGGTACGGCTTCGAGAACCGCTGGACGGTACCGCTGAACAATCCCGCGCGTACGGCGCTGCTCTCGGGCGGCCTTTTCTGCACGGCGGGGGACTATCTCAAATTTTCGCAGATGTTGGCGCGTAAGGGGCTGGGCCTGAACGGCAAGCGAATCCTCACCGAGCAGACCTTTGACACCTACCTGGCCACGCGCCAGACGCCGACCGACGACAAGGTGAACGCCTCGTTTGACATCCATTTCGGCAAGGACAACCTGAGCGGCAGCAAAGGGGGCCTCTTCGCGACAGGCGCCAGCTGGAATTGGGGCAATCGTTCGTGCAGCCTCAATTTTCGGGCGAAGAGCCCCTATGCCCCCAAGGGCATGAAGTCCGAACTGGACGCATCCGGCTTTGGCGGCGCGAGAACGACGTTTGTCGTCACCGAGAAGAAAGTCGAAGGCGAGCGGGCAAGCTGTCTTGTGGCCAACAACGATGATCGCCATGGTGTGGCGTTGGTCAAGCTGGTCGTCAACGGGAAGGTTGTCGCCACCAAGAAGGTGGGGCTGGCCATTGGCGAGTCGAAGCGTGTGGCGTTCGTTCAGAAGGTCGAATCCACAGACAAAGTGGAATTCAAAGTGCGGTGAGTCCTCCTGGGAAGATTGGGATCATTATGAAATGTCGTTTTGAAAATGGTTGCATGGGGTCTATCCTTAAGCCGATCGTCGTCGCGGGTGTGGCGGGATTGTCGTTCGCCCTTGGGGCACTTGAGGTTGGCCGTGACGTGAAGGTCGTGGGTACTGGAGACGACCAGACTTCGATCCGCTCGCAGGTCTTTGAGCTACAGCCCGACACGTGCTATGCCTATACCTGCAAGATCCGCTATGCGGGGACGGAAGGCGTGGCCGTGACGGGGCCTCAGGGACTGTCGATGTATCTCACGCCAAGGTTGCAGGGCCTGGCATTGACGAATGTGTGGCAGACGCCGTCGGGAGCCAAGCCCATCAAGCAGGCGTTTGCCTTTGGCCAGTGGCACATGAAGGGCGAGGTGGTGTACGAGCAGGCCGAAATCACGCCTGTGACGCCGTCATTCGCCCGTTTCGGTGACCTGGAGTTGGGGTATGGCGAGCGCATCGATGGCCATCGTTATACGCTCGACATGCCGTTCAAGAGCGCCTCCAAAAACCATGGTCGTGTGCCGGTGCGTCTCACGAAGGCAACAGCCAGCGGCAAGGGCTGGCAGCTGAGCACAGGGGGCATGGTTGAGGTGACCCATGCATTCGCGGGGCGCAAGCTGCGTCAGGCGCGTGTCACCGCATTGGTGGATCCGTGTTCGCAGGGGTCGGAACTTGTGTTCGAAGCTTCTGCCGACGGCGGCACTTCGTGGGCTGTGCTGGCTTCGTGCTCCACCGTGACCTGTATGCGGGCCGAGATTCCCGCGGCTTTGCTGCCGGCGGCGGATCTGCGCATACGCGTGCGCGCGGCTTCGGCCAAATGCTGGGCCATTGTGAGCCGCTATGCCGTTGACGCCACGCTTGACGGCGCCGCGGCGTTCGGCTTTGGCGCCACCACCTACACCGATGCGCAGGGACAGGTGCTGTTGGCGCTCAAGCCCTGGGACTACCTTTCGGAAATCACGGGTGAATTGCTGCCGAGCAATGATGGCCTGGCTCTTTGGCGCGAATCAACGGGGCGCAAGGTGTTTCGCGGTCGTCCGCTGCCCATGGCAAAAACCTCGGTCTTCCGTCTGGCGGCAGCCCGCAATGAGGCTGAAGCGGCACAGCTCGTGGTGCGAGCTGACCGTGACCTCACGGATGTGCGCATTGCAGCCACAGAACTGCAGACGGGGACTGCGTGTTTGGCGGCCGAAGCGGTGAGTATAGGACGTGTGGGTTACCTCCCGATTGACTTTACGATGGACAAGATGGGGTCGTGCGGACAGTGGCCAGACCCGATCTTCGAGCAGGACAACGCCGCCTTCCCGGTGAAAGCCGAGGAAAATCAGCCGTTCTGGATCCGAGTGAAGCCCCCGAAGGGTGCTGAAGCCGGTGTCTACAGGGGCAAACTCAAGGTTGAATATGCGCAGGGGGCGGCGAAGTCAACACAGGAAATCCCGTTTGAGGTGGAGGTTTACGATTTCGACTTCCCCGATGAGATCACCTGTCAGACGGCCTTTGGACTGGGTGTCCGCAAGTTTGTCTATCCGTATCACCGCCTCACGGAGAAGGCCGACAAGGAAGTGGTGGCGCAAAAGTATCTGAAGATGCTTGGGGAACATCACATTTCGCCCTATGACCCCACCCCGACCACGGTCACGCCCACCTGGAGCGTGAAATGGACCAAAACAGCCAACCCAGCCGATGCGGAGCCGATTTTCGACTGGACGGCCTGGGATGCGGCGATGGAGAAGGTGTTCGCAGACCATCACTTCAACACATTCCGGCTCAACATCCAGGGTCTCGGCAGTTGCGACGTGACGCAAAGCCGCCCCGCGAAGTTCTGCGGCTGTTCCTACGAAGACCCGCTTTATCAGGTACGGATGCAGAAGTACCTCGCGGGCATTGAGCGCCATCTGGCGGAGAAGGGGTGGCTGGACAAGGCCTACGTGTATTGCTTTGATGAACCGCTCAAGAAGGACTATGCGCTGGTGATGCAGGGCCTGGGCACAGTGAAGAAGTACGCGCCGAGGCTGCGGCGCATGCTCACGACGGGTCCGCAGGAGGCGTTGATGCCGGATGGCGCAAACCTCTGGAATCCTCTCACGTACGTGGATCTGAAGAGTCCGGCGGCGCTTAAGGCTCGTGCCGCAGGAGATGACTTCTGGTGGTACATCACTTTTTCGTCGCAGGCGCCGCTTGTGAATGAGCATGTCGAGCATTCTGGCGTGGACATGCGACTCTGGGGTTGGCAGACCTGGGATGCAGATGTGCATGGTGTGCTCATTTGGGAACTGGCGTATTGGAATGGCTTCAAGACGCTCCCTGCGGGTACGCTACAGAATCCCTATGAAGACGCCATGTGCTGGACGCGCATCTGGCATCCCTGGAATTCCGGTGAAGGGCGCTACATCTACCCGCCGAAGAAGTGTTTCGCGGGCGGAGAAGGACCGGTATTGGATGGCCCTGTCGATTCGATCCGTTTCGAGATGCTGCGTGAAGGACTGGAGGACTACGAGTATTTTGTGCTCCTCAAGAAGCTTGATCCCGCGAATCCCCTGCTGAAGGTGCCGGTTACGGTGCAGCGCCACGTGCGCGACTACTCCACCAATCCATGCCACATGGAGGCGCATCGCGAGAAGCTGGCGCACGAGATCATGCGTCTTCGTTCCGTACAGCGCTGAAACGGCTTAACCCATCGCCAGCAAGGTGACGAGCGACCGCCGAATGTCGGTCGGGCGCTCCAGGTGGTAGGCAAGGAAGACGCCAAGGAACCTTACGGCACCTTCCTCGTCGCCGTGGGGTGCGCCGCGTAGGGCGGCTACGGTACGTGGCGAGAGGCGGATTGTACGTTGGCCTTCGCCGCATCGGCCCAGATCAATCGCAAAAGGCGTCCACTCGGCTGAAGAGTCCATGCCGGAGAAGTCGGGCGCCAGACCAGCACGTGTGAGGACACCCATCTCAAGGCGGATGAGTGCATGCCATCTGGAGCGGAAGACCGAGACTTCGGCGGCCAGGTCGTCCAGCAGACGGGAGAGAAATGCAAAGCATTCCAGAGATTCGTCATTCGCTGGGGCTAGTTCACGCACAAGATCGGCGGCATAGCCAGCTAGGGAAGTTTCGCGCCAGCGGCCACGTAGACGATCGCGTGTCTCGCGGGGGGTGGCCTCGCGAAGTGGGTGCAAATCGCCGCTGGCGCGTGCATAATAGAGAATCTCGCAGGTGTAGAAAAGGTCGTACTGTCCGAGAAATGCCGATTTTGGACGCACCGCACCCTTGACTAGCGTGGTCACGGGACCATGATCCGGCGTCAACCACGTCACCACGTGGCTCGTGCGCGACCATGGTCTGATCTGAAGGACGATGCCTTCGGTTTTGATGATCTCTCCCGCCATGGCCTACAGTATATCACATTCTGCCGAGATTTATGGTATAATAAGCCAAAAGCCCGAATGGGGCGTCTGTTTTATGGAAAGAGACAAAAGGGGAATGTGGATGACAGGTGTAATGATCGTGGGCACGGGACTAATCTCAAGATTCCACGCACAGGCTGTGAATGCCTCCACGATGCTGGAGCTGAAGGGATTCTGCGGGCGCACAAAGGAAAAGTCGGCAGCCTGTGCGGCAGAATTCGGTGGCGCGGCCTATAATGACCTTGATGATGCGCTGTCCGCGCCAGGTGTAGGCATGGTGGTGGTGGCCACGGCTTCTGGCGTCCATGACGAGGCTGTCTTTGCTGCGGCGCGCCACGGCATTCCCGTGCTAGTGGAGAAGCCCATTGCTATCAGTGTGGCGCGCGCAGATGCGATGATTGCCGCCTGCCGTGAAGCAGGTGTGGCGCTCGGCTGTATTTTCCAGACGCGCTGGAGTGAGGATTTCCAGTCGGCGCGGGCCAAGATAGACTCGGGGGAGCTTGGCCGCCTTACCTATGGCGCCGTACGCATCCCCTGGTGGCGCAAGGATGAATACTATACGGAGTCGAACTGGCATGGCACGTGGGAGGTGGACGGCGGTGGCGCGCTCATGAATCAGGCCATCCACATGGTGGATTGGCTTGTGGCCCTGATGTCGCCTGTGGCGGACGTGAAGGCCTTTGCCGGAACCTTGGCGCACCCCATGGAGGCCGAAGATACCGTATCGGCGGCAATTCGCTTTGCGGACGGTGCGCTTGGCGGCGTTTATGCGGCCACATCCTCCTTCCCCGGTCGAGGCAAGTCCCTGGAGATAACGGGCACGAAGGGTACGCTTGAGATCGTTGACGGCGGCCATGGCACCTCACGACCCGATGCCCTGCAGTTCGCTCAGCATCAGGCCTGTTTCGAGGCGTTTGCCGCGTCATTGTCAGGAGGAGCGCCTTATCCCATTCCCGGTGAAGAGGCCCGCAAGTCGGTGGCGCTTATCGAACAGATATACAGAAGTGCGGGATTGCGCTGAGTTCGATTTTCCGAATTTGCCCAATTGCGGATGTGAACGCCCTATGGTAAAATATCTGCTTTCGTGAATGGGAAAATCAAAGAAGAGAGTCTGATCCCAAGCAACTGGGGACATATCCATGAAGAAGCCTGACAATCCTTTTCTCAAGAAGGCCAATGGGCCCAAGCCGTTGAACCGCAAGCAGATGAAGCATGGTCTCGGCACGGGTCTCGGCAAGTTGCTGGGTGAGGCCCCGGCCAAGACGGCGGCCACTCCAGACGCGGACATCGCCGCCATCAAGGCCGCCATTGCCGCCAAGCCTGCGGCTGCGGGGACTGCCGCGGCTGCGCCAGTTGCGGCGGTCGCTCCAGCCGCACCCTCCGCTGCGCCTGTGGATCCGTCCAGGGTGGTCATTGACGTGCCGCCGCTGGACATTGAGCGCAGCCCTTGGCAGCCGCGTACTGAGTTTGACGAGACTGCCCTCAATGAACTCGCGGAATCGATCAAGTCAAGTGGCCTCATTCAGCCGGTGACCTGCCGCCGGCGCAAGGACGGCAAGCTGGAGCTGATCTGCGGCGAACGCCGCCTGCGTGCGAGCGTGGTCGCAGGGCTCAAGAAGATCCCGGTGGTTGTGAAAGATGTGGACGACGCCACGGCCGCCACGATGACTGTGACCGAGAATTCGCAGCGTGAAGACCTCAATCCGATCGACGAAGCCGAGGGCTACAAGCTTCTGCAGGACAGCTTCAACCTGACACAGGCGGACATCGCCGAGCGCGTAGGCAAGAGCCGTCCTGTCATCGCGAACGCCACGCGTCTGCTGGAACTGCCTGATGAGGTGCGGGAGCTGGTGCGCCGCCGCACGATCTCCACGGGCCATGCCAAGGTACTGCTGGGTGTGGAAGGGGAGAAGGACCGTATTCTGCTGGCGCGAGACTGCGTGAACGAAGCGCTCACGGTGCGTGCTCTGGAGCGCAAGATCCAGAAGATGCACGAACCGGTGGTCGAAAAGAAGACTGGCACGCCGGATCTGCCGGAGAGCTATGTGCGCAATCTGCAGGATGAGATGCGCAAGTTGTTGGGGTGCGCCGTACGTGTGCCCAGTGGTGTCACGCACGCCAACGGCAAGCACACGAAGGGCGTGCTGGAGATCGATTTCCTGGACAATGACGACCTGGATCGCGTGTTGGCGATGATCGGCGTCAAGTTGGACTAGTCCCGTCGTGTTTGCCGCGCTCTTGGCCGCCGCCATTACGTTTTCCCCCGCCGACGCAAAGCTTGCGTACGACGAGGCGGTGGCGCTTGCGCGTGAGCATTCCCCCCGAAACGCCGGCACGCTGCGGGGAAGGCTGGCGGCCAACTGGATTCTCGACCGCGTGAGCCGCACGGGCGTGGATGCCGCGCTTGACTCCTTTACGGCGATGACGCCTGATGGCGAAAAGTGTTTCTCGAACATTATGGTCGAATTCCCCGGAACGCGCACCAATGCGCCCTGGGTGGTGGTGATGTCGCATTTCGACACGGCCCCGCATGCCGGTGAAGGGTTTCAGGGCGCCAATGACGGAGCATCCACTTCAGGTCTGTTGGTTGCCTTGGCAGGGGCCATTCGCCGGGCGGGCCCGCAGGGCGACAACATTGCGCTCGTGTGGACGGATGCTGAGGAATGCCGCCGCGACTATGGTCCACACGACGGCTTCCAGGGATCCCAGCACCTGGTGGAGGTATATCGCCAGAAGCGACGGGCCGTGCATGGTGCCATTTGCCTGGACATGCTTGGGGACAAGGACCTCAACATCATTGTGCCGGGTAACGGCGACCCGTCCCTGCGGCGACTGGCGCGGCTGGCGGCGGAGCGGGCAGGGGTGGCAAAGTATCTGACCTTGGCCGACGATCTGCTCGTCAAGGATGACCACCAGGCCTTTCTGGATGCGAAGTGCCCGGCTATTGACCTAATTGACTTCGACTTCGGGTCGGCGCCAGGGCGCAATGACTATTGGCATACGCAGCAGGATACGGTGGACAAGATATCCGCTGATTCGCTTCTCATTTCAGGAAAGATTGCAGCGGAATTGCTGACGTTGCTGGCGCATTAACCATCTGCGGGTTAAGCCGGAGGTTATTCTGTCCTGTGGACACATGGAGACGCTTTTGATATAATGTCGGCACTGATTTTCAAAGAAGGAAGGCATTTCTAATGAACACGGTTTTGATCGGATCCCAGTGGGGGGACGAAGGCAAGGGCAAGATCATCGACGTATTGACGAACAAGGCGGATTACGTCGTGCGCTATCAGGGCGGTTCCAATGCCGGTCATACGGTGATCGCCGAGGGCGTCAAACGCGTGCTGCGTCTCATCCCCTCGGGTATCCTTCATGAGGGTAAGGTCTGTGTGATCGGCAATGGCGTCGTGATGAATCCGCTCGACCTCATCGAGGAGATCGAGGGCATGCGTGCCACGGGCGTCGAGGCACGCGGGCGCCTGTTCATCTCCACCCGCACCCAGATGGTGATGCTCTATCACCGCGCGTTGGACAAGGCCGAGGAAGCCGCCCGCGCCAAGGGCAAGAAGATTGGCACCACCGGTCGCGGCATCGGCCCGGCCTACGCCGCCAAGGTGAGCCGTACGGGTCTGCGTTGCGGCGATATGCTCGCCGCGAATTTTCTTGACCTCGTGCGTGAGCAGGTGGAGGAGACGAACGCGAAGCTGCGCATGCTGAAGGCCGAACGGGTGGATGAGGGGGACCAGATCGAGGTGCCCGGCTGCACGATCAAAGACTATCAGATGGACGCCGATGAGATTGTCTCGATCTACAAAGTGGCCAAGGAAAAGCTGGCTCCCTACATCGTCGACACCGTGCCGCTGCTCCACAAGGCAAAGGCCGAGGGCAAGTCGATCCTCATGGAGGGTGCTCAAGGCACGATGCTCGACATCGACTTCGGCACGTATCCCTTCGTGACCTCCTCCAACCCCACCTCGGGCGGCGCGTGCATCGGCTCCGGCCTTTCGCCGCGCGACATCGACTGCGTGGTGGGTGTGATCAAGGCCTACACGACGCGCGTCGGCGAGGGGCCGTTCCCCACGGAGCTCTACAACGCCGTGGACATGCAGGACCCCGACGGCAAGACGATGGCCGAGCGCGGCCACGAGTTCGGCGCGGTCACGAAACGTCCGCGCCGCACCGGCTGGTATGACGCCGTCATCGCGCGCTACGCGCAGCAGGTCAATGGCGTGGACTACTGGGCCATGACAAAGCTGGATGTGCTGGATACGCTGCCCAAGATCAAGATCTGCGTGGCCTACAAGCTGGACGGCAAGGTGATTGACTACATGCCCACCTCGGCGGCGGAGCTGGCGCGCGTGGAGCCCGTCTACGAGGAGATGGACGGCTGGCTCTGCGAGACCTCCAACATTACGCGGATGGAGGATCTGCCGCCCAAGGCGAAGGCCTATGTGGACCGCCTGGTTGAGCTTTCTGGTGCCAAGCTGGGCATTCTCTCCATTGGCCCGGCGCGCGAGTCGACGCTGCGCATCGCGCTGTAAGGCATGGCGAAGTGCCCTGCGGGACGTTGAAAGAGTAAGGACAAGCGTGAATCCCATTGCCCGAAGAGTCGTAACGGCACTCACCACCGCGGCTGCGGTGGTGGGGCTCTTTCTCTATTGTCCCCTGAAGGCGCTGGCACCGATCCTGATGGTACTGTCTGCCCTGGTGCAGCTGGAGTTCTACCAGATGGCCAAGGCCTATCAGCCGGTGGCGCG